>JBAVRE010000082.1:0-7814 GCA_049694695.1 Steroidobacteraceae bacterium | reverse complement strand
GTTGCTGGAAGCGGAAGGCATCAGTCATTTTGAAGAGCCCTGCCGCTACTGGCAGCTGGAAGAGACCCGCCTGGTGACCGAGGCGCTCGAGCTCGATGTATCGGGCGGCGAGCAGGACTGGGACCTTTTCACCTGGGCGCAGATGATAAGGATGCGCGCGGTCGACATCGTGCAGCCCGACGTGATGTACATGGGCGGGCTGTCGCGAACCCTGCGCGTCGTGCGCATGGCGGCCGAAGCCGGCCTGCCGGTCACACCCCACAGCGCCAACCTGTCGCTGGTCACGATCTGCACCATGCATCTGCTGGGCGCCATTCCCAATGCCGGCAAGTACCTGGAGTTCTCGATCGAAGGGCCGGACTACTACCCCTGGCAGGAAAATCTGTTCCTCGGCGACCCCTACGCCGTCGAGGATGGCTGCGTGCGCATTCCCGCGACGCCCGGCTGGGGCGTGGAGATCAACCCGCAATGGCTGGCGAGCGCCAGCTATCGCTGCAGCGAACTGGCGCGCTGACGGTTATCATCTGCTCGCTGATCGAGCGCTGCGGGCCCGGTGCCCGCCTCAATACTGGAGCAGCACAGACATGAACGAGTCCGAGACGCGCGCTGGGCACCGCACTACCGGTCGCCGACGCAGCGCCGCCAGCGCGAGCAGTGCGCCCACGCCTGAACGCTCACGCAGCTATCGCCACCTCGAAAATCCCTTCGAGCCGCTGCGCGTGTTTTCGGATGATCAGGTCGGCGCGCTGCACGAGGCCGCGTTGCTGATCCTGGAGCAGCACGGCATGAAGGTGCTCTCGCCCGATGCGCGTCGACGCTACCGCGACGGCGGCGCCGAGGTCGATGAGGCCGCACAGGTAGTGCGCATCAATCGTGCGCTGGTGGCCAGGGCGCTCAGCACGGCGCCACGCAACTTCGTCCTGCATTCGGTCGACGCGGCGCAGGATGTGCCGATGGGCGGCCGGCATGTGGCCTTCGCGCCCACTTCCGGACCGCCCAATATCATGGACACGGCCGGCGGCCGCCGCTCCGGCACGCTCGCCGATTTCAGCAATCTGATCAAGCTGAGCCAGCATTTCGACGTCCTGCAGATTCTGGGCGGCGCAGTCGAGCCCCAGGATATCCCGGTGCACCTGCGCCACCTGGAAGTAACCCGCGCCCAGCTGCTGCTGTCCGACAAGATACCGTTCATCTTTTCCCGGGGCCGCGGGCAGATCATCGACAACTTTGAATTGATCCGCACCGCGCATGGCCTGAGCGCGCAGCAGTTCGCCGACCGACCCTGCTGCTACACGATCATCAATACCAACTCGCCCCTGCAGCTTGATATCCCCATGGCCGACGGCATCGTCGATTTCGCCATCGCCGGCCAGGTGCTGATCATCACGCCCTTCACGCTGGCAGGCGCCATGGCGCCAGTCACTATCGCCGGCGCCCTCACCCTCGCCCACGCCGAAGCACTGGCCGGCATTACCCTGGCGCAGATCATACGGCCCGGCACGCCGGTGATTTACGGCAGCTTCACCTCCAATGTCGATATGAAGTCGGGCTCGCCGGCCTTCGGCACGCCCGAGTACGTCAAGGCTGCCTTCGGAGCCGGCCAGCTCGCGCGTCATCTGGGCCTGCCGTGGCGCTCATCGAATGCGACCGCCTCCAATGCACCCGATGCACAGGCGGCCTATGAGGCGCAGATGAGCCTGTGGGGCGCACTCATGGGCGGCTGCAATTTCATGCTGCACGCGGCCGGCTGGCTCGAGAGCGGACTATCCACTTCCTGCGAAAAATTCATCCTCGACATCGAAATGCTGCAGATGTTCGCGGAAATCTTCCAGCCGGTTGGCGCCACGGCCGCCGACATCGCGCTCGAAGCGGTGGCTGAAGTCGGCTACGGCGGGCACTTCTTCGGCTGCGCCCACACCATGGAGCGCTACCGCACGGCCTTCTACGCGCCGCTGGTCTCGGACTGGCGCAACTACGGCACCTGGTTCAACGATGGCGCGAAAACCGCAACCGAGCGTGCGCATACCATCTGGCAGGACACGCTGGCACGCTACCAGGCGCCAGCGCGCGATCCGGCCATCGTCGAGGCGCTGAATGCCTATGTCGAGAAGCGCACGGCCGAAGGCGGAGCGCCGCCCGTGAGCTGACGCTTAAATGCGCGGCTGCTGGCGCTCGGCCGTCGGCGGGTGGCCGAATTGATTGCGGTAGCATTTTGAAAAATGTGGCGGCGACTGAAAACCGCAGGCCGTGCTCACCGCCATGACCGGCATGGCGGTCTGCAGCAGCAGCTCGCGCGCCCGTCGCAAGCGCATTTCAAGGTAGTAGCGTTTCGGGACGCAATTGACGTATTGCTTGAACAGCCGTTCGATCTGGCGGCGCGAGATGCCCGACTGGCGCGCAATGGTCTCGAGCGAAAGCGGGTTCTCGATATGGGCTTCCATCATCTCGGCCACCGCGATCAGGCTCTTGTGTGCGACCCCTACCTGGGCACGCAGCGGCACGTACTGACGATCGCTGGCGCTGCGGATGCGATCGACGATGAACTGCTCGGATACCAGGCGCGCAATGCGCGTGCCAAGCTGGGTCTCGATCAGGTGCAGCATGAGCTCGAGTGGCGCCACGCCGCCCGAACAGGTGTAGCGATCGCGATCGATGCTGTAGAGCTGGTCGGAAATCAGCACGCTCGGAAACTGCTCGCGCAGCGCCGAGAGATTTTCCCAGTGGATGGTCGCCCGGTAGCGATCGAGCAAGCCGGCCTGCGCCAGGGCGTAGCCGCCAGTGCACAGTGCACCCAATGGCATGCGCCGCTCGGCGAGGCGGCGCAGGGCGGTGAGGAGTTTGGGCGTGATCGCCTCGCGCACCTGGACGCCGCCGCAGACGAACACCATATCGACGGGGCGCAGCTGTGCGAGGGCGACCGTGGGCGCGAGCGTCAGGCCGTTGCTGGCGGCCACCGGCAGGCCATCCAGCGTGGCGATCTCCCACTCGTAGGCGGTCAATCCCGACACCCGGTTGGCCATTCGCAAGGGCTCAACCGCGTTCGATACTGCTATCATCGAATAGTTGGCCAGCGTCAGAAACGCGAAGCGCGTGGGCAAGGTCGCGTCGGCGGATTTCACAGCGCTGGAGTATACGGCGCTCTGACGCAATTGCGTAAGCCGTTGTCGCAATTTGAGCTGTGGCTTGCGGGCCGGGCTCTACACTGCGCGAGCATGATCTGACAGGACGGGGAGCAGGCAGATGAAGACGCACGCGCGAGTGGTGGTAATCGGCGGCGGCGCCGTGGGCGTCAGCACGCTCTATCACCTGGCGAAGAAGGGCTGGTCGGACGTGGTGCTGCTCGAGCGCTCGGAGCTCACCGCGGGTTCGACCTGGCACGCGGCCGGGCTGCTGCCGCTCTTCAATATGAGCTACACGGTCGGGCAGCTGCACAAGTACTCCGTCGATCTCTACAAGCGCCTGCCGGCCGAGACCGGTCAGGATGTCAGTTTCCATGTCACCGGCAATCTGCGCCTGGCAACCAGTGCTGCGCGCATGGACGAATATCTCAAGTACTGCAGCACCGCCAACACCATCGGCGTGCCGTTTCGCATCATCAGCCCTGAGGAAGTCAAGGCGCTCTGGCCGCTGGTGGAACTGGGTGATGGCAAAGCGACGGCGCGGATTGTCGGCGCGCTCTATCACCCGGACGATGGTCACATTGCCCCGGCCGACCTGACCGCCGCACTGCGGCGCGGTGCGCGCAGCGCGGGCGCCGAAATATACGAACACACGGAAGTGACCGCTGCGCTGCGCCGGCCCTCCGGCGAGTGGCAACTGACCACGACGCGCGGCGAGATCGTGGCCGAGCACGTGGTCTGCGCCACCGGCAACTACGCCCGCCAGACCGGCCGCATGTTTGGACTCAATGTGCCGGCGATTCCGGTCGAGCACCAGTACATCGTGTTCGACGAGTCGCCACAGCTGGCCGCCTACCGCAAGGCCGGCGGCCGCGAACTCGCGGTGCTGCGTGAATCAGACCAGTCGTATTACCTGCGCGAAGAGCGGCTCGGCTGGATCCTCGGGCCCTATGAAAAAGGCGCCCCGGCGCGCTTCGCCGACGGCGTGCCCGACTGGTTTGGCAAGAACCTGTTCGAAGGCGATCTGGAACGCCTGGTGCCGCATATCGAGGCAGCGCAGCGGCGCGTGCCGGCGCTCGAGAACTGCGGCATCAAGCAGATCGTCAACGGCCCGATTTCCTACACGCCTGATGGCAGTCCGCTTATCGGTCCGGCCTGGGGCGTGCGCAACCTGTGGCTCAACGAAGGCCACAGCTTCGGCATCACGGCAGCCGGCGGCGCCGGCTGGCAACTGGCCGAGTGGCTCATCGAGCGCGAACCCGGCATCGACATGCTGGCCGTCGACCCGCGGCGCTTCGGCCCTTACACCAGCCGGCGCTATGTGATCGCCAAGAACGAAGAGACGTACCGCGACGTCTTCACGATTCACTTTCCGGATGAAGAGCGCGCCGACGCGCGGCCCGCCAAGACCAGCCCGATCTACGACAAGCTCGAGCGTCTCGGTGCAGTCTTCGGCCAGCGCTACGGCTGGGAGCGCGCCAACTGGTTCGCGCCGCCCGGGGTCGAGCGGCGCGACGTGTGGAGTTTCCGGCGCACGAATTATTTCGAACACGTCGGCAACGAATGCCGGCGACTGCGCAGCGCCGTTGGGGTGATCGACCTGACGCCATTCACCAAGCACGAGGTCTCCGGCCCGGGCGCCGAGGCCTGGCTCGATTCGCTGGTGGCCAACAAGGTGCCGGTCAAGATCGGGCGTGTGGCGCTCTGCCACGCGCTCACCAAGCGTGGCGGCATCCGCTCCGAATTCACCATCAGCAAACTGGCCGAACAGCACTACTACATCGTCAGTGCCGGCGCTGCCGAACGCTACGACGGCGATTACCTGCAGCGTCACCTGCCCGGCGATGGCTCGGTGCAGCTGCGCAACATCACCACGGCGCGGGGTTGTTTCGTGGTGGCCGGGCCGCGCTCGCGCGAGGTACTGGCCAAGCTGGTCGACGTACCGCTCGACAACGCCGCCTTCCCCTGGCTCAGCAGCCAGGTGCTCGATGTCGGCCTGGCCAGCGATGTCTACCTGCTGCGCGTCAATTTCGTCGGCGCGCTCGGCTGGGAACTGCACTTTCCGATCGAGTATGCCCACCACCTGTTCGACGCGATCTTCGCCGCCGGCGCGGAATTCGGCATCGGCATGGCGGGCATGCGCGCCATGGAATCGCTGCGCATGGAAAAGTCCTACCGCATGTGGGGCAGCGACCTGACGCGCGATTACACGCCGCTCGAAGCCGGACTCGATCGGCTGGTGCGCATGAACAAGGGTGAGTTCATCGGGCGCGCGGCGCTCGAGGCACAGCTGGCCGCCGGCGTGCCGAATCGCTTCGTGACCCTGGAAGTGCATGGCGTGACCGACGCCGATCCACTGGGCAATGAGCCGGTCTTCACCGGTGAGAACACCATGATCGGCCGCACCACTTCCGGCTACTACGCGCACGTGCTCGGGAAGAGCCTGGCAATCGGCTACGTGCAGAGCGCCTATGCCACTGTCGGCACCGAACTTGGCATCGAGTGCCTGGGCGAGCGCAAGCGGGCGACCGTGCTGGTCGATTCCCCCTACGATCCGCAGAACCTGGAGTTGCGCGGCTGATGCAAAGATTTTCGGCCTGGTCACTGCTAAGGCTAGCGTTCGGCGGCCACGCTGGCTGGCAGCCACAGTGGCGTCGCGCCACGCCGCAGCCCTCCTACGATGCCATCATCATCGGTGGCGGCGGTCATGGCCTCGGCACGGCCTATTACCTGGCGGCCGAGCATGGCTTCAAGCGCGTCGCCGTCCTCGAGAAGGGCTGGATCGGTAGCGGCAATACCGGCCGCAACACCACCATATTGCGCTCCAACTACCTGTTCGATGAGAGTGCCCGCCTCTACGATCATTCGCTGAAGATGTGGGGCGAGCTCTCGCAGGTGCTCAACTACAACGTCATGTATTCACCGCGCGGGGTGCTGATGCTGGCCCACTCGGTCCACGACGTGCAGGTGCTCAAGCGCCACATACACGCCAACCGCGGCAACGGCGTCGACAACGAATGGCTGGGACCGGAACAGGCCAAGGCTTTCTGTCCGCCGCTCAATATCAGCGGCAACATCCGCTACCCGGTGCTGGGTGGCGCCCTGCAGCGGCGCGGCGGCACTGCGCGCCACGACGCGGTCGCCTGGGGTTATGCGCGCGCCGCTGATGCGCTCGGCGTCGATATCATCGAGAACTGCGAAGTTACCGGCATCCATCGCGACGCCAGCGGCGCGGTGCAGAGCGTCGCGACCACGCGCGGCATCATCAGCAGCAAACGGATCGGCGTGGTGGCAGCCGGGCACAGCAGCGTGGTGATGGGCATGGCCGACGTGCGCCTGCCGCTCGAGAGCTTCCCGCTGCAGGCGCTGGTGTCCGAGCCGGTCAAGCCCGTGCTGCCCTGCGTGGTGATGTCCAACTCGATACACGCCTACGTCAGCCAGTCGGACAAGGGCGAACTGGTGATTGGCGCCGGCACCGATGCCTACACCAGCTATACGCAGCGCGGCGCACTGCACGTCAGCATGCATACGCTGGCGGCGATCTGCGAACTGTTTCCGGCCTTTCGCCGCATGCGCATGCTGCGCAACTGGGGCGGCATCGTCGACGTATCGCCCGATCGTTCGCCGATCATCGCCAAGACCTCGGTGCCGGGGCTGTACGTCAATTGCGGCTGGGGCACCGGCGGCTTCAAGGCGACGCCCGGCTCGGCGCATCTGTTCGCCTGGACCATCGCGCACGATGAACCACACCCGATCAACGCACCTTTTACCATTGAGCGCTTCCGTGACGGCCGCCTGATCGACGAGGCGGCGGCCGCAGCGGTCGCCCACTGAAAGCCAAATCATGCTGCTCATACATTGCCCGTATTGCGGTCCGCGCCCGGAACTCGAGTTCAGCTATGCCGGCCAGGCCCACATCACCCGCCCCACGGCCGCCGAGGCGGTCAGCGCCGAAGACTGGGTCAGCTTTCTCTATCTGCGTTCCAATCCGCGCGGCCTGCACGCCGAGCGCTGGCGACATGTGCGCGGCTGCGCGCGCTTCTTCAACGCACTGCGCGATACGACCACTGATCAGTTCATCGCCAGCTACCGCTGCGGCGAATCGTCGCCGGAAATTGCCGGAGGGTCAGCGCCATGAAGCCCTGGCGCACCGAACAGGGCGGCCGTATTGATCGCGCACGGCCACTTGAATTCAGTTTCGATGGGCGGCGCTATCCGGGCTTCGCCGGCGACACCCTCGCCTCGGCACTGCTTGCCAACGGCGTGCAGCTGTTGGGGCGCTCGTTCAAGTATCACCGGCCGCGCGGCCTGCTCTCGGCCGGCTCCGAGGAACCCAATGCGCTGGTGAACGTATTCCGTGACGCCGCGCGCAGCACGCCCAACCTGCGCGCCACGCAGGTGGAGCTCTACGACGGCCTGTACGCCGTGAGCCAGAATCGCTGGCCGAGCCTGAACTGGGATTTCAGCAGTGTGAACAATTGGCTCGCGCCGCTGTTTCCCGCGGGCTTCTACTACAAGACCTTCATGTGGCCACGCTTTGCCTGGCATCGCTGGTACGAGCCGCGCATTCGTGCCGCGGCCGGACTGGGTCGCGCACCGGTGGGCGCCGATCCCGACAGTTACGCACAGCGCTTCGCACACTGCGACGTGCTGGTTATCGGTGCCGGCGCCGCCGGCCTTGCGGCCGCGCTGGCC
>JBAVRE010000081.1:0-3014 GCA_049694695.1 Steroidobacteraceae bacterium | reverse complement strand
GCGTCGGTCCCGGTGCCAAGCAGCAGCGCCATCGCATCGCGCAGGCAGCGGCGATTGCCAAGGCCGGTAAGTAAGTCGGAAACGCTCGCCTCGCGCAGCTGATGATTCGCCTTTTCCATATCACTATTTCGCTCGGCAAGTTCCGCGGTGCGCGCACTCACTTCCGCCTTGAGCCTTTCGGCATAGGCGGCCTCGCGTTGCAAACGCCGGTGCTGCCCGAGCCAGACCAGGAACAGGAGCGCAAAGGCTCCGAGGACGTACAGCGTTCGCGCCCACCAACTGGCCCAGGGCGCTGGCGAGACGCGCAGCGGCAACGACAGCGGCAGCTCGCTCCAGCGACCGTCGCTGTTGGCCGCACGCACCTGAAACACGTACTTGCCGCCATCGAGATTTGTGTAGGTCGCCTGCCGGGCGGCGCCGGCGTTGACCCAGTCGCTGTCAAAACCCTCGAGCCGATACTGGTAGCGGTTCTCGGCGGGTCCGGTGAAGTCCAGCGCAGAAAACCGGAACGTGATCACCGCGTCGCGAAAACCGAGTTCCAGCGACTTGAGCCCCTCAGGCGTCTGCGATACCGGCCGGTTGAGCTTCAGCACTTCGGTGAGAACCACCGGCGGCGGCAGGGTGTTGGATTGCAGCCGCTCCGGCAGGAAAGCGTTGTAGCCGTTCGCGCCACCAAAATAGAGCGTGCCATCGGGCGCGCGCAGGTGTGCGCCAAAATTGAACTCATCGCCCTGCAATCCGTGGCTGCGTCGAAACGAACGTATGCTCCGATTCTGAGGGTTCACGGCGGCCAGGCCCCGGTTGGTACTCAGCCAGAGCCTGCCGGTGGCGTCGGACTCGATGCCATACACGCTGCTGTTCGGCAGTCCTTCGCTCTCGGAAAGGTTTTCGAATCGTACCTGGGCCTGGGCGAACGGCGTGCCGATGACGCGATCCAGGCCGCCACCGCGCGTGCCAACCCAGACAACCCCGGTATTGTCCACGTGCAGTGCATAGATAGTGTTGGCACTCAGCGAATTGGGTTGGTGCGCATCGTGAGCGAAATGCAGGAATCGTCCGGTCACAGGATCGAGCACATTCAGGCCACCGCCATCGGTACCGACCCAGATAAGTCCGTTGCGATCCTCGGCCAGAGCCGTGGCGCGATCGCCCGACAGCCCGGCTGTGTCTTCGCGTCCATGCGGATAGCGCGTGACCCGGTCCGTGTCAGGGTCGATCCTGGCAAGGCCGCCGCCGTAGGTACCAACCCAGATGCGGTCGCGTGCGTCCCGCAACAGACTCATGACACCGGACGCCGGCAGCGACGCCGGGTCATCAGGTCGCAGGTCAAAACGTTTGAGTTCGCCGCGCACGGGGTCGAGTCGATCGATGCCGGCGCTCATCGTGCCGATCCAGAGCCGGTTGCGCTTATCGGTTACCATCGCCATCACGGCATCGTCATGCAGAGCGAGCGGCGAGTTGGTACTGTGACGATAACGCCTGACGGCGCCGCTTTGCGGGTCGATCGATGCGACGCCTGCATTGTACGAGCCAACCCACAGGGTTCCGCGGCCATCGACGGCGAACGAGGCGATGTTGTCGGCGCCTTCCTCGCCGAAGCGGCGATGGCCGAAGGACCAGGAGCGCGGATTCCAGCTGGCGATGCCGCCCGCCTTGGTGCCGATCCACAGCAACCCGCTGCGATCCTCATATAGGGACACGATATTGCTGTCCGGCAGGCTGTCGCGGTTGCTCGGGTCGTGTCGGAACACGACGCATTGGTCGGTACGCCGATCGAGCAGGGCAAGGCCGGCCGAGGTGCCCACCCACAGGCGCTGCGCACCGTCTACCAGCAGCGCCGTGATCCGCCCGTCCGGGAGCGTGTTCGGGTCGCCGTCACGGTGCCGCAGCATCTTGAACGTGGCTGCCGGCACGTCGAGCCGCGCCAGTCCCGAGTCGAGGCCGACCCACAGAATGCCGCGGGCGTCGGCGTGCAGCGCGTTGACCTTTAGCAGCGTGCCATTTGGCACGCCGGCGGCGCGCAGGCGCGCACCGAACTGCTCGATCTGGCCAGACTCCGGATCGAGACGGTCGAGTCCGTTCGCTGTGCCGATCCACATCTGCCCGAAGGGATCCTCGGCAAAGGCGAACACCGAGTCGTCGCTAAGCGAGTTGGGATTGGTCAGATCGCGGCGAAACTCCCGCGTCTTCTGATGAGCGAAATCGAGCATGAACACGCCCGCGCCACGGGTCGCCACCCAGATGCGCCCGCTGTGGTCGACGTACTGTGCGCGGATCCAGGTCACCGGATCGAGCGGCGTGGTGCTGGCGTAGATCGCAGGTGCCCGAAACTGGCCGACCGTGGCATCGCGCCACACCAGGCCGCCGCCATCCATGCCCACCCAGAGACGGCCGGCGCTATCGCGGGCGAGCGCTGCGATCCAGTTGTTTGGCAAGGATCCGGCAACGCCGCGCCTGTGAGTGAAGTGCCGGATTTCGTAGCCGTCGAAGCGATCGAGCCCGTCCTCGGTGCCAAACCACATGAACCCCTCGGCATCCTGGACGATCGCATTGACCGTACCCTGCGCTAGCCCCTGATCGCTTCCCAGCCGCGCGAACACCATTTCCGGTGCGTCCGTCGCCAGCGTGGGCACTGGGCAGAGGCCAGCCAGTGCGCCCATAGCCACCAGCGCGACGCTGGCCAAGGCCCGGCGCGCCAGCTGCTGTAGCCCGGCTTTCAGGCCCATGATTGGCAACAAAGCGAACAATGGATAGCACCTACACCTGTCAATGCATGGCAGATCGGCAGCGCGGCCGGCAGCTTGAGCAATGCAGTGATACGCCGATCACACTCGAACCGGAGCGAATTCATTTGCGTTCAACCACCGACGTCACGGACGCGCTGGCAATGCCCGTCAGCAGCAGCTCGAGATCTGCGGCACACATCGGCCGGGCCAGCAGGAAGCCCTGCACTTCATCGCAGCCGTGCGCTCGCAGCCAATCGAGCTGCGCCTGCTCCTCGACCCCTTCTGCCG
>JBAVRE010000080.1:0-3113 GCA_049694695.1 Steroidobacteraceae bacterium | reverse complement strand
CCATCGAGGCGGCCAGACCGACACAGATGGTGCTGACGTCGGGTTTGATGAACTGCATGGTGTCGTAGATCGCCAGGCCCGCGCTCACCGAGCCCCCCGGGGAATTTATATACAGCGCCACGTCCTTATCCGGGTTATCGGATTCCAGGAACAGCAGCTGCGCCACCACCAGGTTGGCCATGTAGTCTTCGACCGGGCCGACGATGAAGATGACCCGTTCCTTGAGCAGTCGCGAGTAGATGTCATAGGAACGCTCGCCCCGCGCGGTCTGCTCCACGACAATCGGCACCAAATTCAATCCAGTCTCGTTCATCTGCTACTACCCCTTGGAACTGCCAAAACCCGTTAACTCGGCGAAGCTCGCCGGCTTATCGACCAGTTGCACCTGCGACTTTACCCATTCGAGCGCCTGATCTTCGAGAACTGCCGATTCGATCTGCGCCATGGCCTCGCGGCTCTGCAGGTACTGGCGGCGCACGCTTTCCGGATCGGGATAGGAGGCCACGACGCTATTGAGCCGCTGCTCCACCTGGCCCCGATCGATGCGGATGCCATTGGCCCGCACCAGTTCGCCGATGATCAGCCCGAGGGCCACGCGCTTGCGCGCCGGCTCCTCGTAGGGTTCGCGTGGCGGCAGTTGCTCCACCTTCTGCACGCCCATGCGCCTGAGCATCTGCACCTGCAGTTCGCGCACCTGTTCATCGACCATGATCCTGGGCACTTCAAGCGGGTTGGCCTTGTAAAGAGCCTCGAGCAGCTGTTCGCGCACGCGCTGGCGGCTCACCTCCCCCACCTCGGTTTGCATGGTGGCGCGCACCTGGGTGCGAAACTCGTCCAGGCCGCCTTCCGGCAGGCCAAAGGCACGCACAAAAGCTTCATCGAGTTCAGGCAGGCTGTGTGCCGCCACGCTCTTGACGGTAACGCTGAACTGCGCCTGCTTGCCGGCCACGGCCTTGGCGCCGTAATCATCCGGAAAGCGCGCCGGCACCTGCTTGCTCTCGCCGACACACATGCCATGCAGCGCGGCGTCGAGTTCCGGCAGAATTGTGCCGGCACCGAGCACCACCGGCAGATCATCGCCCTTGCCGCCCGGGAACAGCTCGCCGTCAATACGGCCCTCGAATTCAATGGTGACCCGGTCAGTGACGGCCGCGGCTCGCGCGACCTCGGTGTACACCGGTTTCTGGCGGCGCATGCTCTCGATCATGGCCTCCACGTCCGCATCGCTGATCTGGGCCACCGGGCGTTCAACGCTCAAGGCCGCCAGCGGAGCGATCATGATTTCAGGCAATACCTCGAACACGGCTGCGAAACGCAGCGCCTCACCCGGCGCCACCTGCAGCGGCTCGATACGCGGGTCGCCCGCGGGCCGCAGCTTTTCGCGATTGACGGCCTCGACAAAGCTAGCCTGCATCAGATCGTTGACCGCCTCGGCATGCACCTGCCCGCCGTATTGCTTCTGTACGACGGCAAAGGGCACCTTGCCGGGGCGGAACCCCTTGAGACGCGCAGTGCGCGCAAGAGTCTTGAGCCGGTCGTTCACCCGGCTGGCGACCGCATCCCCTGGCACCGTAACCTCAAGCCTGCGCTCCAGTGCGCCGGTGGTAGTCAATGAAATCTGCATGTCCTGTAGTTCCTGAAATCCTGAAAAATGCACTCGGCCGGACTGGTGCGAAAGAAGAGACTCGAACTCTCACGGGTTACCCCACTGGCTCCTAAGGCCAGCGCGTCTACCAGTTCCGCCACTTTCGCCCGTGTAGGCAGCCGGAGATTATAGCGTAGGGGCGGGTCGCGGGTTCGTCGGGCATCGGAGGGGCCGGAGGGGTTCAGGGTCGGTTCAGGTTCATTTGCTTTAATTGCCTCACAGGTGCCGTCCGGCACGAGGCGTGGAGTGCAACCAGGTGGAATTGACTGAGGACACTGCAGTGAGCGAGCGCAAGCGTACAAGGCGCACCGCCCCTGTCTATCCCAGGGCCCCGCGCCTGCTGGTCAGCGAGCGACGCGCCCGACTGATGGTGCGCTGCGCCTGTGAGCTGCTGGGCCTGGACGAAGCCAGCGTAACCACCGACCTGCAGCTGCCCATGTCGGTGGCCGAATTCGAGCACGAGCTGCGCGCGCGCTATGCGGCGACACACCCTGATCTCGTGTACCGGACCGATTCGACCACGGAACGCGCCCGGCTGGACCGCTCGCGGCTCGCGCATCTGCCGCGGGTCATACTCCGCCAGGGCGCGCCGCCGCGCAGCTGAGACGGGCGCCACCGAATCGCCTGGGCGTCAGGGTAGCGGTGCACCACGTGCGGCGGCGAGAATCGCATACCACTCGGCACGAGTCCACGCCACGCCGTATGCCGCCGCCAGAGCGCGGATACGCGCCGGAGACTGCGTGCCGATCAGCGGTATGGGCCGCGCCGGGTGCGCCATGATCCAGCTGTAGGCCAGCGCCGTGCGCTCGATACCCGTACTTGCAGCCCTGGCGTCCAGCGCTGCGATCACGCGCGCTGCGATCGGATCAGGTCCCGGACCATTGGCATTGCGGGCCACCCCCAGTCGACCCTGCGCCAGCGGCGACCAGGCAAGCACGGCGATCCCGCGCTCCAGAGCCAGATCAAGGATGCCATCCTCGAGCGGCGCCAGGGCGAGCGCCGAAAACTCGGGCTGCAGGCTGGCCAGTGGGATGGTCAGGTGCGCGAGCAGGGCTCGCGTCTGCGCGGCCGAGTAGTTGGAGACCCCGGCGGCGCGGATCTTGCCCTGGTGGTGCAGGGTGTCAAAAGCCCTGGCGACCTCCGCAGGATGGGCCAGCACGTCCGGGCGATGCACCTGCAGGAGATCGATCTGCTCGACGCCGAGACGCCGCAACGACGCTTCACAGGCCTGAATCAGGTATGCCGTGCTGGAATCGTAGGGTGCTGGTGGCCTGATGCCCGCCTTGGTCGCGAGCACAATGCCGGCGCGCAACGCTGGTTCAGCACGCAAGACTTTTCCGAACAGTTCTTCAGCCGCGCCGAACCCGCCCTGCGGCCCGTGCCCGTAGACATCTGCCGTATCGAACAGGGTGCAGCCGATCTCGAGCGCAGCAGCGACGCGAGCACGCGCGCTCGCCAGATCAACGCC
>JBAVRE010000079.1:0-6300 GCA_049694695.1 Steroidobacteraceae bacterium | reverse complement strand
TTCCCGGCGAACCCATCGAGATGCCATCGGACCCGGTGATGGTATTGAAGGACACGCTCTTGCCCCCGGCCGCATCCGCGCCGGCAGCCACCTCGCGGGCCAGGTCGCCGATATGCATGTTGCAGGGCGTGAGATTCGACCAGGTGGAGGCGATGCCGATCTGCGGTTTGGAAAAATCGGCGTCGGCGAATCCCACCGCACGCAGCATGGCGCGCGCCGGGGTCTGCTTCAGGCCATCAACGACCAGGCTGGAATACTTCCTTTGATCAATCAGTTGCCCGCTTTTCTTCATTCAAAATCTCATAGAGGAATTACCCGAATTTCTGGCGTATCAGCGCGTAGAGTGCGCGGATGCCCTGCGCTTCGGCCCCTACCGGCCTGCCCGGCCGTTCACGAGGATTCCACGCATACAGGTCAACATGCAACCACGCGGGCGTGGCCGTTACAAATCGTTGCAGGAACAGCGCGGCGATGATGGCGCCTGCGAAGGGACTGGCCGAGACGTTATTGAGGTCGGCCACGCGACTCGCCAATTCGTCATCGTAACCGGCCCAGATGGGCAATGGCCACAGCGGATCGCACTGGCTGTCGCCGGCCCGGTGCGCAGCCTCTGCCAGCGCGGCATCGCTGCTGAACACCGCCGGCAGATCAGGACCAAGCGCCGTGCGTGCCGCGCCGGTAAGCGTCGCCAGGTCGATCAGCAGGTCCGGCCGCTCGGTGTCGGCATCGCTGAGTGCATCGGCCAGGATCAGGCGCCCTTCGGCATCGGTGTTGCCGATCTCCACGGTCAGGCCCTTGCGTGATCGCCACACATCACCGGGCCTGAAGGCGTTGCCGCCAACGCTGTTTTCGACCGCCGGAATCAGCAAGCGCAGCTGCACCGGCACGCGCATGGTCAGCAGCAGCCGCGCCAGACCGAGAGCGCAGGCGGCGCCGCCCATATCTTTCTTCATCAGCAGCATGCCTGCCGAGGGTTTCAGATCGAGACCACCGCTGTCGAAGCAGACACCCTTCCCTATCAGGGTAACCCTGGGCGCGCCGGCGCGTAGCCAGCGGCAATCGATCAGGCGCGGCGGGCGCGCACTGCCGGCGCCCACGGCATGAACCAGCGGATACTGCTCGCGCAACTCATCGCCGGCGAACAGCCGGGAATGACCGCCGAACTCCTGCGCCAGCTCGGCCGCTACCTGCGCCAGCTGCTCTGGCCCCAGTTCATTGGCCGGAGCGTTGATCAGATCACGTGCGCCGAACATGGCGGCTGCGGCAGCCTCGGCGTAGGCGCCATCGGCGCCCTCTGGCAATACCAGCGATGTCGTCGTGGCCGTCTTGGGCTGGCTTCGAAACCGGGTATAGCGATAGCTGCCCAGCAGCCATCCGAGCGCGAACTGCGTCGCCACATCGCCCGGTAAAGCCGAACCCAGTCGATAGCGTCCGGCGGGCAGTCGCTCTGGCAGGGGCGCGGCATCCCACAGGTTTGCTGGCGCGTTGCCGGAAGCCGGCCCCAGGCCGGCCACCGCGGCTGCCACTGCTCCGCGCTCGTCGGGAATCGTTACCACCCGGCCCTTCTCAGCCTGGAAACCCTGGTTCCTGAGCCAGGCAGCCTGAGCGGCAGTCAGCTGTGTCAGGAATACCGGCAAGCCCGCCTCGCTCACCAGCCACAGTGGCACGGCCGAGTCAGCAAGGTCCGGGTTGACTAGTGTCGCGTTCAATGACGCTAGCTTAACCAATCGGCACTGCAGGAAAGCAGCCTTTCAGCGTTGACAACTCCCTGGGGCCGTGCTGATATCGTCCCGGCGTAAATGGCTTGGAAGGTTCATGCACTCACAGCTCACAGTCGGCCATCAGCAGCTGCACGGCGAAGCGCCAGCGCCGCTGCTGGTACTGCTGCCTGCTAACCTGCTGCTCCTGCGGAGCGGCCGGTACGGGTACTGCATGTGTAGCTGAAGTTTCAACGACGCAACCACACCAGAACCCCGCACCGGCCACCGCTGCGGGGTTTTTTGTTAGCTTCACCGGAGTCGCAATGATGGAATTCTATTCGCGCAAGGATGTCGACAAGAAGGCGCTCAAGGGCGCGCGTATCGCCGTGTTGGGTTACGGCAGCCAGGGTCGCGCGCATGCGCTGAACCTCAAGGACAGCGGCTTCAAGGTCGTGGTCGGCGTGCGCAAGAATGGCGCCAGCTGGAAGAGCGCCAAGCGTGACGGGCTGGCCGTGGCCGAGCCTGCCGATGCGGTGGAAGGCGCGACGCTGGTGGCCATGCTGGTGCCCGATCTGGCCCAGAAGAATCTCTACCTGGCGATCAAGAGCAGGCTGGCGCACAACGCCACGTTGCTGTTCGCGCACGGCTTCAATATTCATTTCAAGCAGATCAAGCCGCGCAAGGATCTCGACGTGGTGCTGATAGCGCCCAAAGGTCCGGGGGGCCTGGTGCGTCGCCAGTACCAACAGGGCTATGGCGTGCCCTGCCTGATCGCCGTGGCGCAGGATGCCACCGGCAAAGCCCACGCCAAGGCGCTCGCCTATGCCGATGGCATCGGCGGCACGCGCGGTGGCGTGCTGGCGACCACTTTCGCTGAAGAGACCGAAACCGATCTGTTCGGCGAGCAGGCGGTGCTGTGCGGCGGCGCTACCGAGCTGGTGGTGCAAGGCTACGAGACACTGGTCGAGGCCGGCTATCAGCCGGAAGTCGCCTACTACGAGTGCCTGCACGAACTGAAACTGATCGTCGACCTGCTGCACGAAGGCGGCATCACCAAGATGCACAAGTACATCAGCGATACTGCCAAGTATGGCGATCTGACCCGTGGCCCACGCGTAATCAATGCGCGCACCCGCAATGAAATGCGCAAGATCCTCAAGGAAATCCAGACCGGCAAGTTTGCCCGCCAGTGGATCAGGGAAAGCGAAACCGGCGGCAAGGAATACCAGCGGCTGCTGGCCGCCGACCTGAATCATCCGATCGAAAAAGTAGGCGCGAAACTGCGCGCGCGCATGCCCTGGCTCAAGGACGCGCGTTAAGCACCCTTTGTTCGAATCCCAAGCGAGACCAACATGGCGCCCGAAGCAGATCGAGTATTGATATTCGACACCACCTTGCGCGATGGCGAGCAATCGCCGGGTTGCAGCATGACGCAGCCGGAGAAGCTGCGGGTGGCGCGGGCGCTGGCCGAGCTGGGCGTCGACATCATCGAAGCGGGCTTCCCGGCCGCCTCGCGCGGCGACTGGGAATCGGTCAATGCGGTCGCCCGCGAAGTGCCAGGATCGATCATTTGCGCGCTGGCGCGCTGCACGCGCGAGGATATTGAAACCGCGGCGAAGGCACTGGCACCGGCCCCCCGGCGGCGCCTGCATGTGTTTCTGGCGACCAGCGCCATTCACCGCCAGTACAAGCTCAACATGGCCCAGGACGAAATCGTGCGTAGCGCCGTCGAGGGCGTGAAGATTGCGCGCGCGCTGTGCGACGACGTTGAATTCTCGCCCGAAGATGCCTCGCGTACCGAGCTGGACTTTCTCGCCCGTGTCGTGGAAGCGGCCATCGAGGCCGGCGCCACCACCATCAATATCCCGGATACCGTGGGCTACACCGTGCCCGATGAGTTTGGCGAACTGTTCCGCTATCTGCGTCACAACGTGCGCGGCATAGACAAGGTCTGTCTCTCGGTGCATTGCCACGACGACCTGGGCATGGCCGTGGCCAACAGCCTCACGGCCGTGGTCGCCGGCGCGCGCCAGATCGAATGCACGATCAATGGCATCGGCGAGCGCGCCGGCAACTGCTCGCTCGAAGAGGTGGTGATGGCGCTGCACACGCGCTCGCAGTTTTTTGATCTGCGCACCAGGGTGCAGACCAACCGGCTGTACCCGACCAGCCGACTGATTTCCAGCATTACCGGCCAGCCGATTCCGCGCAACAAGGCGGTCGTCGGCGAGAACGCCTTCGCGCACGAAGCGGGCATTCACCAGCATGGCATGCTGCAGAACCGCAGTACCTACGAAATAATGCGCCCCGAGGATGTCGGTCTGGCGCGCAGCAACCTGGTGCTGGGCAAGCACAGCGGCCGGCACGCGTTCCGCGAGCGCGTGCGTGAACTGGGTTTCGAACTCGATGAGCTGGAGCTCAACCGCGTGTTCGAGGAATTCAAGGCGCTGGCCGATCGCAAAAAGGAACTGTTCGATGGCGATATCGAAGCCCTGGTGCTGCGCGCCGAGGGCGCGGCGCACGGTCCCTGGTCGCTGCTGCAGCTGGATATCGGCTCCACGCTCGGTGCGCCCGCCACTGCGGCGGTAAAGCTGCAGCACGCCGACGGCCGCATTACCGCGGGCAAGACCAGCGGCGACGGCCCGGTGGATGCCGCTTACCAGGCGATCGAGCAGGCCACCGGCATTATCGTCAAGGTGCGCAAGTTCGAAGTGCACGCGGTCACCGTGGGCGAAGATGCGCAGGGCGAGACCGTGGTCTACGTCGACTACCATGATCGCAGTTATCGTGGTTCGAGCCTGTCGACCAACATTGTCGAAGCCAGCTGCAAGGCGCTGCTCGAAGTAATCAACCGCATCGAGCAGTCGCAGGCTGGCGGTGCGCGCGCCGCGGCGCGCGCCGATGCCAAGACTGCCGTCTAGGCCTGGTTAATCCTGGAGTTCTCATGCCCATTCCCGCAACACCCTATATCTGGTTCAACGGCAAGCTGGTCGCCTGGGAACGGGCCACGGTGCACGTACTGAGCCACGCCCTGCACTATGGCTCGTCGGTGTTCGAGGGCGTGCGCGCCTACGCCACGCCCGGCGGCATTGCCATCTTCCGCCTCGCCGATCACACCCGCCGGCTGTTTGATTCAGCCAAGATCTATCGCATCCAGATTCCGTTCACGCCGGAGCAGATCAGTGCTGCCTGCCGTGAAACCGTGGCCGTCAACAGCCTCGGCAAGGGCGCCTATATCCGTCCGGTGGCGTTTCGTGGTTACGGTGAAATCGGCGTGGCGCCGAAAGTCGAACCGCCCATCGACGTGGCGGTGGCGGCCTGGGAATGGGGCAAGTATCTGGGCCACGAGAGCGAGGCCGAGGGCGTGGATGTGTGCGTTTCCTCCTGGCAACGCATGGCGCCGAACACGCTGCCGGCCATGGCCAAGGCCGCCGGCAATTATCTGTCCAGCCAGCTCATCAGCCTCGAGGCCAAGCGGCTCGGCTTTGCCGAAGGCATTGGCCTGGCCGTCGATGGCACGGTCAGCGAGGGCGCCGGCGAAAATCTGTTCGTCGTCAAGGACGGCGTGCTGCTCACGCCGGGGATGGCCCACTCAGTGCTCGGCGGCATCACCCGCGATACCATCATGCGCCTGGCGCGCGCGCGTGGCCTCGAGGTGCGCGAGTGCTCGGTGCCGCGTGAACTGCTGTATCTGGCCGACGAACTGTTCTTTACCGGCACTGCCGCGGAAGTCACGCCAATCCGTTCGGTTGATCGTATACCGGTAGGCAACGGCCGCCGTGGCCCGATTACCGAGACGATTCAGCAGGCATTCTTCGGCCTGTTCAACGGCCAGACTGTCGACCAGTGGGGTTGGCTTGATTACGTCGACATGCAAAGCAAACCGCGCGTCGCCGCAACCAGTTGACATGAAAACCCTGTTCGAAAAGATCTGGGAACGCCATGTCGTGGTCCCTGAAACCGTCGACACGCCGGCGGTGCTTTATATCGATCTGCACCTGGTGCATGAGGTGACTACCCCGCAGGCATTCACGATGCTGCGCCAGCAGGGCTTGAGCGTGCACCGCCCGGAGCTGACCATCGCGACCATGGATCACTCGACGCCGACGCGTAGCGAGCAGGTATTTGGCGGCGCCCCCATCATGGTGGAATCGGCCGCCCAGCAGATTGCCGAGCTCGAGCGCAACTGCCGGCAGTACGGTATTGAACTGTTCGATATGCGCAGCGACCTGCGCGGCATCGTGCACATCGTCGGCCCCGAACTGGGCCTGACCCAGCCGGGCAAGACGGTGGTCTGCGGCGACAGCCATACCAGCACGCACGGCGCGTTCGGCGCCCTGGCCTTTGGCATCGGCACGACCGAAGTTGCGCATGTGCTGGCGACTCAATGCCTGCTGCAGCGCCGGCCCAGGACCCTGGCGATAAATGTCGAGGGCCAGCTGGGCACCGGCATCAGCGCCAAAGACCTGATCCTTGCCGCCATCGGCCGCATCGGCATCTCCGGCGGCACTGGTCACGTAATCGAATACCGCGGTTCGACAATTCGCGCCCTCGATATGGACCAGCGCATGACGGTGTGCAACATGTCCATCGAGGCCGG
>JBAVRE010000078.1:0-1540 GCA_049694695.1 Steroidobacteraceae bacterium | reverse complement strand
GCCTCCTCGATGTTGTGGGTGACCAGGATCACACCCTTGATCGGCATCCTGCCTTCCGACCACAGATCGAGAAAATCTGTGCGCAGTGTTTCGGCAGTCAGGATATCCAGTGCGGAGAACGGCTCATCCATGAGCAGGATATTCGGGTGCACCACCAGTGCGCGGGCGAAGCCGACGCGCTGGCGCATGCCGCCGGAGAGTTCGCGCGGATACGCCGATTCAAACCCATCGAGGCCGATCAGGTCGATCGCGGCCAGGGTGCGATGGCGGATCTCGGCGCGCGGCAGGCGCTGGGCTTCCAGCCCAAGCGCCACATTTTCAAACACCGTGAGCCAGGGGAACAGCGCGAAACTCTGGAACACCATGGAGATGCCCAGCGCCGGGCCGCTCACCGGACTGCCAAGATAGTGCAGCTCGCCGCCACTGGGTTCAGCGAGCCCGGCGATCAGGCGCAGCAGCGTGGACTTGCCGGAGCCCGAGCGACCCAGCAGACCGACGATCTGTCCTTCCACCAGCTGCAGGTTTACGCCCTGCAGCACCAGCAGCTCGTGGCCGTCGGGCTTGGGGAATGACTTGCTGACTTCGCTGACCTGCAGCAGGGCGGCGGCGTTCATAATCAGATCTCCGTATCAGCTGAGGCGAAAGCGGCGCTCGGCGTAGTAATAGAGCGGCCGCCAGAAGAGTCGGTTGATGGCCACCACGAACAGGCTCATCATGGCGATGCCCAGCACAATATGATGATAGTCGCCGCTCAGCGTGGCCTGCGCGATATAGGCGCCCAGTCCGTGCGCACGCACCTGCGTGCCACCCCAGCTGGCCAGTTCGGCGACAATCGCCGCATTCCAGGAACCGCCCGAGGCAGTAATGGCGCCGGTAACGTAGTAGGGCATGACGGCGGGCAGCGCCACGCGCCGCCACCACAGCCAGCCGCCGATGCGCAGGTTGCGCGCGGCGTGGCGCAGCTCGGCCGGCATGGCGGCAGCTCCAGCGATAACATTAAAGAGAATGTACCACTGCGTGCCCAGGATCATCAGCGGGCTGAGCCAGATTTCCGGGTTCATCCGCCAGCTGACAATACCGTAGACCGCCATGGGGAACAGCAGGTTGGCAGGAAATGCCGCCAGAAACTGCGCGATCGGCTGGACGATCTGTGCGGCGCGCGGTCGCAGGCCTATCCACACGCCGATTGGCACCCACAGCAGGCTCGCCAACGCAATCAAGACGGCGACGCGCGTCATGGTGAGGAGCGCCAATACCAGCACTTCACGCAGCTCAGGCAGCGTCGTGCGCACCACGGCAGTCTGCGCAACCTTGAGCAGGACCACGGCGATGGCCAGCAGCAGCAGCGTGAGCAGCACGCGATCGCGCCAGCGGGCACGCAGCGTAGATCGTGCGCTGACACGCGCGCGGGCGTTCGGCATCGCCCAGCTGGTCCAGCGCACGGCGGCGTAGAACACCATGGTCAGGGCGCTGATCAGTCGCGAGCGGCGCATCATGGTCAATGCCCACGAGGAGGGCGGCTCGTCGCCCGGTTCCTGCT
>JBAVRE010000077.1:0-21591 GCA_049694695.1 Steroidobacteraceae bacterium | reverse complement strand
GGACTCGATGTCCGCCATGAAGCCGTACTGGTTCGTCCGTTCGCTCGCCGGCATCAGCATGGATATTGGTGCGGCGCTCGGGTTCTGGAACCTCTACAAGACCATCAAGCAGGGCAAACAGATACCCAGGCCGGCCGGAGCGCCTGCCAGTCACCTGCCCGAGCCGATGTGGTCTTAAGGCACCGGGAGCACAACACTTGAAGCGCATAGAACCTGTCATTCTGATTGCGGCGGTTGGCTTTTACGCTCTGGCCATGACCAGTCAGGGCGTTATTCCCTATCTGGAAAAATCACTGACCCGCCCAGAAACCGTAACCACCATTGAGGGCAAGGTGGTTGCCACACCGCATCGCACTGATCTCGAGAGCCTCGGGCGCAAGGTCTACATCCGCGAAGGCTGCTGGTACTGCCACTCTCAGTTCGTGCGTCCGGTTAACCGCGACACCGACAAGTGGGGTCCGGTAAGTCAGGCGGGCGAGTACATCTACGACGTACCGCAGATGTTCGGCACGCGGCGCATCGGGCCAGACCTCTCGCGCGAGGGCAATCGTCGCTCCAATGAATGGCACTACGCCCATCATTGGGATCCGCGCTCAGTTGAGCCTGAGTCGATGATGCCGGCATATTCCTGGCTGTTCACTGAGGACGCGACGCACGACAGCGCCGTCACCGCCTTCCTCCGTAAGTACGATGCCAACCACGACGGCCGGGTCACCAAGACCGAACTGTCTGCCGTGGGCACGCTGCCGGCTGATTTCAAGGACCTGGACGCCTGGCCGGTCAACGCCGATGGCGCGCATGGCGACGGCGTGATCGACATGCACGACTATGGTCCGGTACCGTCCCAGGAGATGGTAGGCGTCGAGGCCTACATGCAGAAGATCGGCACGGCGATCGGCGACTGGCGTACCTGGGTAGCCTGGCCGACGGCCCGGCGCGCAACCACCAATGAGCCGCTCGCCCTGCGAGTACGCCGCGGGCAGCAGATTTTCGAGATCAAGTGTGCCGGCTGCCACGGTCAGTACGGCAACGGGCGCCTGAGCGCTGATGACAAGGATTCGACGAATTTCAACGTTGCCTATCATTTCCTCAATCCGCAGCCGCGCGACCTCACTAGCGCGGCCTTCAAGAGCCGCACGACGCCTTCGGGCTCGCTGCCGACCGACGAGGATATCTTCCGCACCATCACCCGCGGTGTGCGGCGTGGCCAGGTCATGCCAGCCTGGGGTAGTGCGGCCGACGGCCATATCCTGCCGGAGCAGGATCGCTGGGATCTGGTCGACTACGTGAAGACGCTCTCACCGCGCTTCAAGTCGGAGCCCGTGCCCGAGCCCATCCAGATTCCATCGCCGCCATTCGCCTCGGTCGAGCTGGCGCCCGCTAGCGTGATCAAGGAGGGCCGCATGGTCTACCGCATGCTGCAGTGCTGGTCCTGCCACGGCAACACCGGCAAGGGTGACGGCCCATCGGCCAACGAGCTGGTGGACGACTGGGAGGCGCCGATCCGTCCCTTCGATTTCACTACCGGCGCCTTCAAGTTCGGTGATACCACGGCCGACGTCTATCGCACCTTCAACACGGGCCTGAACGGGACGCCCATGCCCTCGTTCTACGACACAATTCTTTATCCGCGGGAGGCGTTTCCTGATTTCAGCGCCTGGAAGGCGCGGGTTGGTGGCAAGGCGCTGTTCGGCGACGCAGACCTGAAGGAACTGCAGGACTATGTCGCCGGCCTGCCGACTGCGGCCGACCTGGACAAGATGGGCGAAGCCGACAAGCGCGTGCTGACTGATAGCCGCCGCTGGGCACTGGTGTACTACTCATTGTCGCTGGCCACCGAGCGCGGCCAGCCGCCGGTGCCGTCGACCGCCGGCTTCGTTGCCACACGGTGATCACGGCGGGCTCTCGGCCAGGTATCTGACGACGACATGGGACCCACGTTTTTCCGGGCAGTGGAGATTATCTTTACGTCGTACATGGTGCCGGCGCTGCTCGTACCGGTCGTGTGGGTAGCGGCGCTGATCTTCAAGGGACGGCGACGCGACAGTGCTGATCCAGTGCGCGAACTGACCCGCCAATGGTGGGTGCTGGCGGGTCTGTTCGTGTTGTGGCTGCTGCTGTTCCTGGCCGTCACGGCGGGCGCGCCCCTGAGCCAGGGCGGCGTCATTGCCAGGACCCTGGTCTGGATGGTTTATGTTGTTACCAACCTGCTGATGGCCTGGTTCCTGTTGCGCTTCACCAGCCGGTATGGGGCAATCGGCAAGGGGCCGGATGCCGATCGGGTCTTTGGCAGGTTTCTGGTTATAGTATTGGCGCAGCCGCTCATGACCGCGGCTGCGTTCGTGGTGCTCGAGAATGCCATGGGCGTGACCTGGAACGGGCAGGTGCCCGAGCTGCCGGCGATACAGGAAGGAATATAGATGGACGTCACTTTTTACATGTTCTTCAGTGCCATCCTGATGTCATTGTCCGCGTGGTGCGTTTTCCTGTGGGCGATCCGCGACGGTCAGTTTCGTGACGTCGAAGAGACCAAGTACCAGCTCTGGCCGAAGCAGGGCAGCGACGACGACGTGACTCACTCCGCGCCGTAGCGGCTGATTCCGCGAGCGCCCGTAATCCCGTGCATCACCACCACGCATCGCTGCCGATGGGTGGTGACCTCGCGCTGCTGTTCATGGCTTCGCTGCTGGGCAGTGCACACTGCATCGGCATGTGCGGACCGTATGTCGCGATGTGTACCGCGCAGTTTGTGCCCAGAGCCGCTACGCCGGCGGCGCGCTTTGGCCTGCGCATCCTGTTCAACCTGGGCCGCATCGCCAGCTACTGCGTCATCGGCCTGATTGCCGGCGCCTTCGGCCAGATCGCCATGGCGCTGGCGACGCGATTGCATCTGGGGGGTATCGTCGCACTGGCAGCGGGCCTGGCCGCACTGGTATTCGGGCTGTCGATGATCGGCTGGATCCAGGATCCGGCACGCATCCTGGCACGCTCCGGCGTGGATCGCTGGCTCAGGGCGGGTCGGATGAAGTTGAGCGACGCCTCGCCCCTGAGCGCGCCACTGTTGCTGGGCGCCCTGCAGGGTTGGCTGCCCTGCGCGCTGGTCTATGCCGCGGCCAGTCGCGCGGCCGTGGCAGGCAGCGCTTCCGCGGGTGTGCTCACCATGGCGGTATTCGGGCTGGGCACCGTACCGGCGATATTCGCGCTGACCATCGTCCCGCAGACCGTGCTGCGCCGGGTGAGGACGCAACGACTTGCCGGCGCGCTGTTGTGCGTGCTGGGCATCCTGCTGGTACTGCGTGGCCTGGCCGGTTACGGACTGATCACTTCCATGGGATGGTGGTAGTGCGGCCACTGCACGCCGGGCAGTGCGCGCACTGTCGACTGCCGCTCCCGGCACAGCCGCACGCCGAGAGCGTAGGCGATGCTACGCTGCTGTTCTGCTGCGTCGGCTGCGTCCTGGTCTACCGTGTGATCGGCAGCGCCGGGGAGGGCGGTCGCGCAGACTGGTTCCTTGCCAAGCTCGGGCTGGCCGCGCTGCTGTCGGGCAACGTGATGATGTTCCAATCGCTCAGCTACTTCGGCACGCTGGAAGAACTCGGCCCGGAAGCCGCGCGCACCAGTTCTTGGATCATGTTCGCCTGCGCCATTGGCACCTTTGCACTGCTCGGCGTGCCTATGCTGAAGGTCGCAACGCGCGGTCTGCGGCGCGGTCGCCTGACCCTGGAGACCCTGATCGGCTTCGGCGCACTGGCGGCCATCGGCTACTCGACCTATGAGACCCTGACGGGCGGCCATCGCCTTTACTACGACTCCGGAACGATGGTGCTGGTGTTCGTGACGCTGGGCCAATACCTGGACGCCGAGGCACGCCGGCGCGCGCTGGCGCTGCTCTCCCCAACCCTGCGTGGCGCGCGCCGCCAGGCGCGGCTCTACCAGGGCGACGAGGAAACCCTGGTGGATCCGGACGAGGTCGCGGCGGGTGCCGTGGTTCACGTGCGCGCCGGCGAGGAAATTCCGGTCGACGGCGTAGTCATTGCAGGGTCCGCCGACGTCCACGAACCGATGTTGACAGGCGAATGGCGCCCACGCCAGGTAAAGGCGGGCGATACGGTGAGTGCCGGATCCACGTCGATGGATGGCGCTTTCACGCTGCGCGCATCCGGAGAGGCCGAGACACTGGCTGATCGGGTGGAACGCTACGCCATCGAGGCGCGTGATCGCAGGGCGCCCATCGAAGCTACGGTCGATCGCGTCATCGCCGTGTTCATTCCGGCCGTGATGCTGGTGAGCGCCGCCAGCTGCGTGCTGTGGGGGTTGTCCGGACAGTGGGAACGCGGCTTCCTGTCCGCGCTCGCCGTGCTGGTCGTCGCCTGTCCCTGCGCGCTGGGCATCGCCACGCCTATGGCGACGACCCTGGCGCTCTCGCGCGCGATCGGGCGTGGCTCGCTGGTGCGCAGCGGCGCCGTGCTGGAAATTCTCTCGCGGGTGCGAGCGCTGGCCTTCGACAAGACCGGAACCATCACTCAGGGTCGACCGCAGGTCGGACCATTCCGTGCCGCGGCCGGCGCCAGCGTCGGCCGCGATGAATGCCTGAGCCTGGCCGCCGGCGTCGAGCAGCAGGTCAGCCATCCTTTCGCCCACGCACTGGTCGAGTCGGTGCGAGCAGGAGGACTTGCGGTACCGCCGGCGGGCGAGGTGCAGGTGACCGGCGGCGGCGGTGCGCACGGCATCGTCAACGGCAGGCATGTAACGGTCGGCAAGCCCGACTGGCTAGCCAGTCGAGGCATAGCAATGCCAGCTGCGGCGGCCGAAGAGGGCGTTGGCAGCGTGGTGGCTATCGCTATCGATGGTGTGCTGGCGGGCGAACTGATACTCGACGATCCACCGCGACCCGAGGCCAGGGCCGTCATGGCAACGCTCGCGGGCCTCGGCATCTCCTGCCAACTACTCTCAGGCGATCGTCGCACGGTGGTAGCGCGCGTGGCAGAACAAGTCGGTGTGAGCGAGTTCTCCGCCGACCTCTCGCCCACCGACAAGCCGCCGGCGCTGCGCGAGCTGCGCGCCGCCCACGGCGTCGTGGCAATGGTCGGCGACGGCGCCAACGATGCGCCAGCGCTCGCTACGGCCGATGTCGGCATCGCCTTCGGGCCGGCTGCCGATCTGGCGCGCGAGACGGCCGATGTCACCATCCTGCGCGAAGACCTGCGCGAGGTGCCGCGCCTGATGGAGCTCGCGCGCCGCACCTTCACGATCGTCCGCCAGAACCTGGCCTGGGCATTCTCCTACAATTGCGTGGCCATCGTGATTGCAGCATGCGGACTTCTGCGGCCGGTATTCGCGGCCGCGGCCATGGTGCTTTCCAGCGTGTGCGTGGTCGGCAATTCGATGCGCCTGGGCAGGCCGCCGGCCGGGCCGGGCGTGTAACCAGTTCCTGAGTAGCGGAGTAACGGCAATGAAGCTCTTGATCGCAGCTGCGTCTCTGACCCTGGCCGCCTGCACCGTCGGCCCCCTGGCCAGGGAAGCGCCTATGAATGAACCACAGTGCAGCGCGGCGTGCAGCGCACAGTTCGAGCGCTGCCCGCCAATGTTCAGCGCTTTCCCTGAACGCGGCGCCATCGAGTGCCCGGCCGCACGGCAGCAATGCCTGCGCGCCTGCGGCAGGGCACAGAACGCCGCGGCGCCGCGCGTGGCACGGCCACCGACACCGCCATCGCCACCATTGCCGCCGCCGCCACCGTCAACGCCGCTGCCCATACCGCCTCCCACGCCGGCACCCGTGCCGGTGAGCGTTGCCCCACCGGCGGCGAGCCAGGCCTCCAGGGAATCAAGGTTGCGCGAGCTGAAACATTTTCATGATGAGGGTCTGATCACTGATGACGTGTATCGCGAGCGCCAGACCGCCATTCTTACTGAGCCCTAATCTATCCGGCGGCCCTGCGCAGCACGTGTCCTGCTACTCAGGCGCTGCGCCAGCAACTATAGTAGCCGGTGAGGGCGCCAGGCAGGGGAGGCGATTTGCGCCGTGTGCTCCGGTTGTGCGCGCCCTCACCGCTTGGTCACGGAGTTAGCCTTGGACGATTTCAGCTTGGTTTATCCGATGTTCGCACTGGTGCTGCTGACCGGCACGGTGCTTGTATTGCTGTTTCGCGCCCGGGTGCGGGCCGTTCAACAAGGCAGCGTCAGCAGCACGTATTTCCGCATTTACCAGGGTGCGGTGGAACCGGAGCAATCGGCCAAGGCGTCGCGGCATTTCATCAACCTGTTTGAGGCGCCAACGCTGTTCTACGCCGCCTGCCTGGCCGGCCTGGCCACGCATGACGCCGCCGGCATGCTGCTCGTCCTGGCGTGGCTGTACGTGGCTGTGCGGGTGGTGCATGCCGTCGTGCATCTGGGTGGCAATCGGCTGCGACACAGGATGAGGGCTTACTTTGCGGGCTGGTTGATCCTGATAGCCATGTGGGTCCAGGTGGCGGCACACGTAGCCCTTGCACACCCTTAATTTACCATAATATACATTATGCGAAATAGACGTTACGGGCTCTGATCCAGACCAGCCCAGTTTCGCCGCCCGCCGTTACTCCCTGGATTGCAAACGACTGGTTGCTGCCGTCGGCACCTGCTTGGCCGATTCCACTTCCAGCATCTTCAACCAGCTCTCAACGTCGGCCTCGCTGACCGTGTCCGCGACATCACTCTGCGCGAGGCGCTTGAGCGTCGCCTGGTAGCGCCCCTGACGTCCGGCGCCCAGGGTGCCGAGCACGGTGCGCCACCAACGCAGCGGCAAACTGCCGGCGCTGGCTGCGCCCGACGCACGCTCCTCGGGAGAGCCACGTTCCAGCTGGCTGTCGATGATTGCGTTCTTCGGTTGCCTCATAGTGTTGCAGCCTAACCCCGGCGCTCTGACGATGGCGCGCTATTTGACAATTACTTTGAGTTTGGACGGGCGTCCGGCGCCAGAGTTCCTGGCCGGCCGGACGGTCCGCAGCGACCGGCTGCGCGAAGCTACCCGATCTGGGTCAGCAGCCAGTATTCGTAGCTGACCAACACGGCGTAAACGAGCGCCGTCATCAACAGCACCGGGCCCGCGAGCTGCCGTCCAAAGGCGCGCACCCGGATCAGCAACACCAGCATGGTCACGGTCACTGCCGTGATGCCCATTTTCAGATAGACGAAACTGCGATCACTCCCCATGACCAGCGCGCGCATCAAGGGGTTGAGCTCGATTGCACCGTGGCTCAGCAGCGTAAGCGTCAGCACCGCGTCGGCGACCGAAAGCAACATGATGAGCAGTGCTGCGGCCAACCATTGCGGCTCATGCCAGTCGACGCCACCCAATTGCGCGGCAGCACCGCGACGCGGCCCGCGTCGGCGCTGCCAGACATGCCCCAACACCAGTGCCCGGAGAATCTGCTCGCGCCGCTCGCTGCTGAGCCGGCGCTCGGCCGTGACGCCCTCCCCGACCAGTTCCGCTTCTTCATCCCCTTTGGCCACGTGGTGAACCTCGTTAACCGGTGGCCGCGAATGATTGTTCGTGGAGCTCAGCTTCCTCGCCAAGCGCGGGATCAACAATCAGGCGCTGTTCGCGTTCGGCGTCGAATCCTGACAGCGGTGCCGGAGCACTGGCAGCGTAACCCTGGATGAAGTCGACGCCCATGGCCTGCAGCAAGTTTTGCTCGTCGGCCTGCTCAATGCGCTTGGCGACCACATGTACGCCGGCGACCCGCGCCATCTGCGCAATCGCAGCCACGCGCGCCTGCGAGGCGCGGCTGCCGGGCAGTCCGCTGGTGACGCGCGGATCAATCTTGACCAGCCGCATACCGGGCAGCAGCAACAGCTCGGGGCTGGTATCGCCCAGCGTAAAATTGTCGATGACCAGGCCGGCTCCGGCCTGCTCGAGCTGGCTGGCCAATTCGAGCAGGAACTGCGGCTGGCTGCGGCAGAAATCATATTCAATCTCGAAGGCCACCAGGGCCCGCGGCAGGCGCGACTCTTCCAGGCTGCGCGCCAGGAATTCCATGAACGACTGATCACGAAAGGAATCACCAGCCAGGTTCACCGAGAATTGCGCCGGCTCGCCCGACCAGATCTCGGTGCGCAGATTGAGCCAGCTGAGCACTTCAGCGACCACGCGCCGATCCAGCACCGCGCTCAGCCCCAGTTGCCTGGCGCAGGCCATCAGCGCTTCCGGAGCGCCGGCATCAGCGCGCGCGCCGGCGGCGCGCATCAGTACTTCGTAACGGCGAATGCGCGCACCGGTCTGGATGGGCGTCAGGTGCTGGGCGTGCAGTTCCATGGCAAAATTCTGCATGCGCTCGCGAAACTCGGCGCTCGCGGCGGCGATGCCAGCGGTCGCGACCACCACTTCGTCCGTACCGGCAGGCGCCGGTTCAAGCAGCGCTGCGACCTGCGGCGCCCCAAGACCTTGCACGGGCGAAACAGTAGCTGCAGCTGAGCCCGGCGCCGCATAGGTGGGGCTTGCCAGGGTGACTGCCCATTCGCGCACCGCACGCACGACCGGTGCCGGCAGATCCGGCGCGGCCGGACCCTTGGCGCGCAGCCAGCGATCCTCGACCACAACCATGACAAAGCCGAGAAAGAACCCGGTATCGTCGGCGGCACGCAGCAATACCGCGGTGCGGCCACGTTGCAAGGGATGATTGACGCGCGCCGGAGCAGCACTGCCGACAAAACTTTCCAGCGCCACGCGCACGGCTTCGTGCTCGCTCGGGCTCGATACCTCGCCATTGCTCCAGTGCAGGCGCCCGGTCGCGTCGTGCAGCGATACCCATTTCGCCCACAGCAGCGGCAGCGAAGCGATGATCCGCTGACCGCAAGTGCAGGCTTGGGTAGGCGGGCGGGCAGCGCGCGTGGGTGTAGCACCAAGGGTGGACATAAGGACGCAGGCTAGCCGCTCGAGGCCGGCGCGGTCTGTGAATGGGTCTACAGATCGTCAGTGGGGAATGAGTTCAAAGCGGTTTAATTCACGGTTCTTGCGCACCTGGGCGCCGGGAAATATGGTGCCGTTGGCCACCACGTAGACACCCTGTGAACATAATTGGACGGCGGCAAAGGCCAGGCCCAGATTGAAGGCGGCATCGCTGTCGCTGAAGCGCCCCGGCTGCAACGCGCCGGTCAGCACAATGGTCTTGCCGGCAATGTCGCGCAGCGCCTGGGCGGTCTCGACCATGGTATCGGTGCCATGCGTGACGATGATGCGCGCCTCGGGACTGGCAGCGACCGCCGCGCGAATCGCGTCGCGATCCTCGACGGTCATCTCCAGGCTGTCTTTGCGCAGCAGCTCGACGATGCGCGGCTCCGCGGCCAGGCGGGCGTGAGCCAGCAACTCACGCACCATGGGTGCGCCGACCTGGTAGCCGCCCTTGGCATCGAAGTAGACCTTGTCGATCGTGCCGCCGGCGGTGAATATTGCTATGACCATCGGCGCATTCTAGATCGAGAGCCGTTGCCAGGCACGTGAGCGCCAGCGCCAGAACAGCGCCACGCCAACCAGCAGGGCATAGACCACCACCGCCAGCCAACCCCCGCTCGCACCCCAGCCCAGTTGTGGCAGTACTTCCATCCAGCCCTGCCCGGGCGCGAAGATGAGCATGTGTGCCACGGGCACGAACACCAGCCACGAGCTGGCGATGGTCAGAGCCGCAGGCACCACCGCGTCGCCAGCGCCACGCAGGCAAAAGCCACTGCCGAGATTCAGGCCATCGAAGAACTGATACAGCGCCGCTATCCACAACAGCCTCAGTCCAAGGGTCGCAACGGCGGCGGACTGCGGATCGTGGGTACCCACGAACAGCGGCAGGATCCACGGCCCCGCAAGCGCCAGCAACAGACCCATGCCGCCCATGTAGAGCGCGGCAATCGTGATCACGCGATTACCCAGTATGTAGGCCCAGGCGCGATCGCCGGCACCCACCGATTGACCAACCAGCGTGGTACCGGCGAGCGCTATGCCGACACCGGGCAGATAGGAGACCGCTGTCAGGATCATGACCACCTGGGTCGCGGCACCGGGTACCGAACCCAGTCGCACCATCATGATCTGGAAGATGGAAAAGCCAATCAGATCACCGGCGTATAGCAGACCCATGGGCAGCCCGAGCCGAAACTGCGCGGCGATGCGCCGCAGCCTGGGCTTCCAGGTCAGATGACTGCGGTAGCAGATTCGATAGTCGCGGCGCAGAAACACCGTCATCGCAATTGCCAGCCCGCAGACTTGGGCGGCCGCGGTGGCCAGTCCCGAGCCGGCAACGCCCAGGCCCAGGTGAAAAATGAACACCTCGTTGAACAGCGCATTGCTCACGGCCATCACTGCCGTGATCAGCACAGTGACCTTGGGATGACCGATGCCGTTAAAGAATCCCAGCAGCGCCCAGACTGCCGCGCCGAAGATCGAGCCGCTCACGCGGGGTAGCCAGAACTCGGCCGCCAGATCGACCAGCTGCGTGGGCAGGCCGAAGGGGCCGAGCACCCAGCGCATGGATAGTCCCGCCGCCACGAACAGCGGCGCCGCCAGCAGCAGCGCCCAGAGCGCGGTCCAGACGGCCTGGGAAGCACGTATCCGGCGACCCGCGCCCTGCGCCTGCGCCACCACGGTCTGCACGGCGATGCCGACGCCGGCCAGGATCACCAGCACCACCAGCGAAAGCCAGTGCACCGCGCTCACGGCGGCCAACGCATCAGTCGAGATGCGGGCAATGAACCAGACGTCGGTGAGACTCAGAACCAGTTGCGCAGCGCTGTTGGCAATCAGTGGCAGGGCCAGGGCAAGGATGGCACGCGTATCGACGTGCGCCCTTCCCTGTCCGTCCAGGCGGCGTGCCGGGACGGATGGCGCGGCGGGGGCGGGATTCACGGCCTGGCGGCAAATGCCGCGGGGTCTTCGAGCCTGGCCGCATAGCGGGCTATCAGGTCATCGACATTGTCATCGGTACGCGCCAGACGCTCATCGAGCTGCGTGATGACCTCGGCCAGCGGGGCCTCAGGGACTCCGTGGCCACGCAGACTCTCGACGCCAACCCGCAGTATGCTCGCCACCCGTACCGCCCCAATGCCCTCAAAAGCGTGCAGGGCCGTCGCCAGTTTGGCAGCCGGATCCGGGCGCAACCAGCTGTCCAGCGTGCCGTGGGCGGCGGCGGCCCAGAACTCGACCGCTACCAGCAACAGCTGCTCAGGCTTGCTCAGGCCAGCATCACTCCCTGATTCACGGCCAGCGTCGCGCTTGCGGCCCAAAGCCTCCAGAACGAAGCTGGTGATCGGATAGATGCCGCGCCAGGTCTCTGTCATAGAGTTAGGTCTTGCAGGTAAATTGCCAGCAACCTCAAGGCTGTTGGCCGAGTATCTTCAAAAATCCCTTAAAATACGTACGCCGGTGGCATTCTATTGCCTTGAATAGCGATATCAAGGAGTTGCTGCTTTCCCGCTGCCAGCGGCGCGTCAATATTGCATTGATTATCGCATGCATTGCGCGATATTCTGCACGTAGCCTACTGACAACAAAGCCTTTCTGTATTAAGAAGAAGTTAAGGCTGCGCCTGTTGCCCCCGGAGGCGGGGCGTTTCAAGCGGACAGGTCCAGCCATCTTGAGGATGCAGCAATGAATTCGGCACTGACGCGCAAACTGGAGGCAGCCGTCACCATACTGACGGGACACGGTGCGTTGAAAGATCGACTGGCACTCGCCTACAGCGATCATCTGGAACATCTCGACCTGCAGGAATTGCCAGAAGAAACGCAACGTGAATTCGCCGAGCTGTCGCTCGCCACGCACCGCGCGCGCGCACTTCCTGGCGACACCATCGTGCGCGCCTCGATACGCAAGCTCTCGAATGAGGAAGCACAACGCTATGCGTCGCTGGCAGTGCGCATGTATGGCCTGCACATGGCGGATCTGGCTGCCGCGCAGACACCGGTTCGCGACGCTGCGCCACGCATTGCAACGCCGCTCGCCACCCTGCTGGCGCTCGAGAGTCCGAGCATGAATGCGGGCGCGCACGGCAAGCTGGGCGGGCGCGCGCAGCGCGCCTAGTGGAGCCAGGCGACTATTCGAGCTTGAACTCGATGGTGTCCCAGCGCGTCGATTCCTCGTGGCGCGCCTGGCGGCGAATGGCATCGACCAGCGCCCGCTCGTCCCAGCCGACGCGTTCGTCAGCCAGATCCGTAATATAGCGCGGTATCTCTATATCGCGACCAAAACCGCCCAATAACACCACCGGCTTGTTGCTGGCTTTAGCGTAGTTGACCTGAAAAACCAGCATTTCCGGCTGCGTGGCGCTCAGGCTGCTCAGGGCCACGAGCACCTCGGCGCCGTTGATCTGCCGGCGCAGGTCTTCGCGCCGTGCCTCGATACCCGTGTCCGCGGGCGGCTTCTCAGGCGTGCTGCAATTGCGATAATAGAAATTGCGCGCGCTTTCCAGGAATTCGAAGACGCGCAGGTAATCATCACTGCCCTGCCAGTTGTGGGTGACAAAAACGCGGATGGGATCGCGCTGTGACATGCGTACAGTGTACTGTGCGAACCCGGAGGTTGGAAATTCTTGCGATTACTGATCTACAACATCCGCTACGCCACCGGCACAGGCCCGGCGTTTCACCTGCCGGTGCCGGGCGCGGGCTACCTGCGCAGCAGCCGCCGGGTACTCGACGACATAACGCAGTTCGTCCGCCACGAGCAGCCGGACCTGGTCGGGCTGATAGAGGTGGACACCGGTTCGATGCGCACCGGCATGCTCAATCAGGCAGAGCACATCGCCGACTCGCTCGGGCACTACACGGCTTACGAGTGCAAGTATGGTTCGCGCTCGATCAACAACCTGGTGCCGATCGTGCGCAAGCAATCCAACGCGCTGCTGGCGGCCCCGAGCGTTACCGGCGAGCGCTTTCACTATTTTGACACCGGCATCAAGCGCCTGATCATCGAACTCGAACTCGACGAGGTGTGTGTCTTTCTGGTGCACCTGTCGGTGAAATACCGGCATCGTCAGTACCAGCTGCGCACGCTGCACGATCTGATCGCCGGCGCCACCAAGCCGGTCATCGTGGCCGGCGATTTCAATACCTTCTGGGGCACCCACGAAATCTACCTGTTCATGCGCGCCTCGGGACTGCGCAGCGCCAATCTGCTCGGCCTGCCCACCTATCCGGCGCGCAAGCCGCGCGTCGAGCTTGACTTTATACTGGTGAGTGGCGGCATCGAAGTCACGGGCTTCCGGATTCCGGAAGTGCGCTACTCTGATCATCGGCCGTTGGTGTGCGATTTCGAAATCAAGAAGTGAGAGGGTGACATGAATGAGCCCACTGCCTGGCAGCTGAGTCGCGACGCCGAAGGCATCGCTACCCTGACCCTGGATCGACCGGGCGCTTCCGCCAATTCGCTCAGTCGCAGCGTGATGCTGGAGCTTCGGGAGCGACTCAAGGAGCTGCAGGCCCAGCCGCCGCGCGGCCTTATCCTGCGTTCCGGAAAGAGCTCCGGATTCATCGCCGGCGCTGACATACGCGAATTCACGACCCTAAGGAACCCAACTGAGGCGCTGGTGTTGATCCGCAATGGTCAGCAGGCCTGCGACGAGTTGGCGGCGCTCCCTTTTCCCACCGTGGCGGCCATCCAGGGTTTTGCCCTGGGCGGTGGACTTGAAGTTGCCCTGGCCTGCCGTTATCGCGTGGCGGTGGACGACGGCCGCCTGTCGCTCGGTTTCCCGGAAGTTCAACTGGGCATCATTCCGGGCTTTGGTGGCACGGTGCGCAGTGTGCGCTTGCTGGGCATGCGCCAGGCCATGGAACTGATGCTCACCGGCAAGCCGCTGCGCGCCGATCGGGCGCTGGCGATCGGACTGGTCGACCGCCTGGTGTCCGCGAGCGAACTGGAGGCCGCGTCTCGGCGCATGATCACCGAAGCGCCAGCCGCGCAGCGCGCGCCGCTGGTTGATCGGCTGCTGAATCTGCCCGGTATCCGCCAGCTGATGCGCGCCTCGCTCGAAGCGCGCGTCGCCCGCCAGGCGCGGCGCGATCACTATCCGGCGCCATACGCGATCATCGATCTGTGGGTGCGCCACGGCGCACGCGGGCGTGCCGCCTTCGATGCCGAGGCGCAGTCCATCGCACACCTGTTTACGACCACGACCGCACGCAGCCTGGTGCGGATGTTCCTGCTGCAGGATCGCCTCAAGGCGCTGGGCGGCAAGCCGGCAACGCCCATCAAGCGCGTGCATGTGATCGGCGCCGGGGTGATGGGCGGCGATATCGCCGCCTGGTGCGCGCTGCGCGGCCTGGAGGTCACGCTGCAGGATCGCGAGCAGAAATACATCGACCCGGCGCTGCAGCGGGCGGCGACGCTGTTTGACAAGCGCCTGAAGAGCCCTGCCGAGCGCGCGCAGGCCCGTGATCGCTTGCGCGCCGATGTCGCTGGCGCTGGCATAGGTGGCGCCGATGTGCTGATCGAAGCGATCTTTGAAGACCTGGACGCCAAGCGCGCGCTCTACGCCCAGGCTGAACCGCGCCTGCCGGCCGGTGCGCTGCTCGCCACCAACACCTCGAGTATCACGATCGAGCGGCTGGCCGAAAAGCTGCAGGATCCGGCGCGACTGGTAGGCCTGCACTTCTTCAACCCGGTAGCGCAGATGCCGCTGGTCGAGGTCATTCACGCAGAGAACACCAACAGCGCCGCCCTGGCTGCCGCCATGGCCTTTGCGCGCCGCATCGACAAGCTGCCACTGCCATGCCGCAGCGGGCCCGGATTCCTCGTCAATCGCGTCCTGTTTCCATACCTGCATGAAGCGTTGTATGCGGCCGGCGAAGGCGTGCCGCTGGCGCTCATTGATCAGGCGGCCGTCGATTTTGGCATGCCCATGGGCCCCATTGAACTCTCCGATGTCGTGGGTCTGGATGTCTGCGTCCACGTCGGCGACATCATCACCCGTGAACTGGGGCGCAGCATGCCGCCATTTGCCGCGCGGATGCGCGAGCTGGTTGCCGCGCGGCAGCTCGGTCGCAAGAGTGGTCAGGGCTTTTATCTCTGGCAGGATGGCAAACCGCAGCGCACCGCGCCCACCTCAGCCATGCCGGCCGATCTGGCCGATCGGCTGATACTCGCGCTGCTGAACGAGTGCGCGGCCTGTCTGCGCGAGCAGGTGGTTGCCGACGCCGACCTGCTCGATGCGGGAGTCGTCTTTGGCATTGGTTTTGCCCCGTTCCGCGGCGGCCCACTGCAATACGCCCGTGATCGCGGCATAGCGGCGATAGTTGCGCGTCTTGGCGAACTCGAAGCGCGCTATGGGTCACGCTTTCATCCTGATGCGTACTGGTCGCAACTGGGCTCCTGAGGCCCTGTGCTACCATCGCTGACCGAATCGGGGCCCCGAGGATTGCAATGAGCGAAGGTCGATCCGCCGATGTGGCGCTGCTGCGTAAGCTCTCGCCGCTTGACGGAATGAAGAACGATAACATTGCGGCCCTCGCCCGCAAGGTGGCAATCAGGGAATTGCCCGCCAATCGCATGCTCTTCAAGGAAGGCGACACCGAGCGGCGCACCTATTGGCTGATCTCCGGCATGATCGAACTGCGCGAAGGCGAGCGCACCGTGGCCATGATCCGCGGCGGCACGCCCGAGGCACGCCAACCTCTGGCGCCAAAGATGCCACGCCGCCAGTCGGCGCGCGCAGTGGACGCGCTCGAATACCTGGTGATCGACTCCGACCTGCTCGACATGATGATTACCTGGGATCAGACCGGCACCTATGAAGTCGGTGAGTTGCAGGCGCAGTTTGGCAGTGGCGGTGGCGGCGATGACTGGATGACGACGCTCCTGCAGACCAAGGCCTTCCACCGAATCCCGCCGGCAAATATTCAGGCCATCTTCATGCGCATGCAGCGCATTGCCTGCCGTACCGGCGAAGTGATCATCCAGCAGGGTACCGAGGGCGATTATTTCTACGCCGTGGTCAGCGGCAAGTGCGTGGTGACGCGTGAAACGCCGCTGAACCGCGAGGGCATCCGCCTGGCGGAGCTCACAGTCGGTGACACTTTCGGCGAAGAGGCCCTGATCTCGGAGGCCAAGCGTAACGCCACCATCACGATGCTCACCGATGGCGTGCTGATGCGCCTGAGCAAACAGGACTTCCGCGAGCTCATGAACGAGCCGCTGCAGCAATGGGTGACCTACCCCGAGGCGCGCGCCGTCATCGCCCGCGGCGGACGCTGGCTCGATGTGCGCCTGCCCTCGGAGTTTCAGAACCTGGCCATCGAAAACGCGCTCAATATCCCCTTGTACTTCATCCGCCTGAAGCTCGCGACGCTCGACCGTACCGTGCCCTACGTCGTGTATTGCGACACCGGTCGGCGCAGCTCGGCTGGCGCGTTCATTCTTCTGGAGCGTGGCTTCGATGCCTATGTGCTGCGCGGTGGGCTGGCCAGCGCGGAATCGGAGCTGCGGCGGCCAACCTGATTGCGTCCCAAGCGGCAACCAAGGCGCCTGGCGGCGCCTTGAGCACGGACGAGCTGGTCTCGCTAGAGTTGCGCCACGACATCGGCGGCCTGGTCGACAAACGCCGTAAGCGGGGTCCCAGGCTTGATGTCTATATCGTGACCACGCTTAAGCAGACCGATAGGTCCAAACAGTACGGTGAGCGCAACGGTTGCGCCAACCTTGGCATCGCCGGTCTTGCCTTTGTTGGCGCGCAGCTTGATTCGTTCGTCACCTGCATTTACGTGATCAAGAATTACGTTCAGTGCCCCGGCCTTGCCCATGAAACCACGCTTGTGCGCGTCGGTAACTGTACCAACGGCAATTGAACCGGATTTAATTACGACCGCTCCTCCTACCTTCACGTCACCATCCACGCGCAAGGTAAAGCGGTCTCCGGCACCATTTGTTGCTGAGCTGAGCGCGTCCACGAACAGCAACTGGACCTCAGTGCCCTCTGGCACATGCACTTTGGCGGGCATAATTGCCGCTGCTGCCGGGGCTGGCGCCTGCTGCGCAGTCGCTGGCTGAATCGCCGTTGATTCGGTCGCAGCCGGAGCCGAAGGCTGCTGCGGCTGTGCAATTACACAAGTGGTCGCAAACGGCAAAAACAGCATGGTCAGGCCAATTGTTGTTCTAGATTTCACAGTGCCCCCGCTACCTTGGTAATTATTATCGGAGAGTCAGCTGCAAGCATGACCATTAAGGCGACTGGGCGCAACAGCTTCGAGCACAAAGCAGCCTGCACTCAAAGCCCAACCACTGGCTAGCCAAGTCCCGGCTTCAACTGAATCTGCTGTCAGGGCAAAGGGACGTTCGGAAGGACTAAGTCCAAACTTTAGCGGCACTACATGGTGTGCGTGGCCTTGTCGCCCGAGAGCGCACCGGCCAGATAATTCTCGATCTTGTGGCGGGTCTGGCCACGATCCTGATCGCTGAACTGCACGCCGATACCCGCGGTGCGCTTGCCCTGCGCGCCCTTGGGCGTGACCCAGATGACGCGGCCGGCGACCGGTAGCTTCTCATCCTCGCCCATCAGGTTCAGCAGCATGAACACTTCATCGCCGATGCGATAATTGCTGTTGGTCGGAATGAACAGGCCGCCGTTGTTCACAAACGGCATATAGGCGAGATACAGGGCGCTCTTGTCCTTGATGGTGAGCGTCAGCAGACCAGGCTTCGCCGAGGCCGCGCGCGCCAGTTCCACCCGCGGCGCGGCTTCGCCTGGCGCTGGTGGGTCGCTGTTGCGTGCTTGGTTGTCTTTTGCCATCTACTTTTGAAAGCTCGCGTCTAATTCATCCATTCAGCGCTGCGCGGAGCGCGGCACCTGCCACAGCAGGTGCTCGAGCGCCAGCGACTTGTTGATCGAAGTCGTCGCCAGATAGGTCAGTTCCCGGAGTCCGTCCGCCAGTCGAAACAGGCCGCGTATATTCATAGACGAATCGCCCGCTGGCAAGTGCGCGCCAGTGTGCACTTTTTCGACAGCAGCTGGTGAGCATAGTTGCCGGACAATGCGCTGTGTGACCCAGTTCTCAGCGCAGCTGAGCCGCAGGTCAAAAGCATCGCGCACCCAGCGTTCCGCGGCGCTGGCGATGTCCAGGTGCCCCAGGCGAGCCTCCTCGAGCGCCCGGTGGGTCTCGTCGCGCAGGCGCCGCAGCTCGGCAGGCGCCACTGTCAGGGCCTGCAGCGGCGCATTGCCCAGCACCTCGAGCACCGCTTCCCAGTCACCCTCGCCACCGTGCCGGCGCAGCCAGGCCAGGCAATCGGCACGCCCCGGCAGCTGCACCCGCAGGCGCGTACAGCGGCTGATCACGGTGGGCGGGAGCCTGGCGCCAGCACTGGCGACCAGCACGATGTGCACCCCGGCACGCGGCTCCTCCAGGGTCTTGAGCAGTGCATTGGCGCCATTGGCGTTGAGCGCCGCCGCCGGATCGATGATCGCCACACTGACCTGCGAACTATAGCCGCTGAGCGTCAGGCTATCGCACAGTTCGCGGATCTGGGCCACCTTGATCTGCTGCGCATCTTTCTCGAGCCCGACCATCCACAGATCCGGATGGCGTTGCTCGTCAACCTGGCGGCAGATCGTGCACTGGCGGCAGGGCGCACTGGGCTGCGGGCACAGCGCGGCCTGCGCGGCCAGCAATGCCAGCTGCGCACCGCCGCCACCGGGTGCATCCTGGATCAGCAGACCGTGCGGGAAACGATCCTGCGCCCGCGCCTGGCGCAGCGCCTGCAGCTGGGGTTCGAGCCAGAACAGCTCGGGTTTATCGACGCTGTCGCTCATGCGGGCAACAGATCGGCGATCGCGGCCAGCGCTGCAGCCGCGAGGTTACGCTCGTCGACGCGCGCGTCGAGAACCCGGATGCGTTGCGGGTTCGCGCTGGCACGCGCCAGGTATGCCGCCCGCACGCGCTCAAAGAAATCCTGGCGCTCGGCCTCGAAGCGATCAGTCGGGCCGCCGCGTTGCCGGGCGCGCGCCAGGCCCTCGGCCACCGGCAGATCGAGCAGCAGGGTGCGCGTGGGCCAGAGATCGGCATGTACGGCTGCCGCCAGGTGGTCAATCAAGGCCGTCTCGACGCCGCGCGCGGCACCCTGATACGCGTAGCTGGCGTCGGTGTAGCGATCGCAAATCACCCATTTGCCCGCCGCCAACGCGGGACGAATGACGTTATCGAGGTGCACCGCACGCGCTGCGAACATCAGCAGCGTCTCGGCCACTGCGTTGAGCGTATCGGTGCCACGGCGCAACAGAATCTCGCGTATGGCCTCGGCGAGCGGCGTGCCGCCCGGCTCGCGGGTCAGCAGCACTTCGCCACCGCGCCTTCGCACCTCATCGCCGAGCGCTCGCGCGACCGTCGACTTGCCCGCACCCTCGATGCCCTCGAGACTGATGAAGCGCGACACATTCATGGCGCTGCGCTCATTGCGGCGCACCGCCCGCCTGGGCGTCCGGCACCGCACCGGTGCGCCTGAGAAAAGCGCGCAACGCCGCGCTATGTTCGGCGTAGCTGGATGAAAAATGATGACTGCCATCGCCCTTGCCGGTCGCGACAAAATACAGCGCCGCGTCCTTGGCGGGATGCAGGACGGCGTGTATCGATGCGCCGCCGGGCAAAGCGATCGGCGTAGGCGGCAGGCCGGCGCGTGTATAGCTGTTGTAGGGTCCGTCAGCCTCGAGATCGCGGCGGCGCAGATTGCCGTCGTAGCGCGCACCCAGGCCATAGATGATGGTCGGATCGCTCTGCAGGCGCATCCTGATGCGCAGCCGATTGATGAACACCGCCGCCACCCGTTGGCGCTCGTCCTCGCGTCCGGTCTCCTTCTCGACGATGGATGCCAGGATCAGTGCCTCACGCGCGCTCGCCAGTGGCAGATCGGGCGCACGCGCCGCCCACTCCTGCTGCAATCGTTCATTCATGCGTTGCCAGGCCAGCTCGTACAGCCGTCGATCGCTGCTGCCCGCCGCAAAACGGTAGGAATCGGGATAGAAACGCCCTTCGGCAGCGGCGCCCGGCTCGCCCAGCGCTGCCATCAATGCCGCGTCGTCCAGAGCGCGCCATTCATGCACCAGTGCGGGGCTGGCGTTGATCGCCTGACGCATCTGCGCCAGGGTCCAGCCCTCAACGATGGTGAGCTGCTCGAGCGCCACCTGCCCGGCCTGCAGTCGCTGCAATATCTCGCGCACGCTGGCCTGCGGGGGCAGGATATAGCTGCCGGCTTTGGCACTCAGGGTTTCGCCCCGAATGCGTAAGTAGGCTTCGATCAGACGTGGTTGCTCCAGGCCATGCACTGCCGCCAGCTGCGCCAGCACACTGCGCAGGCTGGCGCCAGCAGGCACAGTAATGCGCGTGCCCGGCGGCGCCTGCGAAGCCCGGTTCATGGCGCCCATACAGAGAGACCAGAACAACCCGAGCGCCGCGAGCAGCGCGATCAGGGCCGCCGCCAACCATTTCCAGGGACTAGAACGCCGCGGCATCAATAGCCTCCCACACTCGGGCCAGGGAGGTCGGCGCCGCCAGCCGCCGACCTTCGTACCAGTGTACGGCCTGCAGCCCCAGACGCACATTGCTGACCACAATTGCCGGGGCCTGCAGCAGATCGGCGGGCATCAGCTTGACCTCACGCACCGCAATCGCCAGGGTCGGCGCGATCGCCAACACCAGCGAGCGCATGACACCGGCAACCCCGCAGGCCGTGATGCCCGGTGTCAGCCATTCATCGCCGTTCACCACGAATACGTTACTCATGGTGCCGCAGATGACTTCCCCGGATTCGCAGCACTGCAACGCCTCATCATCCCCGGCCTGCCCTGCCACACGCTGCGCCAGCACCTGCTCGAGTCGATTGAGATGTTTGATGCCAGCCAGGGCGACATTGCGCCCGAGCTTCACGGGCGAGAGCTGCAGGCGAAATTCGCTACCCGGAGCGGCTGGCCATTCATGGCGGCTGAGGATGCGGGTGGCGCGCTCCGTACCGGTCGGGCGATAGCCTCGCCCGACGGCCTGCCCACGCGTAACGATGAGCTTGAGCAGGCATCGCTCGCGCCCGCCCGCCAGTACAGCCATTTCCTGACGCAGCGCCGCGGCGTCCGGCATGGCGATCCCCAACTGCTCGCAGCCGAGCTGCAATCGGGCCAGGTGCCGCTCCAGCCAGCGGACCCTGCCGTGTACGCAGGTCATGGTTTCAAACAGGCCGTCACCGTACTGCAGGCCACGGTCGTTCACCGACACCGTGCTGGCGGCAAGACCATCGACCAGCGTGGCGGGAGAGTTCACAGTGCCACGCCAAAAGCGCGCACCATGCCGCGTGCCTTGGCGCGCGTTTCGGCGAGTTCGCGCTGCCAGTCTGAATCGGCCACGATGCCGGCGCCGGCGCGGAATTCCAGCGCCGTGCCCTGCAGGGTCGCGGTACGAATCAGAATGTTGAAGTCCATGGAGCCGTCCAGGTTGATAAACCCGAGCGAGCCGGTATAGGCCCCGCGCGGCTCCCCTTCCAGTTCGCCGATGATCTGCATGCAACGGTATTTTGGGCAACCGGTGATCGTGCCGCCAGGAAACACGGCACGCAGGATCTCGCCAGGCGTAACCCCAGTGCGCAGCACGCCGCGCACATTGGAA
>JBAVRE010000076.1:0-5652 GCA_049694695.1 Steroidobacteraceae bacterium | reverse complement strand
GGTCTGTGGATGGGACCGTGCGCGACAGGATGTCGCGCCCGGAGCCCCCATGGATGGGTTCATGGCGTTCCCATCCACAGACCCATCGATGGCCGCACCCACCGCTACCACCGAACTTCTATTCATGATCGCCGCGCCCGCTCGGTCCGCCCGCTGGAAATCATTGCGCGCACCAGCTGCAGGGGTTCGAGCGCCTCCATCAGGGCATTGCCGACCAGCGCCACATCGTAACCCGCGACCGCGATGCGGCCGGCATCGACAGCCGTGGCAACGCCGCTCTCGGCGACCCGCGGCACATTGTCCGGGAGCGAGCGCACCAGCTGTTCCAGCCGGCCTGGCACCACCTGCAGCGTGGTCAGGTCGCGCGAATTCAGGCCTGCCAGCACTTCAGTGCTGCGGGCATATTGTTTGACCACTTTGCCGGCGCGCTCGATATCCGCCGCATCGAAGCTTTCGAGCAGCACGAACAGGCGCTGCTCAACAGCGCAGTCCAGCAAGGCGCTCACCTCGGCGTCGCTCAGCATGCGCATGATCACCAGCACACCGCCGGCGCCGGCGAGCCGCGCCTCGCAGACCTGATAAGGGTCGACGAGAAAATCCTTGCGCATAGCCGGAATGCGGCCGGCCAGCGCCTGGACAGCGAATTCCAGATGTTTGAGCGAACCATCGAAACGACTCGGCTCGGTGAGCACCGAGACCGCCGCGGCGCCTGCTTCGGCATAGCCGGCAACCCGCGCGCGCACGCTTTCCTCATTGCCCTCGCGCAGCTGGCCGGCAGCCGGCGAGCGAAATTTGACTTCGGCGATCAGATCGAAGCGGCGCGCTGACAGCTTCAGGCGCGGTGGCAGCGGCGTATCGGCGGCGCGGGCACGCAACTCCACTTCACTCAATTGGGCTCGCGCCGCGCTCACGCGCGCGCGGCTGGATTTGGCCATCCCGGAAAGAAAGTCGCTCTCGCTCATGGTATTGCTCCAGCACCTGCCAGCTGTGCCAATAGTTTCGCCGCCGCTCCGGAATCAATCGCCTGCGCGGCCCGCGCGATCGCCAGGCGTGGTGCAGCCTCGACGCCCGTGACTTCCAGCGCCAGGGCCGCGCCCAGCAACAAGGCATCGCGATGCGTGCCATGCTCCGTGCCGCACAGCACCCGGCGCAGGCTGGCGGCGTTATCAGCGGCGTCGCCGCCGGCGAGATCCGCTGCCGCGCAAGTGGCCAGACCATAATCGGCCGGCGAGCGTTGCTCGCGCCGCACTTCGTCCGCGCGCACGTCGAACACTTCGAACGGACCAATGGGGGTCGGCTCGTCCCAACCCTCGGCGCCGTGGATCACCAGAGCGCGACCGGTCTTCATGCCCGACAGGGCCTGGGCCATCAGCTCGGCCGTGGCCAGGTTGAAGGCGCCGATCACATGAAACGGCGGCTCCGCGGGGTTGCACAGCGGGCCGAGGATATTGAACACGGTACGCACGCCGAGCGCGCTGCGCACTGCCGCGATGTTCTTCATGGCCGGATGGTAATAGGGTGCGAACAGAAACGTGAAATTGGTAGCGGCCAGACACTCGGCCGCGCGCTGCTCGTCGAGCGGCATCGCCAGGCCCAGGGCCTCGAGCACATCGGCGCTGCCGGCGCGGCTGGAGACTGAACGATTGCCATGCTTGACCACCGGTACACCGCAGGCCGCGGTCAGCAGCGCCGCTCCAGTGGACAGATTGAGGCTACCCGATTTATCGCCACCGGTACCGACGATGTCGACGGCGCGCAGCTCGGCCGGCAATTGCGGGCGCCGCGCCAGCGAGCGCATGGCGAGCGCAAAGCCGCGTAGCTCGGCGGCGGTCACGCCCTTGGCGCGCAGCGCAGCCAGCAAGCCGGCGGCCAGGGCCGGCGACAACTCCGGCGTAGTCAGGGCAATGAGCAACTCGCCCGCTTCCCGCTGGCTGAGGTTCTGCCCATCGAGCAGGCGATCGAGCGTCGCCACGAGCGCGGCACTCATGTGCGCTGCCCGAGAAAATTCTTCATCATCGCCGGACCAGTCGGCGTCAGTACGCTTTCCGGATGGAATTGCACGCCTTCGACCTTGAGCGAAGTATGACGCAGCCCCATGATCTCGCCCTCGGCGGTACGCGCCGTCACCACCAGTTCCGGCGGCAGCGATTGTTCCGCCGCAATCAAGGAATGATAGCGCCCGACTTCGCAGGGGTTGGCAATGTCGGCGAATACACCGCGGCCGTCGTGTTCAACGGCCGAGGTCTTGCCGTGCATCAGTCGCGGCGCGCGCACCACGCGCCCGCCAAATGCCTCGGTGATCGCCTGGTGTCCGAGGCACACGCCGAACACCGGAATGCGCCCGGCAAAATGCCTGATCATGGCGATCGAGACACCCGCCTGCTGCGGCGTGCCGGGTCCGGGCGAAATGCACAGGTGCGTAGGGGCAAGCGCCGCGGCCTGCGCGACTTCGAGGGCATCGTTGCGATATACCAGCACTTCGGCGCCCAGCACCATGAAGGCCTGCACCAGGTTATAGGTGAAGGAATCGTAGTTGTCGATCAGCAGCAGGCGCGTTTTCACAGGCCCGCCTCCGCCAGTTGCAGCGCCTGCACCGCGGCGCCACTCTTGGCCAGCACTTCATCGTGCTCAGCCTCGGGCCGGCTGTCGGCGACAATGCCCGCGCCCGCCTGGTAACTGTATTCATCACCGTGAAACACCAGCGAACGAATGGTGATGGCCTGATCCATGGCGCCACGCGCACCGAAATATCCTACCGTGCCGCCGTACAGGCCACGTCGCACCGGTTCCAGCTCCTCGATGATTTCCATGGCCCGCACCTTGGGTGCGCCCACCAGCGTGCCCGCCGGAAAAGTCGCCGCGAACAGATCGAAGGCATCGCGACCCGCGGCGAGTCGCCCATGCACGCCACTGACGATATGCATGACGTGACTGTAGCGCTCGATGGCGCGATAGGGCTCGACGTACACGCTGCCCGCTTGCGCTACCCGCCCCAGGTCATTGCGCGCCAGGTCAACCAGCATCACATGCTCGGCGTTTTCCTTGGGATCAGCCAGCAGTTCGACGGCGTTGGCCTGGTCCTGCTCCGGCGTGGCCGCGCGCGGCCGCGTGCCGGCAATCGGTCGCAGTTCCGCGGCGCCGTTGCTGAGCTTGACCAGCGCCTCGGGCGATGAACCCACCACGGTCAGCTCACCGAGCTCGCAATAGAACATGTACGGCGACGGGTTCACGAGTCGCAGGGCACGATAGGCCTGAAACGGATCGAGATCGTGGCGCCCCGAGTATCGGCTTGAGAGCACCAGTTGATAGACATCACCGGCCGCGATGTACTCCTGTGCGCGACGCACGCGCTCGAGGTATTGCCCGCGGCTGAGCGCGGCCGTCGGCGCGGCGTAACCGCCCGCATGATCTGGGCGCAGCGGCATCGGGCCGCGCAGCGCGGCGATGACTGCGCGCCGCAACGCGCTGCGTTCCGCATCGCTGCCGGCGTGCAGCAGCGCGATGGCGCGCGTCAGATGATCAAACACCAGCAGCGAGCGCGGCGCGACATAGTGCAGCAGCGGTGGTGCGTGCGGCAGGCGCGCGGCACGCTCGGGCAGGCGCTCGAAGTAGCGCACCACATCGTAGGCCGCAAAGCCTACCAGGCCGCCTGCCAGCGGCACCGAACTGATCTCCGGCAGCGGGCGTGGCGCCTGCTGCAGCGCCAGACGCAAGCCGGACAACAGTTCACTGACATCGCGCGGCACCGGCAGGGTCTGGGCGCCAATCTGGAAGCTGCGTTCGTCGAGGCGCACTTCCAGCGCCTCGCCGAAGCCTATGAAGGAATAACGTCCCAGCCGTTCGCCACCCTCGACGCTTTCGAGCAGGAAGCGCGGCTTGAAATCGCGCAGCCGGGCGTACGCCGAAACTGGCGTATCGAGATCCCCGGCAATGTCAAAAGGTGGTTTCATAGGCAAATAGACCCGCTCCGGATGGTTTCCCGGAGAGGGGTCTGGTCAGCGTCAAGATCGGGTTCGGTAAAACAGCGCCCAGGGCCCACTCCGTCGTCAGGAGCAGGGCCACCAGCAGATCGCGGCGGACTGGGCACGGGTGTACATACCCGATGAGTATGGCCAGAGACAGCCGGGGGCGTCAATAGTCGTCTCCCGACCCCCTTGCGCCCGCGCCGCGTAGACTTTAGCTTGCCCGCAGAGCAGGCGCCCAGGCCGGCAAGGAACCCCAAGCCATGAACAGCGATTACGAAAAGCTCGGCGTCTTCTATGTCGGCCGCGAAGTGGACGCCGCCACCGGCAAGACTCACCCTGAACCGCTGCTGCTCGAGTCACGCGACCTGACCACGCACGCGGTCTGCTTGGGGATGACCGGCAGCGGCAAGACGGGGCTGTGCATTGGCCTGCTTGAAGAAGCTGCGCTCGATGGCATTCCAGCGATCTGCATCGACCCCAAGGGCGATATCGCCAATCTGCTGCTGACCTTTCCGAAACTTGCGGCCAGCGACTTCGTGCCGTGGATGGATGCGGCCGAAGCCGCGCGCCACAACCTGAGTGCCGAGCAACTGGCTGCACAGACCGCCGACACCTGGAAGCAGGGCCTGGCCGAATGGGATCAGGCGCCGGAGCGCATCGGGCGACTGCGCGACGCGGTTGAAGTCAGCGTCTACACCCCCGGGGCCAGCACCGGCCTCGGGCTCTCGGTACTGCGCTCGCTGGCCAACCCGGGCGAGGCCGCACTGGCCGATGCCACGGCGCTGCGCGAGCAGATCGGCGGCATGGTCGCCGCGCTGCTGGCACTGCTGGGTCGCGATGCCGATCCGGTGAAGAGCCGCGATCATATTCTGCTGGCGCGCCTGATCGAACAGAGCTGGAGCGCAGGCGCCAGTCTCGATCTCGCAGGCTTGATTCAAGCCATCCAGAAACCTGGATTCGATCAGCTCGGCGCCTTTGATCTGGAAACCTTTTATCCTGCCAGGGAGCGCCTCGAGCTGGCCATGGCCGTCAACGGTCTGCTGGCCTCGCCGGGATTTTCGGCCTGGACCATCGGCGAACCACTGGATGCCCAGCGACTGCTGTACACCGCTGATGGCAAGCCGCGCATCAGCATCATTTCAATCGCTCACCTCGGCGATGCCGAGCGCATGTTCATCGTCACACTGGTGCTCAACGAACTGGTGGCCTGGATGCGCCGGCAGAGCGGCACCTCGAGCCTGCGCGCACTGTTCTACATGGATGAGATCTTCGGCTATTTCCCGCCGAGCGCGAATCCGCCGGCCAAGCTGCCGATGCTCACGCTGCTCAAGCAGGCGCGGGCTTTCGGCCTCGGATGCGTGCTGGCGACGCAGAATCCGGTCGATCTGGACTATCGCGGACTCGCCAACACCGGCACCTGGCTGATCGGTCGCCTGCAGACCGAGCGCGACAAGGCGCGGGTGATCGAGGGCCTGACCAGTGCACTGGGCGGCGCTGCGCCCGATCGCAGCACGCTCGAGAAACTCATGTCCTCGCTCACGCAACGGCTGTTTATCATGCGCCGCGCGAAGGATGACGCGGCCCGGTTGATGAAAAGCCGCTGGACGCTCTCCTTTCTGCGCGGGCCGCTCACGGCCAAAGAGATCGGCACGCTCATGGCGCCACAGCGCGCCGCGCGCGCCAGCGC
>JBAVRE010000075.1:0-13478 GCA_049694695.1 Steroidobacteraceae bacterium | reverse complement strand
GCCCAGGCGAGCAGCGGCCGGAAGAAGAGCTGGTCGTAGAGCACGATGCCGACGAGCATGCCGCCGATCGCCCAGCCGATGGCGCCGATATCGCGTGCCTCGATCGCCAGCGCGATGTACGAGCCGACGCCGGGCAGCTTGATGTTCTGGTTGGATACCGAGAGGGCCTCCGAAGCGACGACGAAGAACCAGCCGCCCGACATCGACATCATCATGTTCCAGACCAGCGCCGGCATGGCAAAGGGCACCTCCAGCTGCCAGAAGCGCATCCAGGCCGTCAGGTGGAACGATTCGGCCGCCTCCGAAAGTTCGGTCGGGATCGTGCGCAGCGACTGGTAGAAACTGAAGGCCATGTTCCAGGCCTGGCTGGTGAAAATGGCGAAGATGGCGGCGAATTCTGCGCCCAGCACCCGCCCTGGAACCAGCGACATGAAGAATACATAAGTGATTGATATGAAACCAAGGATCGGCACCGATTGCAGGATGTCCAGAATCGGTATCAACACCCGGCCGGCACGCTCGCTCTTGGCCGCCCAGGTGGCGTAGGTAAAGGTGAACAGCAGCGAGAGCCCCAGCGCTGCGAACATGCGCAGAGTAGTGCGGGCGGCGTATTGCGGCAGATGCCAGGGGTCAAGTGACAACGGCACGGCATCCAGCTGTGAAAGCGGGGCGAACAGGCCGCGATTGGCTTCGGCCAGGAACACGAAGAAACCCAGCACCACCAGCAGCGCCAGTGCGTCCCAGCGCGTGATGTGCTCACGGATAAAGCCAAAGGGTTGGGGACGCTTCATGGGCTCTGTCACGCGCGATGGGTTTGAGCTATTGTCCGATACAGCACAGCGTGGCTACACGCGGCGACAAAAAATAATCGAGGAGCAGAACATGGCAAACCCGGCTTTTCATGGTCGTTTTCTCTGGCAGGAACTGCGCAGCCGCGATCCCGACGCGGCGGCGGGCTTTTATACGCGCGTCATGCCCTGGAAGTCACAACCTTTTGCGCCTGGCGCGCCCTATACGGTGTTCGTGGCGGATGACAGTGGTGGCCGCATGGTCGCAGGCGCCACGGCCCTGGGTGATGACGCCGGCGCTCCTGGGACCAGGCCGCAGTGGCTGGGTTCAATCGGCAGCAGTGATGTCGATGCGACAGTCGCACAGGCCGTGGCCCTGGGCGCGCGCGTGGTGCAGCCCGCCGCCGACATGCCCAACGTCGGCCGCATGGCCGTGTTGGCCGATCCGCAAGGCGGCATGTTTGGCGTCTATAAGCCCGCCCGTGAAGCGGGCGGCGGCGATGTCCCGCTGGGTGGCTACTCCTGGCATGAGTTTGCGGCCAGCGAGCTCGAGTCGGCCTTCGAGTTCTATCAGTCGCTGTTCGGCTGGGAACTGCTCGATCGGATGCCGATGGGTCCGCTGGGCGTGTACCTGCTGTTTGGCCGCAACGGCAAACAGGAAGGCGGTATGTACCGCATCGAGGCCGGCAAGGCGCAACCCGTGGGCTGGTTGCCGTACGTGTCGCACCACAGTGCCGATGAAGCGGCGCGCCTCGCGGTGGCCTCTGGCGGCCAGATCGCCAATGGTCCGATGGATGTGCCGGGCGGTGGACGGATTGCGCAGCTGATCGATCCGCAGGGTGTGATGTTTGCCGTGCATTCAGTCAAAGCCGTGATGCCGGCTGTGGCAGCGAAGTCGGCAGCAAAACCAGCAGCAAAGCAAGCAGCAAAGCAAGCGCCGGCCAGGAAGAAGGCGGCACCGAAGGCTGTCAAGAAGCCAGCGCCCAAGAAATCCACAGCCAAGAAGCGCGCCGCGAAAAAGGTAGCGCGCAAGGCCAAACGCAGAGCCGTCGCGAAGCAGTCCGTACGCAAGGTAGCGCGCAAGGTAGCCCGCAAGGCAGTACGTAAATCCGCTCGAAAAGCGGCCCGCAAGGTGTCGCGCAAGGCGCCACGCAAGCTGGGGCGCAAGCCAGCACGCAAGAAATAGCGTCGAATCGCGGGGCTAGGACGCGCCCGCCGCGCCGGGCGCGTTCAGTTTCAGGCGCATGGACAGATCAATTGCCTGCACATGTTTGGTGAGCGCGCCCACCGATATGTAGTCAACGCCGGTGGCGGCTATGGCGGCGAGCGCCGGCAGGTTCACGCCGCCTGAGGCCTCCAGGCGTGCGGGGTAGTCCGCAGCCCTGTTCAGGGCCACGGCGCTGCGCATATCGCTGAGCGAGAACTCATCGAGCATGATGATATCGCTCGCAGCCGCCAGCGCCTGCGCGAATTCCTGCAGATTTTCGGTTTCGACTTCCACCGGTATTCCGGGCGCCTGGGATCGTGCCGCCTGCACCGCTGCGGCAATCGAACCGGCCGCAGCGATGTGGTTTTCCTTGACCAGCACCAGGTCGTAGAGGCCCATGCGATGGTTCTGGCCACCGCCGCAGCGCACGGCATATTTTTGCGCAGTGCGCAGGCCCGGAATGGTCTTGCGCGTGTCGAGTATCCGGCAGGCCGTGCCGGCCACGGCGCGCACGTGTTGCGCAGTGACGGTGGCCGTGGCCGAGAGCAATTGCAGGAAATTGAGCGCCGTGCGTTCACCGGTGAGCAGCGCCCGGGCCGGGCCTGCGAGTTCGCACAACACCGTGCCGGCGGTGACCGTGGCGCCATCTTTCACCAGCCAGTGCACCTGGACGCGCTCATCGAGCTGACGAAAGCTTTCATCAAACCAGGCCGTGCCGCAGATTACCGCGCTTTCGCGGCATACCACGGTGGCGCGCGCCAGGCGCTGCGCCGCGATCAGTTGCGCGGTGAGGTCGCCCGAACCGATGTCCTCGCGCAGGGCGCGGGACACCTGTTCGGGCAGGTCGGCTGGGAGAACGGCGGGCAGTGGCCGCTTCCGGCAGTCTAGAAAGGCAGGCCGTGCGAGGCCGATGCCATGCACAGCAGCATCGGTATGGAGAGCACGAAGTTGGTGCGTGAGGCCAGCGCCGCCACTTTCCGTGCCTTGGCCTTCTCCTCATCGCTCGCGGGGACGATGCCCAGAATCTTCTTCTGGTTCGGCCAGATCAGCACCCAGACATTGAACAGCATGATGGTGCCCAGCCAGGCGCCAATGCCGATGACCAGGCCGTAGTAGTCCTCGCCGAAATGCCCGAAGGTGAAGGCGTTGACGAAATTGGCGCCGCGCCCCAGGTACCAGGCACCTGTGAACCAGGTGGCCAGCGCCGCCCAGCGAAACCACAACAGCGCCCGCGGCGCGATGTACTTGCTCACGCCGGCGCCGCCCGGGCCACCCTTGTCGGCGGCCGCTGCGGCCATGCCAGGTGTCTGCACGACATTGAAGTAGTAGAGCAGGCCGATCCAGGTCACACCCGACAGGACGTGCAGCCAGCGCGCCAGGCCCAGCTCGTGAAAGGTCGTGGGCGCAATGGCGAATGCGATCACCAGCGCGGCGATAAAGCCCGCAACAATCGAGCCACGCACCGAGTTCAGTGGGTTCATAGTCAAAGCCTCTCTTGGGTCGTTATTTTATGCAGCGGGCTGCCCCAGCAGCGCGATTTGGAGAATAGGCCACCGCACCCCATAATTCAACGCTGGGGCCACGGCAGGGCAGTCATGATACAGCGTCTGGGTCTGATCGGAATTACCGGGTTGTTGCAGGCCGGATGCGTGGCCGCGGTGCTGGGCAACGCGCCCGACAGCGGTAGCGCGGCCGACACCCGGTTGCGGGGCCCCAGCGGCGCCACCACTTCACTGCGCAGCGCGGTGAGTGCGCGGCTGGCCGCCGACGCGACGCTGCGTGGTGCCAACGTCGAGGTGAGCGCCAACGGCAGTATTGTGACGTTGCGCGGTACGGCCCTCTCGGCCGCGCAGCGCAGCGCGGCGACGCGGGTGGCCCAGGCCACCGGCGGCGTGAGCTCGGTAATCAATCAACTCAAGGTGCCATAAAGATGGATGTGAAAGAGCGGATCCGCAAAGAACTCGATAGCGCCCCGGTGGTGCTGTTCATGAAGGGCACTCCGGATTTTCCGCAGTGCGGGTTTTCCGCGCAGACGGCCGGCGCGCTGCGCAAGCTCGGCGTGAAGTTTCACAGCGTCAATATCTTCGATGACCCGGAATTGCGCGAGGCGCTCAAACAATATTCGAACTGGCCAACCTATCCGCAGCTGTACCTCAAGGGTGAGTTGCTGGGCGGCTGTGATATTGCCATGGAAATGTTCCGCAACGGCGAGCTCAAGGAAACCCTTGAAGCCGCTGGCGCGCTGGGCGCCGGGACTTAAGCCCGGGCTCGAAGCCGGGCCCGGGTTTACAGCGGATCGGCACCTGCCGTGGCGCCCGCGTCTGCGAGCGCATCGGCCGTGGGTCCGGCGTTTTCCTGCCAGCCCAGTTCACGGGCGCGATGCTCGGCGCGCGCAAAGCTGTCGGCCAGTTCATTGCAGATCGCGCAGAACAGATCGGCAGTACGCTCGGCATCGTAAGTGGCGGAATGAGCCGAAGCGGTATCCCAGTTGAACCCGGCGATGGTCGAGGCTTTCGCGAGCACGGTCTGACCGAGTGCAGCGCCGGCCAGGGTCGCAGTATCGAAGCTCGAGAACGGGTGGAACGGGCTGCGTTTTACGCCGCTGCGTGCGGCGGCCGCATTCAGGAACGAAAGATCGAACCAGGAATTGTGGCCCACCAGTATCGCGCGCTTGCAGCCGCTCACCTGCATGGCGGTGCGCACCTCCTTGAACACCCGCTGCAGCGCATCGCGCTCATCGATCGCCGGGCGCAGCGGGTGCCACGGGTCGATGCGGTTCACCTGCAGCGAGGCGGGCTCTATATTTGAGCCCGGAAACGGTTGCACGTGATAGGAGTGAGTGGCGCCCCGCACCAGGTGGCCGGCGGCATCGAACTCGATCAGCACGGCGGCGATCTGCAGCAGGGCGTCCCGGGAAGCGTTGAAGCCGCCGGTTTCCACATCGACGACCACGGGCAGAAAGCCGCGGAAGCGGCGCGCCATGCGGGCATCGCCCGGATCGTTGCTCATGACCTGAGGCGCCAATGAATGGTCTCGCCGGCGCTCATGGGCACCAGTTCATCGGCGCCCAGGGGGTAGCTCGCCGGCGGCGACCAGTCGTGCTTTTGCAGCGTAATCGTGCTGCGATTGCGCGGCAGGCGGTAGAAATCGGCGCCAAAACCGGCCGCGAATTCTTCGAGCCGCGGCAGCATGCCGGCCTGCTCGAAGGCTTCGGCGTACAACTCGATGCCGGCATGCGCCGAGAACACGCCCGCGCAACCACAGGCCGCCTCCTTGGCGAGGCGCGCGTGCGGCGCGCTGTCGGTGCCCAGAAAGAAGCGTGGATTGCCACTGGCCACGACCTCGACAATGGCCTGGCGATCGGCCTCGGTCTTGAGCACCGGCAGGCAGAAGAGGTGTGGGCGCAAGCCGCCCTGGAACAGCGCATTGCGGTTGAGCAGCAGGTGTTGCGGGGTGACGGTCGCGGCGACGCCGGCGCGCGCGCCGCACACGTAGCTGACTGCGGCGCGTGTACTGACGTGTTCAAATACCACGCGTACGCCCGCAACACGCTCGACCAGCGGCGCCAGCACCTGGTCGATGAAGCGCGCCTCGCGTTCAAAGATGTCGACGCCGGGCGTGGTGACTTCACCATGCACCAGCAATGGCAGGTCGCGCGCCGCCATCTGCTCGAGCACCGCATCGAGCCGGCGCACATCCGTGACCGCCCACTGCGAGTGCGTGGTGGCGCCGGCCGGGTAGTACTTGGCGCCAAAGACGGCGCCGCTGTCGACCGCCCGGTCAATTTCTTCGGGACTGGTCTGATCGGTCAGGTAGAGTGTCATCAGCGGCGTGAAATCCGCTCCGGCCGGGAGCGCCGCCCTGATGCGGTCGCGATAGGCGAGGGCGGCGGCCGTGGTGGTCACCGGAGGAGTGAGATTGGGCATGACGATGGCGCGCGCGAAGCGCTGGGCAGTGAATGGCAGCACGGCGGCCAGCGCCGCGCCGTCGCGCAGGTGCAGATGCCAGTCGTCGGGACGGCGAATCGTCAGCTCTTGCATGATTACCTGGATCAGCCCGCGCCGCGCCGTTCGCTTGACCATCTTACGTAAAATACGGATCATCCGGGCACGGCGCGCATCCTAACACAGCGTCCCACAAGGTAATTCCTCCAGCCATGAATCCAGTCACCGAAGAGCGCGACGGCGATCCGCTTGAAACCCGCGAATGGCTCGAATCGATCGATTCCGTACTGCGGGTGGCCGGTCCCGAGCGCGCACACTTTCTGATTGATCGCATGGTCGAGCATGCGCGACGCTCGGGCGCCTACCTGCCCTATAGCGCGAATACCGCCTATGTGAATACGATTCCGGTCGGCAAAGAGCCGCAATACCCTGGAGATCGTGCGCTCGAGCGGCGCATTGAGGCCTGGATCCGCTGGAATGCCATGGCCATGGTGGTGCAGGCCAACCGCAAATCGACTGAGTATGGCGGTCACATTGCCAGCTACGCCTCCTCGGCCACGCTCTACGAGGTGGGTTTCAATCACTTCTGGCGCGCACCCACCGCGCAGGGCCCGGGCGATCTGGTGTTCATGCAGGGGCATTCCTCGCCCGGCATCTATGCGCGCGCTTACCTCGAAGGTCGCCTGAGCGAAGCGCAATTGGCGCGTTTCCGCCAGGAGGTCGATGGCGGGGGGTTGAGTTCCTATCCGCACCCGTGGCTGATGCCTGATTTCTGGCAGTTCCCGACGGTGTCGATGGGCCTGGGGCCCATGATGGCGATCTACCAGGCCCGCTTTGTCCGCTATCTTGAGCACCGTGGCCTGGTGAGCGCCTCTGATCGCAAGATCTGGGCCTTTTGCGGCGACGGCGAAATGGACGAGCCGGAGTCGATGGGCGCGCTCACCATGCCGGTGCGTGAAAAGCTCGACAACCTTGTGTTCGTCATCAACTGCAACCTGCAACGCCTCGATGGCCCGGTGCGCGGCAACGGCAAGATCATCCAGGAGCTGGAAGCCGCCTTTCTCGGCGCCGGCTGGAATGTCATCAAGGTCATCTGGGGTTCGCGCTGGGATCCGCTGCTGGCGCGCGATACCGCAGGCCTGCTGCGCCAGGTCATGGAGCAATGCGTCGACGGCGAGTATCAGAATTTCAAGGCCAAGGGCGGCGCCTACACCCGCGAGCATTTCTTCGGCAAGAATCCGCTGCTCAAGGAAATGGTCGCCAACATGTCCGATGAGGACATCTGGCATCTCAATCGTGGTGGCCACGATGCCCGCAAGGTACACGCTGCTTACGCCGCGGCCATGAAGTCGGATGGCCGTCCGACCGTCATCCTGGCCAAGACCGTCAAGGGTTTCGGCCTCGGCAAGAGCACAGAAGGGCAGATGGTGGCGCATCAGCAGAAGAAACTCGACGACGCGACGCTGCGTGAGCTGCGCGACCGCTTCAATATCCCGGTAAGCGATGAGGATATCGCCACGATTCCGTTCCGCAAGCCCGCTGCCGACAGCGAGGAGATGCGCTACCTGCAGGAGCGCCGCAAGACGCTCGGCGGCTACCTGCCGCAGCGTACGCCTTCGGCCACCAGGTTGCAGATTCCGGAACTCAGTGCCTTTCAGTCAATACTCGATGGCACCGGGGAACGGGAAATTTCCACCACCATGGCCTTCGTGCGCATACTCGGCGTGCTGCTCAAGGACCAGCAGATCGGCCGCAACATCGTGCCAATCGTGCCGGATGAGGCGCGCACCTTCGGGATGGAAGGCCTGTTTCGCCAGATCGGCATCTATTCGTCGGTTGGCCAGCTGTACACGCCGCAGGATGCCGACCAGCTGATGTCCTACCGCGAGGACCAGCAGGGCCAGATGCTCGAAGAGGGCATCAACGAAGCCGGCGCCTTGTGCTCGTGGATCGCGGCCGCCACTTCCTACGCCAATCACGGCGTGCCGATGGTGCCGTTCTATATTTTCTATTCGATGTTCGGCTTCCAGCGGGTCGGCGATTTCATCTGGGCTGCGGGCGATATGCGCGCGCGCGGCTTCCTGATGGGCGCGACCGCCGGACGTACCACGCTGGCGGGCGAGGGCCTGCAGCACCAGGACGGTCACAGCCATCTGCTTGCCAGCACCGTGCCCAATTGCCGCGCCTATGATCCGGCCTATGCCTATGAGCTGGCGGTCATCATTCACGATGGCATGAAGCGCATGTATGTCGACGGCGAGGGCGTGTTCTATTACCTCTCGGTGATGAACGAGAACTACGCGCAGCCGGCCCTGCCGGCCGGCAACGAGGCGGGCATCATCAGCGGCGGTTATCGCCTGCGCACCGGCGGCCGAGGCAAGGTGCGCAGCACACTGCTGGGTAGCGGCACCATCCTGCGGGAAGTGCTGGCGGCCGCCGACATTCTCGAGCAGCAGTTTGCCATCCCGGCCGATGTCTATTCGATCACCAGTTTCAGCGAGCTGCGGCGCGAAGCGCTCGAAATCGAACGCTGGAACCTGCTCAATCCAGCCTCAACAGCGCGCGTGCCTTACGTGCGTACGTTGTTTGGCGCGCCCGATTCACCGGTGGTCGCGGCCAGCGACTACATGCGTACCGTGGCGGACCAGATCCGCCAGTGGGTCGCGGCCCCATACGTCACGCTCGGCACCGATGGCTTTGGGCGCTCAGACGCGCGCGCACCGCTGCGCCGCCATTTCGAGGTCGACCGGAATTTCATCACGCTGGCGGCGCTCAAATCTCTCGCCGACGCCGATCAGATCGATCAGCGCACCGTCACCGAGGCGCTGGGCAAGCTCGGCATCGATGCCGCCAAGCCCAACCCGCTCAATTGCTGATATTCGGTCAAGGAGCAACATTTGGCTGAGCAGGAGATACCGGTTCCCGATATCGGCGACTTCAAGAACGTTGAAGTCATCGACGTCCTGGTCAAGGTTGGCGACCTGGTTGCCATCGACACACCGCTGCTGACGCTCGAGACCGAGAAGGCGACTATGGATGTGCCCGCGCCAGTCGCCGGCGTCATCGAAAAACTGCTGGTCAAGAAGGGCGACAAAGTGTCGGCCGGCAATGTGGTGGCAGTGGTGAAAGTGGGTGAGGCCGCAAGCGCAGCGGCGCCAGCAGCCGCGTCAACGCCGGCGCCGGCGCCTGCGCCTGCGTCGGCACCGTCAGTGCCGGCGGCAGCGCCTGCGCCCATGGCGCCGGTTGCTGCGCCGCTATTGGCATCCCCGGCGCTCACGGTGGCGATCAATGAGGCCGGCTTCGCCGCCGCGCACGCCAGCCCATCGGTGCGACTGTTTGCGCGCGAGCTCGGCGTCGATCTGACGCGCGTGCAGGGCAGTGGTCTCAAGGGCCGCATTACCGCCGGCGACGTCAAGCTATTCGTAAAGAGTCTGCTGGCTGGCGGTGCGCCGGCCGGAGCGCAGGGCGCGGCAGCGCCGGGCAGTGCCCTGCCACGCGTTCCGGCTCCCGACTTTGCGCAGTTCGGCGCGATCGAGAGCAAGCCACTGGGGCGCATCAAGCGCATCTCCGGGGCACGACTGCACGCCAGCTGGGTGAATCTGCCGCACGTGACGCAGTTTGATGAGGCGGATATCACGCAGCTGGAAGCCACCCGCGGCGAACTCAAGGGCAGGGCCGCGGCGCAGGGTGTAAAGCTCACGCCGCTGGCATTTGTGCTGCGCGCGGTAGTGCGCACGCTGCAGAAGTTTCCGCACTTCAATGCCTCGCTCGATGAGTCCGGCGAAAACCTGGTGTACAAGAAATACCTGCACCTGGGTTTCGCTGCCGACACGCCCAATGGGCTGCTGGTGCCCGTGATTCGCGACGCCGACAAGAAAGACGTTTATGAGCTGGCGCGCGCGCTGGCGGTGCTATCGGAGAAGGCGCGCCTGGGCAAGCTCGCTGCCGCGGAGATGCAGGGTGGTTGTTTCACGGTTTCCAGTCTGGGCGGCATCGGTGGCACCGCGTTTACGCCCATCATCAATGCGCCAGAGCTGGCGATACTCGGCGTGTCGCGTGCGGCGCTGAAGCCGCTGTACCAGGATGGCGCCTGGGTGGCGCGTCTGATGCTGCCGCTGTCGCTGTCTTACGATCATCGGGTGATCGACGGGGCCGATGGCGCGCGCTTCTGCGCTGCCCTGGCCGCGCAGCTGGCTGATGTTGGCGGCCTGCTCGAGGCCGTACCGTGAGCGTGCAGCAGATCCTTTGTCCGGATATCGGCAATTTTCAGGATGTCGCCGTCATTGACGTGCTGGTCAAAGCGGGGGAGGTCATTGCACTCGAAACGCCCCTGGTAACCCTTGAGACCGACAAGGCCACCATGGATGTGCCGGCTACTGCGGCCGGCAAGGTGCTCGAAGTGCTGGTGGCGCGTGGTGGCAAGGTGTCGCAGGGCACGCCGCTGCTGCGTCTGGAAGTGGCTGCCGCCGCTGCGGCACCGGTGGCGAGCGCAGGTGCCGCGCCGGGCACCGGGGCGAGCGCAGCGCCCCCACCGCCACCGACCCCAATGACTTCGCCGCCAGCGCCTCTGCCCCCAGGCGTCGCGGAGCCCGGGGCCGATCGCGAGGTCGCGCTGCTGATTCTGGGCGGCGGGCCTGGCGGCTACACCGCGGCATTCCGCGCCGCCGATCTGGGACTGCAGGTGGCAGTGGTTGAGCGCTGGCCGACACTTGGCGGCGTCTGCCTGAATGTGGGTTGCATCCCTTCCAAGGCATTGCTGCACGCTGCCAAGGTCATCGATGAAGCACGCGAGATGGCGGCGCATGGCGTGGAATTTGGCGCACCGCGCATAGACCTGGCCAAGCTGCGCGGCTGGAAGTCGCAAGTGGTTGCCAGGCTGACCGGTGGCCTGACGGGCCTGGCGCGGCAGCGCAAGGTAGAGATCGTCCGCGGCAGCGGCAAGTTTCTCAGTCCGCATGTGATCGAGGTCAGGCACGAAGGCAAGGTGGAGCGCATACGCTTCGGCCAGTGCATCATCGCCGTGGGTTCCGAGCCGATCACACTGCCATTCATACCGATAGATCCGCGCATCATGGATTCCACCGGTGCGCTGGAACTTCCCGAGCCGGTCGGTCGGCTGCTGGTCATTGGTGGCGGCATCATCGGCCTGGAAATGGCGAGCGTCTATGAGGCGCTCGGCGCCAAAGTCAGCGTCGTCGAACTCACCAGCCAGCTGATGCCCGGCTGCGATCCTGATCTGGTCCGCCCGCTGGAGAAGCGCCTGAAGGGGCGCTATGAGCAGATCCTGCTGGGCACCAGAGTGACGGCAGTCAGCGCCTCGGATGAAGCACTGCACGTCAGTTTCGAGGATGCCGGTGGTGCTTCGACACAGAGCTTCGATCGCGTGCTGGTAGCCGTGGGCCGCGTGCCCAGCGGCCGCCTGCTCGACGCACCGGCAGCGGGTATCAATGTCGACGCGCGTGGCTTTATTCCCGTCGATCGGCAGCAGCGCACCAACGTCGCGCACATCTTCGCGATCGGTGATGTCGTCGGCCAGCCGATGCTGGCGCACAAGGCCACGCACGAAGCCAAGGTCGCTGCCGAAGTGGCCGCCGGCCACAAGCGCTATTTCGATGCGCGCGTTATTCCTTCAGTGGCCTATACCGATCCTGAAGTCGCCTGGGTGGGTCTGACCGAACTGGCGGCAAAGACGCAGGGCATCGCCGTTGAAAAAGGCGTGTTTCCGTGGGCCGCCAGCGGCCGCTCGCTCGCGCTGGGGCGCGATGAAGGCTTCACGAAACTGCTGTTTGATCCGGCCACGCAGCGGCTGCTGGGTGCTGGCATCGTTGGTCCCAATGCCGGCGAGCTGATTGCGGAAGTGGCGCTCGCCATCGAGATGGGTGCCGATGCCGCCGATATCGCACTGACGGTGCATCCGCATCCCACCCTGTCGGAAACCGTGGCCCTGTCGGCCGAAGCCTTCGAGGGTACGCTCACTGATCTCTACCTGCCGAAGAAGCGCGCAGCTCATTAGATTTTTCGCCAGCGCAGTTGCAGGGTTTCGCCAACCCTGAGCAGCGCGCCGCGGCCTTTTACGATGATGAGATTCTGACCGAAAGTGACGCCGCCGAGCCCGGCGTCGTAGCGATAGGTCCTGAGCGTGCGCAGCGGCTCGTCACCATCGAGTATGCCGCTGGCCTGCTCGGTGGCCGTGATAGAGCAGCGCGTACAGGGCTTGACGGCGCGCAGCACGAGTCCGCCGCAGTGCAGTTCCTGCAGGTGATCTTCATCGTAAGGGTCCAGGCCTGCGAGCACGATATTGGGCCGGAAGCGATTGATGGGCAGTTCGCGACCGATGCGCTGGTTGAGATCGGCAAGCGAAGCCGCCCCGGTCAGGAGCAGCGGATAGCCGTCGCTGAAGGCGTTCTCCGCCGCGATGTCGCCGGTATACTGGCGGTTGCTCAGGCGCTGCTGCTGCAGGTCGAAACGCACCAGCCTGCAGGGGCTGTGCAGCCAGTCGCTGAGCCTTGCTGCGATCTCATCGCCGGCATCCAGGGCCAGGCACTCATCGCGCCAGATGCTCACGCGCATGCGCCGCTGCGCATCACTGGGCGCAATCGACAAGGGTGGCAGGTCCGCCGCAGACAAGCGCAATCGGGCCGCCGTGGCCTCGGCCTGCAGCAATGCCAGCCGCGGCCGCTCGCGCTGGCTGATGAAGCGGCCCTGCGGGGTGACCAGCAGCCACTGGCGATCATGCTCGAATCCGGTGCTGCCAAGGCGTGCTTCCTGCAGCGCTTGACCGCGCGCTGACTTGAGTGGGTAGCGGTAGAGCGCGCTGATGCGCGCGCAGTCGGGACGCCTGCCGGCCAGGCGCGATCTGGCAGGAGCGGGCGTGTTCACAGGCGCTGCAGCGCCTCGAGATACTGTTGTTCATCGGGCGCGCGCCCGGCGCGCTGCGCCTGCCAGAGAGTTTCGCCCAGTACTGTGATCATGCGATGCTCGGCCTCATGTGCAGGCAGTCCACGGCGCAGGAGCTGTTGGTGTATGGCCTGGATTCCTGCCGGGCGCCTGGTGCCCAGCTGTTCACGCAGCGCGAGGTGCAGGCCCAGATGCAGGAACGGATTCGCATCCGCTTCGGTACCCTCGGCCTGCAGTGCGTCGTTGCTCATCAGCTGGTGATATTCAGGATGTGCGGCGATCACATCGACCATCTGTGCCTGCAGTGCCTCAAGCGGCAGGCGCTGTTGGTGGCGCTGCCAGGCGGCGCGCCAGGCGGCGCGCAGTCCCTCACGGCTCTGGTCCACGAACCCGCTCATGCCGGCTCCCTGTGCGCCGGTTGCTTGTGCGGGTAGGCGCAGCAGCCGCGCACCCGGCATTGCGCGCACAGCGGGCGGCGTGCCTTGCAGGTGTAACGCCCGAGCAATATGAGCCAGTGATGCGCGTGGCGGCGAAATTCCGGCGGCGTCACTGCCAGCAGCCGGTCTTCCACCGCGCGTGGCGTACGACCGGGGGCCAGCCCGGTGCGATTGGCAACCCGGAAGATATGCGTATCGACGGCAA
>JBAVRE010000074.1:0-2158 GCA_049694695.1 Steroidobacteraceae bacterium | reverse complement strand
CGCGTTGGCAGCGCGCGCTGCAGCGCGCGCGGCGCCGATGGCGCGGCGTCGCGCACGCCCGGAGCGCGCTGATAGTCGTGCAGAGCCTGGCCGGTATGCGAGCGCGCTTCGGCCATCACCGTGGCTGGCGTTCCGCAACAGACCACCGCGCCGCCGGCCGCGCCGCCTTCCGGCCCCAGATCGATGATCCAGTCGGCGGCGCCGATGACATCCAGATTGTGCTCGATCACCAGCAGCGAGTGGCCTGCCTCCAGCAGCAGAGCGAAGGCACGCAGCAGGCGCGCGACATCCTCGAAGTGCAGTCCGGTGGTGGGTTCATCGAACAGCAGCAGCTTGCCCACCACTTCCGGCACGGGCTTCGCCGCGCCGCGCACCGCGCCGGCGCGGACCCGGCTCTGGCGCGCACTGTCGATGGCGGCCTCGGCCAGGTAGCCTGCGAGCTTCAGCCGCTGCGCTTCGCCGCCTGACAGCGTGGGTACTGGTTGGCCGAGGCGCAGATAGGCCAGGCCCACATCGGCCAGCGGCTGCAGGCGCGCACCGACCCGCGGTGCGTGCGCGAAGAACTGCAGGGCCTCGCTCACCGTGAAATTGAGCACTGCGGCGATATCAGCCTGGCGGCCGTCGCTTCCCGTGCAACGCACCTGCAGCGTCTCGGCGCGAAAGCGCGTGCCGTTGCATTCGCCACAACGCAGATACACGTCGGCGAGAAACTGCATCTCGACATGCTCGAAACCATTGCCGCTGCACACCGGGCAACGGCCGGTACCGCTGTTGAAGCTGAAGGTGCCGGCGCTGTAGCGGCGCAATTGCGCGTCCGCCGTGGCCGCGAACAGCGCGCGGATCTCATCGAAGGCGCCCACATAGCTGACCGGGTTCGAGCGGGTAGTGCGGCCAATCGGCGTCTGATCGATCATCACGGCCGAATCGATCAGCTCGGCGCCGAGCAGCGCCCGATGCTCGAGCGGCGCCTCGCCGCCCTTGCCCTTGGCCTTTTGCAGCGCGGCGTAGAGTACCTCCTGCGCCAGCGTGGATTTACCGGAGCCCGAAACGCCAGTGAGACACACCAGCTGGTGCAAGGGAATGCGCACGTCAATATCTTTGAGATTGTGGGCGCGTACACCGAGTAATTCGATGACTGGCGCACTCGCGCTGCCGTGCGCCGTCGCTGCGCCGCGCGCGTCGCCCATTGAACGCAGCGGCGGCAGACGCTTGCGGCCGGACAGCCAGGCCCCGGTGATCGAGCCTGCATCCGCCGCCACCTCGGCCGGGGTGCCAAAGCTGACGATCTGGCCACCCAGCTCACCGGCGCCGGGACCCATATCCAGCAGTCGATCGGCGGCGCGCATGATCTGCGGGTCGTGTTCTACCACCAGCAGGGAATTGCCGGCATCGCGCAGGCGCTCCATCACGGCGATGACGCGGCCCATATCGCGTGGGTGCAGCCCGATCGAGGGCTCGTCCAGTACGAACAGCGTATTGACCAGCGAGGTGCCCAGCGCCGTGGTGAGATTGATACGCTGTACTTCGCCGCCCGAGAGCGTGCGCGATTGTCGATCCAGTGTCAGGTAGCTCAGGCCCACCTCGCACAGATAGCGCAGGCGGGTGCGCAGTTCGGTGAGCACCAGGTCGGCCGCTTCATCGAAGGGCGCCGGCAGTTGCAGCTGGTCGATGTAGTCACGGCACTGCGAGATTGGCAGTGCCACCAGTTCGTGCAGCGCGAGTCCCGCTGCAGCTGAGGGCGGCAACGGCACAGTGCCCAGGCGCCACAACAGGGCATCGGGTTTGAGCCTGGCGCCCTGGCAGGCGCTGCAGGTGGTGTAGCTGCGGTACTTTGAGAGCAACACACGGATGTGCATCTTGTAGGCGCGGGTCTCGAGCCAGGCAAAGTAGCGTCGCACGCCATACCAGGTCTTTTTGGTCCAGGGACCTTCGCCTTCGATGACCCACTCGCGCGCCGCCGCCGGCAGATCGCACCACGGCACATCGAGGGCAATGCCGCGGCGTCTGGCGTGGCGCTCCAGATCGTCCTGGCATTCGCGGAACGAGGGCGTCTGCCAGGGCTTGATGGCGCCCGCTTTCAGGGTGCGGCGCTCGTCGGGAATCACCAGCGCATAGTCGATACCGATCACGCGGCCAAAGCCGCGGCACAGCTCGCAGG
>JBAVRE010000073.1:0-9758 GCA_049694695.1 Steroidobacteraceae bacterium | reverse complement strand
GCACGGGCGCGCCGCTTGCCCTACGCATAAGCCCTGTTGCGCTGGCCACGATTTTGCAATCATGGTGGCACTCGTAATCTATCCGGAGCTGCACATGTTTGCCAGAAACACCCGGGCACGGACCGCTGCGCTGCTCGTTGCCGCAGCGCTCGTTGCCTGCAACGGGGCCCGGCCACCACTCGGCGGCAGCATTACGCCTTACCAGTCGCTGCCGCAGCTCAGTGCGCAAGTCAGCCAGGCACTTGGCTATGCTCCGCAGGTGATCGAGTTTCTGGCAGCGCCCGCCCACTTGCACGCCACGGTCAAGGATGCCGCGCTCGCCGCTCTGAATCCGGCCGATCGCGACCGGGCAGCCGGACGAATCGTTGCCGCCATTGAGCAGGCCATGGCCACGCGCCAGGAATTTTCCACGATCCAGGAAATCACCATCGCCATCATTCATCTGTCGCAGCCGGAGAGCCTGGCCGACTACTCGCACGTCGAGGATGTGCTCCGATACCGCAAGTCACCTGATGGGCACTTTGTTGGTCACGCCGGCTGATTCCCTGCCAGCGGATCAGCACGAGCCCCGCGGGCTCAGTGATGAACAGGCGCAGGAACGCCGCCTGGCCGACGGGCCCAACGAGCTGCAGTCCAGCAAGCCGCGCGGCATAGCCTCGATAGCCCTCGCCGTGGCCCGGGAACCGATGTTCCTGCTGCTGATTGCCGCCGGCAGCCTCTACCTGGTGATGGGCAAACTCGGCGATGCCCTCATGCTGCTGGGTTTTGTATTCGTCGTCATGGGCATCACTATCTTTCAGGAGCGCCGCACCGAACATGCTCTGGAGGCGCTGCGCGATCTGACCAGTCCGCGGGCTTTGGTGATACGGGCCGGCCGCCGCCTGCGAATCGCCGGTCGCGACGTGGTGCGTGGCGACATCCTCTCGATCGCCGAGGGCGATCGCATTCCAGCCGACGCGGTAATCCGCCGCAACATGAATCTCAACGTCGACGAATCGCTGCTGACGGGCGAATCGATGCCGGTTCGCAAGCGCGCGGCGCCCGACCTGCACACACTGCAACGGCCCGGTGGCGAAAACCTGGCGTCGCTGTTCGCCGGAACCCTGGCGACTTCAGGCCAGGCCATAGCCGAGGTGCTGGCTACAGGAGCGCGCACTGAGCTCGGCAAGATCGGTGGAGCGCTGCAAAGGATCGGTCCGGAAACGACACCCCTGCAGAAGGAAACCGGCCGGGTAGTTCGCGTGCTGGCGGTAGCCGGGCTGATCGCCTGCGCCGTGGTGGTCATTGTGTACTCACTTACCCGCGGCGCTGACTGGCGCGCCTGGAAAGACGGGTTGCTGGCCGGCATTTCCCTGGCCATGGCCGTCATACCGGAGGAGTTCCCGGTAATTCTCACGGTGTTTCTCGCCCTGGGCGCCTGGCGAATCTCACGTCACCGGGTATTGACGCGACGCATGCCGGCGATCGAGGCTCTGGGGGCCGCTACGGTCCTGTGCGTCGACAAGACCGGAACGCTGACTGAAAACCAGATGACCCTGAAATTGCTGGTGACAGAGACGGCCAGCGTGGCCGTTGTTCCGGGCGGCAGTACGCTCGAAGCGCGCCACCAGATATTGCTGCGCACGGCCACGCTGGCGAGCAAGTCCGAGCCCTTCGACCCTATGGAGCGCGCTGTGCACGAAGCCAGCCGCCTGCTGGCTGTCCAGGACCGCAGCGTCACTCGTGAATGGTCACTTACCCGGGAATACCCACTAACCGCTGAGCTGCTCGCAGTCACTCACGCCTGGCAACTGCATGGCGCGGGAACCATCGTCATGGCCTCGAAGGGAGCGCCCGAGGCGATCGCTCAACTGTGCGGCCTGACGGGTGCAAGGCGTGCTCAGGTTGACGCGAGTGTCAGGGAGCTGGCTGCACAGGGCCTGCGCGTGCTTGGAGTGGCCAGAGGCGAAATGGCCGACGCATCGCTGCCGTCGGAGCAGCGCGATCTCACTCTGGATTTTCTCGGCCTGGTCGGCTTTGAGGATCCGCTGCGCGCCGCCGTACCGGCGGCCGTTGCCGAGTGCGGTGCGGCCGGCATCCGGGTGGTGATGATTACCGGCGATTATCCGGAGACGGCGCGCAGCGTTGCCAGGCAGGCGGGTTTCACGGCTGCCGATCAGCTGATCAGCGGACCGGAACTCGAGCTCATGTCCGATGCGCAGCTGGCGGCGCGCATCGGCACCACGCAGATCTTCGCGCGGGTCGTGCCTGAACAGAAACTGCGGATTGTCACGGCCCTGAAGGCCAATGGTGACGTGGTCGCCATGACTGGCGATGGCGTCAACGATGCGCCCGCATTGAAGGCTGCTCACATCGGCATTGCCATGGGCGGTCGCGGCACGGATGTGGCCCGCGAGGCGGCCGCGCTGGTGCTGCTCGATGACGACTTCGGCTCGATCGTCACGGCCGTGCGGCTCGGTCGGCGCATTTACGACAACATCAGGAAAGCCATCATCTTCACCCTCGCAGTCCATGTACCGATAGCCGGTCTATCCATGGTCCCAGCTTTCATTCCGGGTTGGCCGCTATTGCTCGCGCCGGTACACATCATGTTTCTCGAACTGGTTATTGACCCTTCCTGCTCGCTCATCTTCGAAGCGGAGGCGTCGGAAAGCGATGTGATGCGCCGACCGCCACGCAGCGCCCAGGCGCGATTGTTTTCCGGCCGGACGGTGCTGGCCTCGTTCACCCAGGGTTTGAGCGTACTGGCGGTTTGCCTGGGCATCCTGGTGCTCACCCGCCCCACGCACGGTCCCGACGTCGCCCGGGCACTGTCATTCGCTACCCTGGTGGTGTCGTTCGTGGCCATCATTCTGGTAAATCGCTCCTGGACGCGCACCGCCTTTGCCATGATGCGCGCACCGAACCAGGCGCTCTGGTGGGTGATCGGCGGCACCGGGCTGGCCCTGGTCGCGATCCTGGAGATTCCGGCGCTGCGCACCATCTTTTCATTCGCGCCGTTGCACCTCGCCGACCTTGGCCTGAGCCTGGCGGCGGGAGTACTCTGCGTGCTGTGGTTCGATGTACTCAAGTTACTGCCCGGGCGAGTCCGTATCGGCTGAGCTGATTTCTGCCCATAGGCAGTTCCCGCAATGACTGCAGAAAATACCTATTTCAGCCCGACGGCACGCAGCGCAGATTGATCTTATGAAACAGAATGCATTATCCGCCGCCGAGCTTCGGCATTTTGAGGGGCTGCTGTCAGCCCGCCGCCACGAGCTGCGTTCGCAGCTACAGGCGGCGTGGGAAACCTCCGAGAGCGAGCGCGAGATCCGCGCCAGCGACGCGGTACGCGATACCAAGGACATTGCCTTCAGCGGCCAGATCGCCGAAGCCGGTGCGGCCGATGAGAGCCGCGTGTCCGAAGAGCTGGCCGCCATCGACATCGCCCTGCACCGCATCGCCGCGGGGAAGTATGGCATGTGCATGAAGTGCGGGAATCCGATCGGAGTTGAACGCCTCGAGAGCCAACCCAGCGCGATCCGCTGTCGGCCCTGCCAATCGAATAGCGAGCACTCGTCGCCTGTCAGCGTCGAATCTGAGTGAACACCGGGAGTTTTGCCATGCCTGCCATCCGCCGAATACTGGTTGCCGTGAAAGAGCTTGAGAGCAGGTCGCAGCCCGCGCTGCTCAAGGCCGCCCAGCTGGCGCGCGCCTTTGGCGCCGAGATTGAGATCTTTCACACCCTGACGACGCCGCTCTATGCGGATCTTTATACCTACGCCGTCGAGGGGCTGAAGGAAGTCCAGGCCGATTTGCAGGCACAGGCCTTGCGTCGGCTCGAGACGATGGCCGAGCGGCTCAGGGTCCACAACATCAAGGTATCGGTGTCGGCGCAGTGGGATTTTCCCGCCTATGAAGCCATCATCCGTCGGGCCTCGGGCATCAAGGCGGATCTCATCGTGGTGTCGCGTCACCAGGGGCGCCACATCGCGCCGCGGATTCTGCAGTTGACCGATTGGGAGCTGATCCGCCTGAGTCCGATTCCGGTGCTGCTGGTCAAGACGCCGCGTCCCTATCACCGTCCGGCCGTGCTGGTGGCTGTCGATCCGAGCCGTGCGTTCTCGAAACCACTGCAGCTAGACAGGGTAATCCTGAATCTGGGCCAGGAGATCAGTGAAGGTCTGCGTGGCAGCGTGCACGCGGTCCATGCCTACCCGCGATTGCCGGTGCAGAGCCTGCAGGTGGAGCGTACCTCACCCGGTTTTCTGAGCAAGCTCGAAAAGCAGGCGCGGCGCACGGCGAATATCCGCTTTGAACGTGCACTGCAGTCGACTCGTGTTGCCAGGTCGCGCCGCTACCTGATCGGCGGACATCCCATCGACGCCATACTCGGGGCGGTTGAGAAAAGCCGCAGCGCGCTGGTGGTGATGGGCGCCATATCGCGCTCAGGGTTCAGAAACCTGCTGATCGGCAACAGCGCCGAGCGCATCCTCGACGAACTGGCCTGCGACGTCCTGGTAGCGAAGCCGCCCGCATTCAGGAGCCGCGTGTCGCGCAAGCCAAACGGTCCGCGCCTGGTGGTCAGCGCGCTGGCCGGGCAGCTCGGATACTGATAGGGTTCTCCGAAAAGGAGTGACCCACATGTCCATTCGTCTGTGCAGCACCGTGCTGGCGTCAGCACTCATGGCAGCACTGCTGCAATCATGGCCGGTGATTGCGCCGGCAGCGGACGCGACCCCGGCCAAGGCCGATGTAGCGGTACTCATGTCTCAAGAGTTGCTCAGTGGCCCCGACAAAGAAGTCTTGATGTTGACAGTGACCTATCCGGCAGCGGGCGCGTCGCTGCCGCACCGGCACGACGCCCAGGTCTTCGTATATGTGCTGGAAGGCGAACTGACCATGCAGGTTCGTGGCAGCCCGGTAGTCACGCTGCGGCCGGGTCAGACTTTCTACGAGACGCCGGCCGACATCCACGTGGTCTCAGCCAATGCGAGTCAGACGGCGCCAGCAAAGATTCTGGTAGTGATTATCAAGGACAAGGCGAAACCAGATACGCGCCCGGTCACGGACTGAGAGGGCGCCGTGACTGTGCACACTGCCAGTCGTGCGCTCGCTGCGGCCGCTGTGCTGCTGATGAGCAGCTACGCCCCTGCGGACAGTACGGGGCAACAGCGGGCAGAGGCGGCTGGCCGGGGTCTGATCGGCGCGGCGGCGCCGCAAATGACCGTCAAGACCATAGATGGCGAGGTGATCGACCTTGGCAGTCTCTACGGCAGGAAGGCCGTGTACCTCAAGTTCTGGGCGACCTGGTGCGTGCCGTGTCGCGAGCAGATGCCGCACTTCGAGCATGTTTTCCAGACGGCAGGCCCGGATCTGGCCGTCATTGCCGTCAATGCCGGATTCAACGATTCGGTGGCGGACGTTCAAGCCTTTCGTAAGCAGCTCGGCATCACGATGCCGATCGTATTTGACTCCGCGGGGCAGCTGGGCGCTGCGTTCAACCTTCGGGTGACGCCACAGCACGTCGTCATCGGGCGGGACGGGCGCATTGCCTACATCGGTCACCTGGCCGATCAACGCCTGGATGCCGCGCTGCTCGCTGCGCGCTCGGCAACGCCGGGGTCGATGATTGCCACCGATGCACGACCCAGCATGCTCGGGCCGCCCGACGGCGCGGCACACCATAGGGTTGGCGATCGACTTCCGGATGTGAAGGCGCAGACCCTCGACGGGCGGTCGTTTCCGCTGCGCACGACCGAACCGCAGCGGGCAACCGTGCTGGTGTTCCTATCGCCGTGGTGTGAATCCTATCTGGCCACGACGCGCCCCACGGTGTCGGCGAACTGCCGCACTGCGCGGCTACAGGTCGAGGCGCTCGCCCACGCCCAGCATGTGCGCTGGCTGGGCGTCGCTTCCGGACTGTGGGCGACGCCGGAGGACTTACAGGCGTACATCGCGAAATATCAGGTGCATATTCCGCTGACGCTCGATGACTCGGGCGCCTGGTTCCGCGAATTTCGAGTCGCCAACACGCCGACCGTCATCATCGCCAACGCGCACGGTATGATCGTACGCCGTGTCGATTCCGGTGACGTCGCTATGCTCAAACAGGCGCTGGCCAAGCTGTGATAGATCTTTAGGCCTGCGCCGCCGCCCGCGTCTTGGCCACCTCGGCGATGACTTCGTCGGCAACCATGCGCGGCACCGGGTCGTAGTGCGAGAACTCCATCGTGTACGAGGCGCGGCCGCTGGTCATGCTGCGCAGCTGCCCGATGTAGCCGAACATTTCCGATAGCGGTACCAGCGCCACCACGGCGATGTTGGTGCCACGCTCCATCTGCTCCTGGATCGTGCCGCGGCGGCGATTCATGTCCCCGATCACATCCCCCAGGTGATCGCCCGGGGTTACCGTCTCGACCCGCATCACCGGTTCGAGCAGGATCGGCGAGGCCTTGCGCAGTGCTTCGCGGAAGGCGGCCTTGGCCGCGATCTCGAAGGTCAGCGCGTTCGAATCGACATCGTGATAACTGCCGTCGGTGAGCGTCGCGCGGAAGTCGACCGTCGGGTAATGCGCCAGTACGCCATCTTCCTTCTGCATCTTCAGGCCCTTCTCGACCGCCGGCACGAACTCCTTGGGCACCGAACCGCCCTTGGTCGCATCGACGAATTCGAAACCGGCGCTGCGCGCCAGCGGCTCGAACACAATCCACACTTCGGCGAACTGACCCGAACCGCCGGTCTGCTTCTTGTGGGTGTAATGCTCTTCGATCTTCTTGGTGAAGGTTTCGCGATAGGCCACCTGCGGCTCGCCCATCGTGCCTTCGACGTTGAATTCCGTGCGCATGCGATCGAGCGTCACTTCAAGGTGCAGCTCGCCCATGCCGCGCAGAATCGTCTGGCCGGTCTCGCGATCGGTCTCCAGGTGCAGTGAGGGATCGGCGCGCACCATCTTGCCGAGCGCCGCACCGAACTTCTCCTGCTCAGCCTTGAGCTTGGCCTTCACCGACACGCTGATGACCGGGTCCGGGAAGCGCATGCGCTCCAGCACCACCGGGTTCGCATCGTCACAGAGCGTGTCGCCAGTCTCGGTATCCGCCATGGAAACGAGCGCGACGATGTCGCCGGCGCGCGCCTCTTCAATGGGGTTGGCTTCCTTGGCGAACATCTCGACCATGCGGCCGATCTTCTCGCGCTTGCCGCGCGTGGAGTTCTGCACCGACGCGCCCTTGGTCAGCACACCCGAATACACGCGGATGAAGGTGAGCGCGCCGTAGGCGTCGTTGATCACCTTGAACGCCAGGGCCGAGAACGGCTCGTCGTCGGAACACTTGCGCTCGCCGATCGGCGCGCCGTCGGCGTCGACCGTCTTGATCGAGGCCACGTCGGTCGGCGCCGGCAGAAAATCGACCACCGCGTCGAGCACCTGCTGCACGCCCTTGTTCTTGTAGGACGAACCGCACAGCACCGGAGTAAAGGAGGAATTCAACGTACCCTTGCGCAGCGCCGCGCGCAGGATATCGGGCGTAGGCACGGTGCCGTCGGTGATATAGGCTTCCATGGCCGCATCGTTCTGCTCCAGGCAGGTGTCGACCAGCTCGGTGCGATAGCGCGCGATCTCGCTCATGAGCTTGCGATCACTCGGCACGGTAATCTGCAGCTTGTCGGCGAGATCGGCAGTGACTTCGAGACTGTGCCACTCGGCGTCCTTGTCGTCTGAGTCCCAGACCAGCGCCTTCATCTCGACCAGGTCCACCATGCCCTTGAAATGATCTTCCGAGCCGATCGGAATCTGCACCGGCAACGGGCGCGCGCCCAGGCGCTTCTTGATCATGTCGACACAGCGCACGAAATTGGCACCGCTCCGGTCCATCTTGTTCACGTAACACAGGCGCGGCACGTCGTAGTTGTCCGCCAGGCGCCAGTTGGTTTCCGACTGCGGCTCCACGCCCGCGACGCCGTCGAACACCACCACCGCGCCGTCGAGCACACGCAGCGATCGGTTCACCTCGATCGTGAAATCGACGTGCCCGGGCGTATCGATGAGATTGATCTTCTTGTCGCGCCAGAAGGCCGACACCGCCGCGCTCTGGATGGTGATGCCGCGCTTCTGCTCCTGCTCCAGGTAGTCGGTGGTCGTCGAGGTCTTCAGATCCTTGGTGTCATGGATGTCGATGATCGTGTGCTTGCGACCCGTGTAATAGAGAATCCGCTCCGTGGTCGTGGTTTTGCCAGCGTCGACGTGGGCGATGATGCCGATGTTGCGGATATCAGCGAGAGGGGTAGTACGGGCCATAGCAAGGTTCCATTAAGGCTAAAGGGGTCGACCGGGGTCGATAAATTGGCGCGGGAGGATACGACGGAATGGGGTCGGTTTGCTCGTCAGCCGAGTGAAAAATTGCCTCCCTGTGTTAGGATGCGCGCCGCAGACGGAGCGGGGCCCTTCATCCTGGCGGCAGATCTGGCGGTCGACGCAGATCCCGCAGGGGCATGGAAGGGTAAAAAGTCTTTAATAATCAGTGGTTTACTGACTATCAAAGCCGCTCAGTAACGGTTTTCTCCTTCGGCGCGCCTGTAGCTCAGTTGGATAGAGTATCTGGCTACGAACCAGAGGGTCGGGAGTTCGAATCTCTCCAGGCGCGCCAATCAATCAAGCAGTTACGTCGTTCCGAAATTGCCTGAAATCCTAGCGTAGAGAAATCGTAGGGTTTGCGCCCACGACTTCCAGCGTCCGTTCGATTCGCCGGGCGACACTCGCGAGATGCTCGGGCGCCAGGTGCGCGTAGCGAAGCACCATCTCGTATGACTTCCAGCCTCCCAATTCCATCAGCTCCTGCAGGTGCGTGCCGCTCATCACATGCCAGCTCGCCCAGGTGTGGCGCAGATCGTGAAATCGAAACTGCTCGATTCCTGCGCGACGCAATGAACGTTCCCATGCTGAACCCACTGCCTGCATCGGCCGATGCTCGTAGGTAAAGCACCACCGATCATGATCGCCCTGGACTTCTCGAAGGGCGAGCACCGCATCCTTGTTCAGCGGAATGCCACGGCCCTCGCCATTCTTCGTCGTCCCGGGCTCCAACCACGCGACGCGTCGATTGAAATCGACCCGCCGCCACTCCAGATGCAGGATCTCGGACATCCGGCATCCGGTCGCCAGAGCAAAGCGCACCAACGGCCGCAGATGCTCAGGCAACGCCTCATTCAGACGGTCCGCTTCCTCGCGCGTCAGAAACCGGACGCGGTGCCTGGGTTCCGGCAACATGCGAATGCGCGGAACCTTCTGCAGCCAGTTCCAGTCCTGGTGCGCGAGGTTGAGAATCCGGCGTACGACTTCGAGCGAGCGGTTGATGGTGGCGTTTGATACCCCATCGCGCTCTCGCCGCACGCGCACGAACAACCACAACACATCCATGTTGATGGCGCTCATGCGCTTGTCGCGCAGGATCGGATCCAGCTGACGCAAATGCAGGCGATCCATCTTCAGCGTTCGCTTGTCGGAAAATTCCGCCAGATAGCGAACTACGGCATCCTGCCACTTGCGATGCGTCGGTACCCCGGTCCTGACGGCCTCGTACGCTTCCGTCTTGAGGCGAACTAAGAACTCTTCAGCGTCGCTGCGCCCCCGAAGCCGAGTGCTCTTGCATACTCGGCGTCCGTCGGAGAGCACAACATCGACCCACCAGTACGGCGAGTCCTGGCGCTGATAGATCCCACGCTCTCGGGCCATAAAACCTCCTTTATGGCCCGCCCTCGGCACTTATCGTGTTGCATGTGGG
>JBAVRE010000072.1:0-1632 GCA_049694695.1 Steroidobacteraceae bacterium | reverse complement strand
GGCTGCTGGTGTGCGAGGACATCTGGGAGCAGGAGCCGGCCCGCAGTGCGCGGGCGCGTGGTGCTGAAGTGCTGCTGGTGATCAACGCCTCGCCCTACAACATGCACAAGCAGCGTGAGCGCGAAGCCGTGGTGCGCGAGCGCGCTGGCGAGTGTCAAGTGCCGATCGTGTATCTGAATCTGTGCGGTGGCCAGGATGAACTGGTATTCGACGGTAATTCCTTCGTCATGGACGCCAACGGCGAAGTGGTGTTTCGCGCCCCGGCGAATACCACTGGCACCTATCGCGTGCAGTTCGAGCGCCAGGGCGCACAGGTCGTGCCGCTGCCGGGCGAAGTGGCGCCAGAAATCAGCATCGAGGCCAGTGTTTACGGGGCCCTGGTACTGGGCGTACGCGACTATGTCGACAAGCATCGCTTTCCGGGCGTGGTCATGGGCCTCTCGGGCGGGGTTGATTCCGCCCTGACGCTGGCCATCGCGGTCGACGCGCTTGGCCCCGCCCGCGTCCAGGCGGTCATGATGCCCTCGCGTTATACCTCGAAGATGAGCACCGAGGATGCTGCGTTGCAGGCTCGCACCCTGGGCGTGCACTACAGCTCGATCTCAATCGAAGGCCTGTTCGAATCGGCGCTCGCCGCGCTGGCGGCCGAATTTGCCGGCCGCGCGCCCGATGCCACCGAGGAAAATATCCAGGCCCGCTGTCGCGGCCTGCTGCTCATGGCGATCTCCAACAAGTCCGGGCGCATGCTGCTCACCACCGGCAACAAGAGTGAGATGGCGGTGGGCTACGCCACGCTCTATGGCGACATGAACGGCGGCTTCGCGCCGATCAAGGACTGCAGCAAGATGCTGGTCTATCGCCTGGCGAACTACCGCAACACGGTGGCGCCGGCGGCCAGCCGGGCGATACCGCCGCGCGTCATCGAGCGCGAACCCAGCGCCGAGTTGCGCCATGATCAGAAAGACACCGATTCACTGCCGCCGTATGCGCTGCTGGACGCCATCCTCGAAGCCTTCATCGAGGATGATCTGTCGGTCGAGGAAATCTGCGCGCGCGGCTTCGAGAAAACCGTGGTAACGCGGGTGCTCAACCTGGTTCAGCGCAATGAATACAAGCGTCGCCAGGCGCCGCCGGGTGTGCGCGTCAGCCGCCGGGCGTTTGGGCGTGACTGGCGCTATCCGATTACCAGCGGCTATCGGCGCTGAGGAATTGCGCCGGCGGTCGGCGGCGGGCCATCGGTTGATCCGGCAGCCCGATGTGGTCGGGCACGCCGGACGGCGAGCCTTGCCCTCGCTGGGCCGATGGCTTGTTGTGGCGAAGTGAAATGAATCTTGCCACTGCATCGGCCCGACGCTCGGGCTGCGGTGCCCTCCAACACAGCGGGCGGCCGGATCAAACAATGGCCCACCGCCGCTCACCAACGTAGTTGCTCAGAGCCGATCGCGCCGGCAGCGGGGCGGGGTTGCGCTGTGCTCTGCTCTTGTTCTCTCCGAACCGCACGGACGTGGCACGGCGATCGCGCGGTCGGTGCGGCGTTCGATGATGGGCTGCCCGGAATTGTGTTGGAGGGTGGCGAAGCGCGAGCTGCTGCACGCCGGTGGGGCACTTGCCAAACCGCTGATCCACCTGCGC
>JBAVRE010000071.1:0-3154 GCA_049694695.1 Steroidobacteraceae bacterium | reverse complement strand
GCGCTGCGCCGCCAGACGCCGCGCCCGCGCCACCCGGCGGCAGCGACCGTTTCAGCAACCAGCTTACCGCCAGGTAGCCGACCACCAGACATGCCAGCGAGACAATCAGTTCGTATCGGGACATGTGCCCTGCTCCACCAGTTCGCCGTGATAAGCCGCCAGCGCCGTGTGACGCACTGAGCCGACCGCCTCCACGGCGAGCAGCTCACTGACGCGGCGGATCAGTGTAGCGCGCAGGCTCTCCAAAGCGGATTGGTCGAAGCTGCCGCGTGCCTGAGCCATCAGTTCGCCTTCAATCGCTGTCTGCAACGAGATTTTTCTGATGAAGTTGATGGCGAAAGGAGGACAAGCCAGGGCATCGAAGCTCAGCGCACGGCAACTGCGCGCCGACAGACCCAGGATGGTGCGTTGGCGCCACAACCAACCAACCATCGTGGCGGCAAGCGAATAAACTGCCGCCAATAGCGCCAGCAGAATTGCCGGCTGCGCGCCACTGAGTGCAATCACAGGCAGGGCCACCACAATCAGCAGCCACAACACCGTGACCAGCACGCGCAGCGGCCTGAGGGTCCGCTCCAGGCCTGCCAGCGCGCTCAGGTCCGCGAAATTGTCGCGCCTGGCAAAGCCCGACCAGCACGCGCGCCACAGTGGCCGTTGCGGGGTCAGCGGATTGGGCAGATACAGGCGGCGTCTGAACAGCAGTCGATCGGACCCGGCAGCGTGATCCCAGCGGTGCGCTCGCCTGATCAGCACCAGCTCATCGCCATAGAGCCACAACAGGGAATCGTACAGATAGAAGGCGATCGCGCCGAGCGGCAGCAACCAGGTACCTGGAGGCATCAGGCCTTTTTCTTGAAGCGCCCGCGCAGCCAGGCGCCGAGCGCGACGACTGCCGCAGCAACGGCCTTCCAGGCGGCGGCCATGAAGCCCGCGATGACCGCCCACAATCCCTTCTTGGTGGCAATTGCCGCGGCGCCGCCCAGGACCAGAGCGGCCAGGCCATACTCAGCCACTTTGTCGCCGGTCTTCCACTCGGCATAGGTCTCGCCGCGATTGAAGGCATAGCCATCGAGAATCCTGTTGAGCGAAGCTTCGGCCTCTTTGATCTCAGCGGGCGCCGCCACCATCACCACCGAAGTGTGGCCGCGCCGGCCGAGTATCTTGGTGAAGAAATTCACACCCGTAGCACCCTGGCTCTGCAGCGTTGTGGCCCACTCCAGGCGCTTGGTGTCGCGGTTGTAGGCGGGCGGCGCAGCCCAGCCCTGAATGTGCAGCGCCGACCAGCCGCGTTGCTCGCGCTCCTGATTGGCACGCTCAGTGTTTTCCCTGAGCGACTTGAGCAAGGCGTCGGCGTCGATCTTGTCATCGTCCTTGACGTAACCGCCGGCTTCGAACTCGAGAAAGGAACTCCAGTGCAGATCGGCTGGCGCCACCATGACCTCTCTGCCGTCGCTCAGATTCTGATTGAGCTCGTCGTACCTGGCGGTGTTGGCGGCATCCAGGAATACGTAGCCCTCCGGAATGACCAGCCTGGCGTTGTCGCCGACCGCTACAGTGGTGGGCCCCTTGATCCAGTTCAGCGCCTTGAGCCTGCGCTCGAACTCGGCTCGCGCTGCGTCAGCCGGCGCGACGCTGGCGCCCTCGCCCGGAACCGCGTCTGTGGCAGCCCCAAGTCGCGGCGCCGTGCCAACGCACAGCAACGCAGCCAGGATGATCAGGGTTCCTGCAGGCGCTGCTTTCAAGACTGTCCTCCGCCGATGGATCCGCTAGCGGGCGCGGCCGTGGCCGGCAGCAAGCGTATCAGGCCTTCCTGCGCGGTGCTGGCCACCAGCCGGCCGGAGCGCGAGTAGATGCTGCCGCGCGTGAAACCGCGCGCACCGGAGGCGCTCGGGCTGTCACAGGCATAGAGCAGCCACTCGTCCACCCGCACCGGCCAGTGAAACCACATGGCATGATCGATGCTCGCCATCACCAGGCTGGCGCCCAGCGCCGAGCGGTCGTATGGCAGCAGAGCCGTGCTCAGCAGGTGAAAATCGGCTACGTAGGCCAGCAGGCAGCGATGCAGCAGATCGTCATCCGGCAATCGATCGACGGTACGCAGCCAGAAATATTGCCGGAGTGCCTCGTTGCCCGTGTCAGCGCGCGCCGTCGGCACGACACGGAATTCGAACGGCCGCTCGTGCAGGTATTTCTGCCGCAGCCGCTCCGGAAAGTGCGCGATCGACTCGGCACCAAAGGGCAATTCGGCGCTCAGCGCCTCGGGTGGCGGCACCTGCGGCATGGCCAGCTGATGTGCCAGGCCATCCTGCGGCAACTGAAATGATGCCGAGAGGTGAAAAATCTGCTCGCCGTGCTGAATCGCCGTCACCCGTCGGCTGGTGAAACTGTGGCCATCGCGACTGCGATCGACGAAGTAGACAATCGGTGCCTTGAAATCGCCACGCCGCAGGAAATAGGCATGCAGGGAATGCACGATGCGATCAGGGTCCACCGTGGCGTAGGCCGCCTTGAGCGCCTGACCCAGCACCTGGCCGCCGTAGACCTGCGGGCTGCCGACGTCGCGACTGGCGCCGCGAAAGATATTGGCCTCGATGCGTTCGAGTTCCAGCAGGCGTTGCAGGGCGGCGAGGCGTTGATCCATGTATGGCGCGATCCGGAGCTAGGAGCCCGCGACCCCTAAGCGCTTTTGCATGGCGGGGCTGGTGGTCGTGTACTGCAGAAACTGCTTCTTGGCCGGATACAGATAGTGTTGTACGGCGAAGGCGGCGAGCGCGGCTTCGTGAAAACCCGAGAGGATCAGCTTCTTCTTGCCCGGGTAGCTGTTGATGTCGCCAATCGCAAAAATCCCGGGGATGCTGGTTTCGAATTTTTCGGTGTCGACCTTAAGCGCGCGCTTGTCGAGTTCCAGGCCCCATTGGGCAATCGGCCCGAGTTTGGGCGCCAGACCAAAGAACACCAGCAACTGCTCGGCGTCGATCGGATGAATGGCCCAGTCCGCGCCCCTGATATCGACGCCGACCAGGCGGCCATCGCTGTGCCGCAGCGCGCTCGCCGAGCCCTCGATGAAGCGCAGCTTGCCGGCCGCCTCGAGTTCGCGCACTCGCGCCACTGATGCGGGCGCGCCGCGAAACTCGGCGCGGCGGTGTATCAGGGT
>JBAVRE010000070.1:0-3883 GCA_049694695.1 Steroidobacteraceae bacterium | reverse complement strand
GTGCTGCGCAGCTACATGGCCGGGCTGGAACGCATTGCATAATCCAGAGTGGGCTACACCTTAGCTCAAGCGTGAGCTTTGGAGTACACTGTAGCCCAACAGCAGGAGAACGGTATGGCCGAGAGCGCGGTAGTTCGAGCCCGGATCGATGAGCAAACGAAGCAAGAGGCCTCGGCCGTCCTTGCAGCGATAGGCCTGACCGTGTCCGATGCCTTTCGCTTGTTGATGGTGCGTGTCGCCAGGGAGAAGGCGCTGCCATTTGAACCCCTGACGCCGAATGCCAAGACCATTCGGGCCATGAAAGAGGCGAGGGCGGGCAAGCTCAAACGCTTCAATCGGGTCGAGGATGTGATGGCCGACCTGAATGCGAAGGATTGAGCGAACCAAGGGGTTCAAGCGTGATTATCAACGCGTGATCGCGACACCCAAACATCGCGACCTCGACAACCTGCTGCCTGCGGTCCTGATGCTGCTCGCTACCGATACGCCGCTGCCGGCGAAGTATGTCGATCATCCGCTGCGCGGCGAGTGGAAGGACTTTCGCGATTGCCACGTCAAACCTGACCTGGTGTTGATTTACCGCAGGAGCGGTAACGAGGTCCTGCAGCTCGTGCGCCTGGGCTCGCACAGTGAATTGGGATTTTAATAGAAGCGCACTCTCACGGTGCCGCAGACGTTATGGCACGTCTGATGCGTGAAAGTGGCAACAAAATAAAAACATCGGGGCTAAATTACTTCCCGCAGGGCTTGATCAATCAAGTCGAAGTGCTTGAAGATGTTGACGACGGAGAGGTGGCAGAGCGGTTGAATGCACCGGTCTTGAAAACCGGAGGCCCTTTACGGGGCTCGTGAGTTCGAATCTCACCCTCTCCGCCAGATTACCGGGGTTCTTGCGCCACACGCTGGCGCCGTTTGACAAAGGCATAGGCGGGGGCGGACGCGATCAGCAATGCGGCCACAATGATCGCGGAGCGAGGGTCTCCGGCAATGGCGGCAACCAGGAACAGCACCGAGCCCAGCAGCACGACGGCCGTCGAGAACGGAAAGCCGAAGGCGCGATACGGTCGCGCCAGGGTCGGCTCGCGGCGCCTCAGCACGAAGACGGCCGCGTAAGCCGAGATATAGTTGAACATGAACAGCACTACACCCAAGGCAATGATCTGCTCAAATGTTCCGGTGAGGATCAATAGCGCCGCAGCCAGACTCGACAGGCCAAGCGCGAAGCGCGGCGTGCCACTCGCGCTGACCACTCCAGCCCGCTGAATACCGAGACCGTCGCGGCCCAGGCCAAGCTGTATCCTCGGCACCAGAATCAGGGTTGCGTTGAGGACGCTGAGCACAGTCACGAAGGAAATCGCTGTGACGATCACGACGCCGCCGCGCGGCAGAAACAGGCTCGCGGCGTCTGCGGCGGGCAGCTGCGAGGCTGCCAGCACGGGCAACGGCAGCACCCTGATGAAGGCAATGTTGATGAGCAGGTAGAACGCCGCCAGCAATAGCGTACCGCCGATGATGGCTCGCGGCAGCGTTCGAGCGGGATCGGTGCACTCCTCAGCGACATAGATTGCGCCGTACCAGCCGTCGAAAGTCTGGAGCACGGAGCGCAGGGCCATGACGATCGCCGCAACCATCGCCATGGACATCAGTGGCAGCGAGACGGCGGAATTTGCGGGCGCCGCGGCGGTGAGTGCTGGCGCTGGCGGAGTGATAAAGCAGCCGATCACCACCATCAGCAGCATGAGCCCTACCGTGAGGGAGATGACGCTGGTTACTGTCCGGCCCAGCCGCAGGCCAACCCAGTGCAGTCCCGTGAATACGCCCAGTATCGTCAGCGCCGCGAGCAGATAGTGTGCCGCCGCAGGCGCCCAGAGCGCGCCCAGAAATGATGCGGCGGCGATGGACTGGAAGGCGATCGCGGATATGTTGACGATCCAGTCGCTCCAGCCTATCAAGAAACCACCGCGGTCACCGAAGGCACGACGGGCGTAGACGTAGAATCCGCCCGCCAGCGGTATCATCGCCGCCAATTCCGCCACCGCTACAGCGCCCAGCAACGCATACAGGCCGCCGAGGATCCAGAACAGCACTACCAGGTGCGCATCGCCCAGCGCGGCCGCCAGCGTGCCGGGCAGCCGTAGTATCCCGACGCCGACTGTGTTGCCAAAGACCAGTGCGAGGCCGAAGCCGAGTCCGAGGATTTTCTGCAGGGGGCGCGCGGCGGTAATTGTCATTCTTCTGCCACCGACAGGCTAGGTCAGCACGAGCGGCAGGCTCCGCAGCCGCTTGCCGGTCGCCGCAAAGATGGCGTTGGCAAGGGCCGGTGCAACGCCGGGGACTGGCGGCTCGCCGACCCCACCGACCGTTGCGTCCGGCGTGTCGAGCAGGATGGCATCAACCTGCGGGGCGTCGCGAAAGCGCAGCAGCGGATAGTCGTTGAAGTTGCGCTGCTCGACTCGTCCACCAGCCAGCGTGATCTTCTCGCCTAACGCCGCCGACAGCCCGAACAGCGAGCCGCCCTCCAGCTGCGCGCGCACCTGCTGCGGATTGACAGCCGTTCCGCAGTCCATCGCAGCCACGATGCGCTTGACGCGCAGGCGGGTGCCGGTCACCTCGACCTGGATGACATGCGCGACAATCGAATCCCACTCCTGCAGCAGTGCGAGACCCATGCCGGTACCGGCACGCTGCTCCCCGGGCCAGCCGGCCGCGGTGGCCGCGCCATGCAGCACGCGGCGCGCACGCTCGTTCCCTCCAAGCAGCGCATCGCGATACGCCAGCGGATCCTCGCCAGCAAGATGCGCACATTCGTCGATGAAGCTTTCCTTGGCGAACAGCGCCATCCCCGCATCGACCGAGCGCCAGGAGCCGATCGGCACGCCGATCTTCACGTTGGCCAGTGTCGCCGCGTAGCTCGTGAGACTGTATGGCATCGGCGCGCTGCCGCCGGTGAGATCATCGGCGGTGGCCGTCAGGAATTCGTAACCACTCAGCAGGCCATCCTCGGGCAGCGCGGCGCGCACCACGGCGCGCATTGCCGGGCGGTAGAAGTCATGGGTCAGATCCTCCTCGCGTGACCACAGCACCTGCACCGCGCCGCGATACGCAAGCGCAACCTGCGCCGCGCGCCCGGCATAGTCGCCCCTGAGCCGCCGTCCGAAGGCGCCGCCCATCAGCAGCGGATGTATCGTGATGGACTCTTTCTTGAGACCGGTCATGCTCATCACATCGTCGCGTGCCCAGGTTGGTGATTGGCATGGTGCCCAGATTTCCACGCCGCTGGCGGTCGCTCGCGCGGTGGCGTTCATCGGCTCCAGCGGCGAATGCGCGAGATAGGCAATTTCATAGCTGGCTTCATGACGGCGCCCTGCCGCGGCAAACGCGCTACGCAGCCGTTCGCGCGCTTCCTTGCCGCCCTGCCGCGGGCTAATCACTGCGTGCGCACTGTCGATGCCGGCAGAGAGCCGGCGTGAGATTTCAGCGCTCTCCGGCACCGGGTTCGCCGCCGTCCATCGCGGATCGAGAGCCGCCGCGCCGCGCAGCGCCTGATGCGTCGTATCGGCTACCACCGCGACCGCATCGCTCAGTCGGATCACCTTGCGTACACCCGGCAGCGACAGCGCGGGTTTCTCGTCCACCCCAGAGAGCACACCGCCGAACAACGGGCACTGGCGGAGCGTCGCAAACTTCATTTGCGGCAGGCGAAAGTCAATCCCGTAGCGGGCACGACCCGTCACCTTGTCGGCCTGATCAAGCGTCGACATCGATTTGCCGATGTAGCGTCGCTGCTCGGGCCGCTTGAGCACAGGGTTGGTCGGTGGGTCGATCGCGGCGGCGCGCTCAGCGAGCGCACCGTAACTGAGGCTGCGACCGGAGCCGGCGTGGC
>JBAVRE010000069.1:0-3840 GCA_049694695.1 Steroidobacteraceae bacterium | reverse complement strand
ACCGCGGGTTTGAGCCCCACCCGGCCTGCCGTGACGCGGGATTCCTGGCTCGGGTTGATGTGCCCCGAAGAAGCGTCCGAGCCTGAACGACCGCGCCCGCATGACGAGTATCTCGTCCGCCACTCGTCTACTGACCGCCGCGCACAACGCGTCTGCGGTGACACTTTGCAAATAGTGAAGGCGTACCGCACGCTCCAGTGGGCGACAAACGTGGAGTGACGCCCGGTGCCGGTGTTCGTCTCCGCTGCGCCCGCCAGCTGCTTAAGTTCACTGTCCGCTCCGCGCCGCGCAATGGTAGATTCTCGGCTCGAGCCGGATTTCTTGGTATCAGCTTGAGGGTTTGCGTCGTGCACACAGCGATTCACCACTTCCCTTGCCCCCATGACGACCGACGTTTACAGACGCGGCTGCTGCGACCCTGGACCGTGGCCGCAGCGGTTTCGACCATTCTGGCGGGGACAGCGGGCGCAGCCAGCGCGCAATCGCCAGCGACTCCGGCCAGCACCGGCCCGCAGCTTGAGGAGATTATTGTCACGGCGCAAAAGCGTGCCGAGAACCTGCAGGATGTGCCGGTCAGCATTCAGGCGCTCGACACGCAAAAGCTCGAGCAACTGCACGTATCGAGCTTTGACGATTACCTGAAATACCTGCCGAGCCTGTCCAGCCAGAGCTACGGCCCGGGGCAATCGCAACTCTATGTGCGTGGCGTAACCAACGGTGGCGACGGCCTGCAGGTCGGCTCCCAACCGCTGGTCGGCCTGTACCTCGATGAGCAGCCGGTCACCACGATATTCAACAACCTCGACGTTCACATCTACGACATTGCACGCGTCGAGCAGCTTTCCGGCCCGCAGGGCACCTTATTCGGCTCGAGCTCCATGGCGGGCACCGTGCGCATTATCACCAACAAGCCGAGCACCCGCGGCTTCGAAGCCGGTTACACGCTTGCTGGAAATTCGATCAGGGGCCAGCTGGGCAGCACAGTCGAGGGCTTTGTGAACATGCCGGTTTCCGACCGGGCGGCGGTGCGGCTGGTGGGTTTTGTCGAGCACGACGCGGGCTATATCAACAATGTGCTGGTGGACAGGCAGGCGGATGGATCGCCGCTGGTCTACCCGACTTCCGGAGTGCCGCGCTCCAATGCCGGCCTGACCAAGAGCAACTATAACGACGTCGACACGTACGGCGGGCGCGCGGCATTGAAGTTCGATCTCAACGACAACTGGACCATCATGCCCGCGGCGATGGCGCAACGGATGAAGTCCAACGGCCAATTCAGCTTTAACCCGGCGCTGGGCGACCTGAACACTGCGCGCTATGCCCCGGAAAAGAGCAGCGACCGCTGGTGGCAGGCGGCATTGACAGTCGAGGGCAAGATCGGCAATTTCGACCTGCTGTACGCGGGTGGTTACCTGCACCGTACCTTTGATACGCGCAGCGACTATTCCGAATACTCCTATGCCTACGATGCCTATTACCACACGAATTACAATGGCGTTGCCTGCCTGGCCCCGGATCCGCAATACCCGCAATACGCGTACTCGGCATGCGAGACGGGCTATGGTGATAATTTTCGTGACAACCAGGGCAACCTGATCAGTCCCGCGCAGGCTCTGGTCAGCGGCAATCGGTTCACAAAACAGTCGCACGAACTGAGAATCGCTTCACCGAAGGATCGGCGGTTCCGCATCGTCGCCGGGTTGTTCTTCCAGCGCCAGACCGGCAATCCTCGCGATGAGTACCGCATTCAGGGCCTGGCGACGGCCTATTCCATTACCGGGCAGCCCGGCGTGCTTTACCTCAATTCACAGGATCGTGTCGACAAGGACCAGGCCGCGTTCGCTGAACTCTCCTACGACCTGACGCCGAAACTCACCGCTACCGGCGGCGTGCGCCTGTTCAAGTACGACAATTCGGTCTACGGATTCTTTGGCTACACGGGCACACCAAAGTACAACGACTACTACGCCGCCACCAGTGGTGAGACCCTGTGCAGCAGCCTGCCAATTCCCAACAACCTGCCGGACCCCAACAACCCGGTGCGCCCCTGTATCAACATCGACAGTGTCGTGAGTGACCACGGCGAGACGCATAAATTCAACCTCACCTACAAGTTCGACGACGAGCGGATGATTTATGGCACCTTGTCGACCGGCTTCCGGCCCGGCGGGGTCAACCGGGTGCCCAGGCGCCCGCCATACACGCCTGACTACCTCACGAATATCGAGGTCGGCTGGAAGACCAGCTGGCTCGATCGCCGGGTGCGCTTCAACGGCGCCGCGTTTATCGAGAAGTGGAAAGATGCGCAGTTCGCCATCTCCGGCGATAACGGCATCACCGAAATCCTCAACGCCGGTCGCGCTGAAATCCGTGGAGTCGAGTCTGATCTGCAATGGGCGGTCAACCGCAGGCTGACGCTGTCGGTCTCTGCGACAGTGTTGCACACCGAACTGAAGACCAACGCCTGCAATAAGGCGAGCGCTGATTTCAGTTGCACCGAGCCTGACAACAAAGTGCTCGCCCGAGCAGGTTCGCGCCTGCCCGTCTCGCCGCTGTTCAAGGCCAACCTGATTGCGCGCTATCAGTTTCCGCTTGGTGGCTTCGATGCACATTTGCAGGGTGCGTTAGTCACGCAGGGCGATGCGATTCCGGTGCTCGAGGAAGCGTCCCGGGCGATTCTCGGCAAACAGCCGGCCTACAGCAGTTTCGATTTCACGGCCGGACTGGAGCATGGCAGGTGGTCGGCAGAACTCTTCCTCGACAATGTCTTTGACACGCGTGGCGAGGCGAGTCGCTTTGCGAACTGCGTGCCCACCGTGTGCACCGACGCGCAGGTCACGCCCATCCGCCCGCGTACGCTCGGGCTCTCATTCAGCCAAAAGTTCTGAAGTAGTTGCTGCCGATCGAGGGTGCGCCTACGATGAGCGCGCCCACAATAACCAGGCACTGAGTCGCTGGCTTCGCTGAAACTCGTCACCGCGCGCCGCCGGAAGACATAGTTTACGCAGCGGTGCTTCAGCAGAGCGGCGCTGACGATTAACCGATCCTGTCCAGATAGTCGAGTAGTTCCGGAGCGGTACAGTGAGCGACGTTGAACCGCCAGTAAGGTGTCGCCCGGCCGTCGGGACGAAACAACTCACCGGGGGCGAGCAGAATGCCGTGGGCTGCCGCCTCGCGCCACAGTTTGCTCACCGGCTGACTGGTCGGCAGCCGTGCCCACAGAAACATGCCGGCAGCAGGACGAAAGGCGAGGGTGACACCGCGCGCTTCCAGTAGCGTCTGCACTTCCAGCTGCGCACTGGCGAGCCGACGCCGCACTGTGTCGAGATGGCGCCGATAGTGACCGCGCGCCAGCACGTGCATGACAATTTCCTCAGTCAGTTCGCTCGAGGCGAGTGCGGTGGCGGTTTTGGCGCGCGCCAGCCTGGCGACGATGGGCGCTGCGGCCACCAGATACCCAACCCGCAGATCGGGCGCGATCGTCTTGGACACGCTCGATACCAGAATGACCCGCTGGCACTGATCGAGCGCCGCAAGGCTCGCCTCCGGGCGCGGCGCCAGTTCCGCGAAAATGTCATCTTCGACGATACGCAGATCGGCGCGATCGGCGAGCTCGAGCAGGCGGTGGGCCACGGGCAGTGAGGTACTGGTGCCCGTCGGATTGTGCAGGGCTGAGTTGGTGAACAGCAGACGTGGCCGTCGCCGACGCAGCAGCCGGGCAAGTTGCTCCGTATCAGGGCCATCACTGTTGCGGGCAATCGCCAGCAACTTCACGCCGCGCATGCGCAGCATGTTGAGCAACGGCGGATAACAGGGGTCTTCGACCACCGCGAGATCGCC
>JBAVRE010000068.1:0-2981 GCA_049694695.1 Steroidobacteraceae bacterium | reverse complement strand
CGTGATCTGCACCGGCAGTGCGTGCTCGGGATCGGTGATCAAAATGACTTCGCTGCTCCAGGGCCCGACGTGCACGACCTGGCCGAGTACACCGGCGCCGTCGACGACCGGTTGATTTACGTGCACGCCGGCGTGCGCGCCTTTGTTGATGATCAGTCGCTGCCGCAGTGGCACCGCCTCGACGCCGATCACTTCAGCAAGTAGCCAGTGCTTCGTCAGTGGTGGCAGTACTGCGTGCAGTTCGCGCAGTCGTGCGTTCTCCTGCTCGAGGGCCTGAAGCCGCAGTTGCCCCAGCTCCAGTTCGTGCAGGCGCTGCTGCAGTTGCAGATTCTGGGTGCGCAGCGCGGTGCGCAGGGCGAAGCTGCTGGTCGACCAACGCCAGGCGGCGGCGGGCGAGTTGACCGCGACCTGCACCGGATAGGCTGCCGCTTCCAGGCCATAGCGGATGCGCTGCGACCAGCCGGCACGCTGGTCGAGGTACATCAGGGTGAAGGACAGCAGTGCGTAGACGGTAAATCGAAGTCCCGGGGAAGGGCCGCGGCCATAAATAGGCCTGCTGACGCTTGTGCCGAAGCCGACCACTTCACTCCAGACCGAAGTGACCGGGGCCCAGTTGATCCATGAGTTCGAGGATACGCCCGCCGCCACGCGCCACGCAGGTCAGCGGATCGTCGGCGATCACGACTGGCAGGCCGGTTTCTTCCATGAGCAGCTTGTCGATGTCGCGCAGCAGTGCGCCGCCGCCGGTGAGCACGATGCCGCGCTCGGCCACATCGGCGCCCAGTTCGGGCGGCGTCTGCTCGAGCGCCTGCTTGACCGCGCTGACGATGCCCTGCAGCGGTTCCTGCAGGGCTTCGAGTATTTCGTTGCTGTTGAGGGTGAAGCTGCGCGGCACGCCTTCGGAAAGGTTGCGGCCTTTGACCGAGAGTTCACGCACCTGCTGGCCGGGGTAAGCCGAGCCGATCTCGATCTTGATGCGCTCGGCGGTGGCCTCGCCGATCAGGATGCCGTAATTGCGGCGCACGTAGTTCATGATGGCATCATCGAAGCGATCGCCGCCGATACGCGCGGAGTTCGCATAGACAATGCCGTTGAGCGAGATCACGGCGACTTCACTGGTGCCGCCGCCGATGTCGAGCACCATCGAGCCGCGCGCTTCCTGCACCGGCAGCCCTGAGCCCACCGCTGCGGCCATTGGTTCGCTGACGATCGCCACGTTGCGCGCCCCGGCGCCCTCGGCCGATTCGCGAATCGCGCGGCGTTCCACCTGGGTGGAGCCGAACGGCACGCACACCAGCACGCGCGGCGAGGGTTTCAGGAAACGGTTGCCGTGCACCTTGTTGATGAAGTACTGCAGCATCTTCTCGGTGTAGGTGAAATCGGCGATCACGCCGTCTTTCATGGGCCGCACCGCGGTGATGTGGCCGGGGGTGCGCCCCAGCATGCCCTTGGCCTCGACGCCGACCGCGACAATGATCTTGCCGCCGCGTGAGGGTTCGTCCTGGACAGCGACCACCGAAGGCTCGTTGAGCACGATACCCTTGTCGCGGACGTAGATCAGGGTGTTGGCCGTGCCCAGATCGATAGACAGATCGCTGGAAAAATAGCCGCGCAGACGTTTGAACATGGGGCTGGCCGGACCTTTGATGGCGAGAGCGGAAAAGCGCTCGGTAATCTAGCAACCGTGAGGACAATGCACAAGGCGAGGTGTATGATTTCGCGCCCATTTTTCCGAAGTTTTACTGGCGCCCCCATGACCTTAAGCCGAGCCGATATCGAGAACATTGCCCACCTGGCGCGTTTGGCGCTGAGTGATGCCGAAGTGCCGGTGTATGCCGAGAGCCTGTCGCGCATCATCGCGCTGGTTGGTGAACTGGATCACGCTGCCACCGCTGGCATTACCCCGATGTCGCACCCGCTGCCGGGCCTGAGCCAGCGCCTGCGGGCCGATGAGGCCACCGAAACCGATCAGCGCGAGCTTTATCAGCGCAATGCCCCGCAGGTGATGGCCGGGCTTTATATGGTTCCCAGGGTCATCGAATAGCACTGTATGCATTCAGAGACAGTCACCCAGCTGATCGAAGGTTTACGCACGCGCAGGTATTCGGCCGTAGAGCTGACGCGCAGCCTGCTGGCGCGCATCGAGCGGGCACAACCGGAGCTCAACGCCTTCATCAGTATCGAGGCCGATCAGGCCCTGGCTGCCGCGGTGCAGGCCGACCGACGCCTGGCTTCGGGCGATGCGCCGCCGCTTACCGGCGTGCCCATTGCGCACAAGGACATCTTCTGCGCGGCCGGCTCGCGCACCACCTGCGGCTCGCGCATGCTGGCCAATTTCGTCTCGCCCTACGACGCCACCGTGGTTGCACGGCTGCGCGCCGCCGGCGCCGTGGTGCTGGGCAAGACCAACATGGACGAGTTCGCCATGGGTTCGTCCAACGAGAACAGTCATTTTGGCCCGGTGCGCAATCCCTGGGATCGGACCCGCGTGCCCGGCGGCTCCTCGGGCGGCTCGGCCGCGGCTGTGGCGGCGCGGCTGGTGCCGGCGGCCACCGCCACCGATACCGGTGGCTCGATACGCCAGCCCGCCGCGTTGTGTGGCGTCACCGGCCTCAAGCCCACCTACGGGCGCGTCTCGCGCTACGGCATGATCGCCTTTGCCTCAAGCCTCGATCAGGCGGGAGTGATCGCGCGCAGCTCGGCAGATGTGGCGCTGTTGCTGGGGGCGATGGCGGGCTTCGATGCGCGTGATTCCACCAGCGTGGAACGCGCCGTGCCCGACTACACGGCCGGGCTGGACAGGCCCCTCACGGGCTTGCGCATCGGCCTGCTCAAGGAATTCTTCGATCAGGGGCTCGATCCGCAAATCGAGGCGCTGCTGCGCAGCGCGCTGGCGCAGCTGCGTAGCCAGGGCGCCGTGCTGCAGGAGGTCAGTCTTCCCAACCTGTCGCTGTCCGTGCCCACCTATTATGTGGTGGCTC
>JBAVRE010000067.1:0-18506 GCA_049694695.1 Steroidobacteraceae bacterium | reverse complement strand
GTCCTGATCCCAGGCCCCGCGGTGCCACCAGGATGTAGCCGCGCGTCCTGGCCTCGTCGATGACGGCGCTGTCGCCGAGGAATTCGTCTTCATTCCCGCCCCAGCCGTGAAACAGCATCACCAGGCGCGAGGGCACTGTGCCCGTATATCCGGGTGGCACGTACACCCGAAAGGTTCGCGTCAGGCCGCCATGCTTAAGCGTGTAGGTGCCGCTGCTCAGTCCGGCAACTGCGCATCCCGGCACTCGCGCCTGAGCGTGAAATGCAGGGAGGAGCGTGGCTCCAAGCAAGGCCAGGGTGCTCATTCGCATGGCGGTCTCCGGAGTTCACTGTGCGCCGCGGACGCTGTGGGCGGCAATGATCTCGCCCATGATTATAGGGCTCACCCGGATTTGCACGCGAGGCGCTGAGGCAATAGACTCTCGACCGCTTTTCATGGTGCAGGAGAATGTTTGTGGGCAAAGGTGATCGCAAGACACGTCGCGGCAAGATTTACGCCGGTTCGTTCGGTAAAACCCGGCCAAAGGACCCGACCAAGAAGAAGCGCGTCGCCGCCAAGAAAAGCCCACGCAAGTAAGCCCACGCAAGTAGCCCCAGCAAGTAGCCCCAGGCAAACCGGGTTGCCGCGGGCGATTGCCGCCCTGAGCGCCGCCGCGCTATAGTTGCCGGGCGATAACTACTATAAAAGGGGCGGGACATGAAGCAGTTCATTGCCGAACTCATCGGCACTTTCATACTGGTGTTCTTTGCCTGTGGCACGGCGGTCATTGCCGGGGCGCAGGTGGGCGTGCTGGGCATCGCGCTGGCCTTTGGCTTGGCGCTGATTGCCGCGGCCTATGGCATTGGCGCCATCTCCGGCGCGCATATCAATCCAGCGGTCAGTCTCGGCGCATTCGTGGCGGGGCGGCTCTCGGCGCAGCAGCTGCTGGTGTACGTGGTGGCGCAATGTCTGGGTGCGATCATTGCGGCCTGGATGCTGGCTGCGATTGCCAAGGGCGCCTTGGCCGGTTACGACGTCGCCACCGCGGGCCTGGCGCACAACGGCTGGGGTGCAGATTACGGCGGCGGCTACGATCAGCAGGCGGCATTTTACTTTGAGCTCATCGCCACCTTTATTTTCGTGCTGGTGATCCTCGGCGCCACCGGGCGCCAGGCGCATCCGGCAATCGCCGGACTGGCTATAGGCCTTACCCTGGTGGTCATACACCTGGTGGGTATCCGCATCACCGGCACCTCGGTGAATCCAGCGCGTTCACTCGGGCCGGCATTGATGGTCGGCGGCAAGGCACTCTCGCAACTGTGGCTGTTCATCGTGGCGCCGCTCAGCGGCGGCGCGCTGGCCGGGTTGCTGGTGCGTCTTGGAGTTGTGCAGACCGACTGAACCACCGCAGGGCGGTGGCGTGCTGTGGCACGCCGCCGCCGAAGGTTGCGGGGCACCTGCCGCTACAGAATATAGCGGCTCAGGTCTTCGTCTTTGGCCAGATTCCCCAGGTGCGCATCGACGTACGCCGCATCCACGCGCAGCGCCGAACCCGGGTTTTCACTGGCGTCGAACGACACCGTCTCGAGCAGCCGCTCCATCACGGTGTGCAGGCGGCGCGCGCCGATATTCTCGGTGCGTTCGTTCACATGATGGGCAATCTCGGCGATGCGCCGCACGCCATCGACCGTGAATTCGAGGCCCACCGTTTCCGTGCCCAGCAGCGCGCAGTACTGTGCGGTCAGCGAAGCATCGGGCTCGGTCAGAATGCGCACGAAATCTTCCACTTTCAGAGTGTCGAGTTCAACGCGAATCGGGAAGCGGCCCTGCAGCTCCGGGATCAGATCCGAGGGCTTGGCCATGTGAAAAGCGCCCGAGGCGATGAACAGCACATGGTCGGTCTTCAGGGTGCCGTACTTGGTGGCCACGGTGCAGCCCTCGACCAGCGGTAGCAGATCGCGCTGCACGCCTTCGCGCGAGACATCGGCGCCGATGGTTTCCTGGCGGCGGCAGATCTTGTCGATCTCGTCGATGAAGACAATGCCGTTCTGCTCGGCCAGGCTAAGCGCGCGCGCCTTGAGTTCGTCCTCGTTGACCAGCTTGGCGGCTTCCTCTTCGGTCAGAAGCTTCAGCGCTTCGCGCACCTTGAGGCGCCGCGGGCGGCTGCGTGCGCCGCCCAGGTTCTGGAACATCGACTGCAGCTGCTGCTGCATTTCTTCCATGCCCGGGGGCGCCATGATCTCGACGCCGGCGGCGAGGGCGCGCACTTCAATCTCGATCTCGCGCTCATCGAGCTCGCCGCGTTCGAGCATGGCGCGAAATTTCTGGCGGGTCTCGGCATCGCGCGGCTGCGCGGGTTCATCGGTGGAAAAGCCCATCATCTTGGCCTTGGGCAGCAGCGCATCGAGCACGCGCTCCTTGGCCGCCAGCAGCGCCGGCTCGCGCACCCGCGCGACTTCCTGCTCGCGGGTCATCTTGACGGCGACTTCGGCCAGCTCCTTGATGATGGAATCGACTTCGCGGCCCACATAGCCCACCTCGGTAAATTTCGTGGCTTCAACTTTCACGAACGGCGCATTCGCCAGGCGTGCCAGCCGCCGGGCGATTTCCGTCTTGCCGCAGCCCGTGGGCCCGATCATCAGGATATTCTTGGGAGTGATTTCCTGGCGCAGTGGTTCGCTCACCTGCATGCGCCGCCAGCGGTTGCGCAGCGCGATGGCCACCGCACGCTTGGCGTTGCCCTGGCCGACAATGTGCTTGTCGAGTTCCTGAACGATCTGCTGTGGAGTCAAACGCCCAGCTCCTCGATGACAATATTGCGGTTGGTGTAGATGCAGATGTCGGCGGCGATTTCCAGCGCGCGCTCGACAATGGCGCGGGCCGGCAGTTCGGTGCTCTCGCGCAGGGCGCGCGCGGCCGCCTGGGCATAAGGGCCGCCGGAACCGATCGCCGCCAGATCGTGCTCCGGCTCGATGACATCGCCATTGCCGGAGATCACGAACAGGCTGTCCGGATCGCCCACCAGCAGCAGTGCCTCGAGGCGGCGCAGGTAGCGATCCGAGCGCCAGTCCTTGGCCAGCTCGATCGCGGCACGCGTCAGGTTGCCGAATTTTTCCAGCTTGCCTTCGAAGCGTTCGAACAGGGTAAAGGCATCGGCGGTGCCGCCGGCAAAGCCCGCAACCACTTTGCCATTGGCGAGCCGGCGCACCTTGCGGGCGTTGGACTTCATCACCGTGTTGCCAAGCGTCACCTGGCCGTCGCCACCGAGGGCGATGGCGCCATTGCGGCGCACCGCGAGGATGGTGGTGGAATGTGGATCGAAACCCTGGGTCATGGGCAAGGAACCTCGTGCGATCAACAGCTTAGCGACGCCAGCCTAACCGCGTCGACGGGCGCGCGGATGCGAACTCTCGTAGGTGCGGGCGAGATGCTGGAAATCAAGGTGGGTGTAGATCTGGGTGCTGCTGATGCTGGCATGGCCGAGCAGCTCCTGCACCGCGCGCAGGTCGCGGCTCGATTCGAGCAGGTGGGTCGCGAAGGAATGGCGGAACAGGTGCGGATGTACGCCCATGCGCAGGCCCTGCGAGCGCGCATAGCGCGCCACCAGCAGCTGCACGCTGCGCGCGCCCAGCCGGGCTCCGCGCCGGTTGACGAACACGGCGCTCTCTCCGGCACCGGCCATGGCGACGCGTTCCTTGAGCCAGTGCTGCAGGGCTGCCACCGCCTGGCGACCCACCGGCATGATGCGCACCTTGCGGCCCTTGCCGAGCACCCGCGCGGTGCGATCCTTCAGGTCGAGATCAGCCAGATCCAGGCCGACCAGTTCGGCCAGCCGCAGTCCCGAGGAGTAGAACAGTTCCATCATCGCGAGGTCACGCACCTGCAGCGCTGTCTCGGGCTTCATCGCCAGCAGCCGGCCCATCTGATCGACATCGAGCGTATGCGGCAGGCGCCTGGCGGCCTTGGGGGCGCTGATACCCACCGCCGGGTTGTGGGTTGCGAGCCCTTCACGTATCAGAAAAGAAAAAAACGTACGCAGTGCCGACAGGCGGCGCTGCACGCTGCGCGGGTTCAGCCCGGTGGCGTGGCTGCGTGCCGCGAAGCTGCGCAGTTGCGCGCTCTCAAGGCGTGACCAGTCAGCGATGCCCTGCTTGCCGCACCAGCTTGCGAAGGCGGCGAGCTCGCGTCCATAGGCTGCCACCGTATGGGGTGAGAGCCGCCGTTCGCTGGCGAGGTGGGTGTGAAAGCGTTCGATCCAGGAGGCGGGTGCATCCATGCGTGGATCGAATTCACGGACGCGCGAGCGCGTCGGCAATGAGCTCGGCCATGCGCGAAAGGAATTCCGTGCTCATGCCGGGGTGAAAGCGATCGCGATCGACGCTGCCCAGGGCCAGCAGGCCCGGTGGCGTCATGGCGCTCAGCGGAATCAGGGCGACCGAGCCAATGCCTGGCGCCTCGTTGCCGAACAGGAAATCGCGCTGGCTGTCGCGCACCTGGCCGCAGCGCGGCCTGGCGCTGCCAAACAGCGACTCGAAACTCCTGAAGGCGGCGTCATCGCCGCTGACGTTGCGCACAAAGCGGCTGGGCGCATCGGCGCCGGCGGCGCCCGGCAGCACCAGCACGGCATGATAGGCATCGAAGTCTTCACGCAGGCTCGCCTCGATCTCGGTCAAAGCCTGGGCGCGCGTCGTGGTGCGCAGCAGGCGCCGGGTGAAGCGATGAATCTTGTCGGCCAGTGCATCGTTGGCGCGCGCCACGCGCACGAATTCGGCCAGCTGTTGTTCAAGCGCGCTGTGCTTTTCGCGCAGCACATCCACCTGGCGCTCGATCAGCGAGATCGTGGTGCCATTGCGCGGATGCTGCAGGCGCAGCCGGGTGAGCAGTTGCGGGTGACGGTCGAACAGGTCGGGGTGCTGTTGCAGGTATTGCATGATGGCCTGTTCATCGATGCTGTCGTGGCTCAGGCCCTGGGCGGTGTTGCTGGTCATCCCTGCGTTTCCTTTTCAGATATCTACCTGGCCGGTGTAGCTGACCGCCGCCGGTCCCGTGAGCCACACGCTGTGTCCCGGACCCTGCCAGTGTACGCCGAGCCGGCCGCCCGGAACATGCACTTCAACTTCACTTGCGAGCAGGCCCAGGTTGCGACCGACCGCCACGGCGGCGCAGGCACCGGTGCCACAGGCCAGCGTCTCGCCGACGCCGCGCTCATAGACGCGCAGGCGGATGTGCCGGGCATCGAGCACCTGCATGAACCCGACATTCACGGCCTGCGGAAAACGGGCATCTGCCTGCAAGGCGCGCCCGAGACGCTCGACCGGCGCGCTCTCGATGTCGGTCACGCGCAGCACCACGTGCGGGTTGCCGATCGACACGGCGCCAAATTCCACGTGTTCGCCGCCCAGCTGCAACGAGTAGGTGGATTCGGCTGCGCTGGCCGTAAATGGCAGCGCGGCCGGCGCGAAATTCGGTTCGCCCAGATCGACCGCGACCTGTCCGTCGGCCAGTACTTTTGCCTGGACCACGCCAGCCGGACTGCCCATCGAAACCCGGCCATCCGCTGCGACACGGCCGGCAAGTTGCAGGTAGCGGGCTACGCAGCGCGCACCATTGCCGCATTGCTCGACCTCAGTGCCGTCGGCGTTGAAAATTCGATAGTAGCTGGTGGTGTCCGGGGTGCGCGGCGGTTCGAGCAGCAGCGCCTGGTCGAAGCCCACGCCCTGGCGGCGGTCGGCGAGCTGCCGCCATTGCCGGACCTCCGGTAGGCCGGCGCCGGGTCGGGATTCAAAGACCAGGAAATCGTTGCCCAGGCCATGCATCTTGGTGAAGGCGATATGCATGGCTCGGAGCATACCGCGGATGATCGCACCATCTCCATGATGGCTTGTACAATCAGTCCATGCACAAGGTAGCCACCACCGTGAGCGAGGCGCTGCACAGCCGGCGCAGCTGCCGTGCGTTCCTGCCAACCCCGGTGCCGGCCGAGACGGTGCGCGGGATCATCGATGCCGCACGGCAGTCACCCTCGGGCGGTAATCTGCAACCCTGGCAGGTGTACGTGCTGGCCAACGAACCGCTGGCCCGCTTCAGGGCGTTGCTGGCGCCGAAGCTGATTGAGAATCCAGGCGGTGAACCGGCCGAATACAACGTCTATCCGCCGAATCTGCATGAACCCTATCGCTCGCGCCGCTACAAGTGCGGTGAAGATCTCTATGCCACCGTCGGCATCGCGCGCACCGACAAGCCGGCGCGCCTGCGGCAAATGGCGCGCAACTACGATTTCTTTGGCGCACCAGTGGGCCTGTTCTACGTCATCGATCGCCGCATGGGAGCGCCGCAGTGGGCCGATGTGGGCATGTTCATGCAAAGCGTCATGCTGCTGGCGCGCGAGCAGGGCCTGCACACCTGCCCCCAGGAAATATGGTCGGCCTGGCCGAGGACCATCGCCGGGTTTCTGGGCCTGGCGCCTGAAATGATGCTGTTCTGCGGCATGGCGCTCGGCTACCGCGATGAATCGGCGCCGATCAATGCCCTGCGCACCGAGCGCGCGGCGCTGAGCGAGTGCTGCACGTTTCTGGGATTGTAGGTGCCGGAACAGCGGCACTCTCAGGCACGTCGATAGAGATACTCGCCCGCCGCGTTGGTGTCGCGCAGCACTGTGCCGCGCTTCACCAGATGCTCAAGGTGCGCGATGCATTCGTGCAGGCCGAGGAAGATATTGAAGCCCTTGAGCTCACGGCCGTACAGCACTGGCAGGAGGCTGAAAGCACTGTGCGGCGTGGCGATCTGCCGGTGCAGCAGCGCCAGGTCATCGAGGTGATGCTGGCGCAGATCCGCAATGCGCTCATGCAGGCCAACAAACGGTTTACCGTGTGAAGGCAGAACCAGAGTGTTCGCCGGCAACAGTTCGAGCCGGTCGAGTGAAGCGAGATAGTCACCGAGCGGGTCGAGGCCCCAGTCGGCAACCGAGACACTGATGTTTGGCGAGATGGTGGGGAGAATCTGATCGCCGCTCACCAGCAGGGCCGGTTCGCGACTGTAGAAACACTGATGCGCCAGCGCATGCCCGTCGGTTTCGATCACCTCGAAGTTCCAGTCACCCACCGCAACCTGTTCGCCGGCGCGCAGATACTCGCTCACCTCCGGTACCTGTCTGATTGCCGACGGCTCACTCATGTTCGGCAGACCGGCAAAATATTCGCGGGCTGCGCCCATGCCGTGCGCCAGAAAGAAAGTTACCGAAGCCTCGCGCCGCGCCGGGCTCGGGCCCTCGACCATGAAACGCGCTGACGGCATGGCGCGCTCGGCGATGCGGACGGCAATGCCATGGCGTCGCTGCAACCACGCTGCGCAACCCATGTGATCGGGGTGATAGTGCGTCAGCAGAATGCGCCGCAGCGGTCGCGAGCCCAGCAGGGTGCGCTCGAGTTCTTCCCATACGGCTGTGCAGCTGGTCTCCGGAAGGCCGGTGTCTATCAGCGTGCAGCCGTCGCCATCTTCAATGAGCCAGAGGTTGATGTGGTTCAGGCTGATGGGCAAGGGCATGCGCAGCCACAGGATGCCCGGAGCAATCTCGAACGTGCCACCCGGAGGCGGTGGATCTTCAAACGGGTATGCGAGTCGCAGCCCGGCCGAACTGAAACTCGCGCCTTCGGCAGTCAGCTGCGCGGCTGTCAGGGTGCACTCACGATGCGGCCAGCTACGGCAACAATTTCAGCAACCATGTTGCCTCACAGGATAAACTCGAATGATCGTAGCATCGGACGGGTTCGCGTGCCACATGAGTGAAGTGAAATTCCTGGGTACCGAGCGCTACGTCGCCACTGCCGACCTGATGATGGCCGTCAACGCTGCCATCACGCTGTCACGCCCGCTGCTGATCAAGGGCGAGCCCGGCACCGGCAAGACTCAGCTGGCCGTTGAAATTGCCCGTGCGCTCGAGCGGCCGCTGTTCGAGTGGCACATCAAATCCACCAGCAAGGCGCAGCAGGGGCTGTACGAATACGACGCCGTCTCGCGCCTGCGCGACTCGCAGCTCGGCGACGCCAGGGTTCGGGATATTGGCAACTACATACTCAAGGGCCGACTGTGGGAGGCCTTCGAATCCGAGCGGCAACCGGTATTGCTGATCGACGAGATCGACAAGGCCGACATCGAGTTTCCCAACGATCTGCTGCGCGAACTTGACCGCATGGAGTTCTATGTCTATGAGACGCGCGCGCTGGTGCAGGCGCGGCATCGACCCATAATGCTGATCACCAGCAACAATGAGAAGGAGCTGCCCGACGCCTTTCTGCGCCGCTGCTTTTTTCACTACATCCGCTTTCCGGACGCGGCGACCATGAGCAGCATCGTCGCCGTGCACTATCCCAGGCTCAAGCAGGAATTGCTGGCCGAGGCGCTGGGCGCGTTCTTCCGGCTGCGCGAAATTCCGGGGCTGCGCAAGAAGCCTTCGACTTCCGAGCTGCTCGACTGGCTGAAGCTGCTGGTCGCCGAGGACATTGCACCGGAGGCGCTGCGTGCCGACGACTCCAGGTCATCACTGCCGCCGCTATTTGGCGCGCTGCTCAAGAACGAACAGGATGTGCAGCTGGTGGAGCAGCTGGCGTTCCTGCAACGTCGCGCCGGGCGCTGACAGCGCAGCTCGTCCATGCTGGTGCGTTTTTTCTTCGAGCTGCGCAGCGCCGGCGTGCCGGTCAGCCTGACGGAATTTCTCACCCTCCTCGAAGCGCTCAGGCAGCGCGTGGCATTCTGTTCGGCCGAAGAGTTCTACTACCTCGGGCGCCTGGTGCTGGTCAAGGATGAGCGGCATTTCGATCGCTACGATCGGGTGTTCGCGCAGTACTTCGAGGGCGCCGAGCGCCTGTTCGAAAAGATCATGGCTGAGATTCCACTCGAATGGCTGCAGTCGATGGGCGAGCGCCTGTTCAGCGATGAGGAGAAACGCCAGCTGGCCGCGCTGGGCAGCTGGAGCGCGTTGCTTGACACCCTGCGCCAGCGCCTCGGCGAACAGCAGGGGCAGCATCGCGGCGGCAACCGCTGGATCGGCACCGGGGGCACTTCGCCCTTCGGTGCCGACGGTTACAACCCGGAAGGCATCCGCATCGGTCAGAGTGAGTCGCGCCATCGCCGTGCGGTTAAGGTCTGGGAGACGCGCGAGTATCGCAATTTCGACGATAGCGTCGAGCTCGGAACCCGTAATCTCAAGATGGCGCTGCGCAAGCTGCGGCGCTTCGCGCGCAGCGGCGCGGCGGATGAGCTGGATCTCGATGGCACGATCAGCGCCACGGCACGCAACGCCGGCTGGCTCGATCTCAAGATGGTGCCGGAGCGGCGCAACGCGCTAAAAGTTCTGTTGCTGCTCGATTCCGGCGGCTCGATGGAAGATCACGTGCGCAGCTGTGAAGAACTGTTCTCCGCGGCGCGCGCCGAGTTCCGGCAGCTGCAGCATTTCTACTTCCACAATTTCACCTACGAATACCTGTGGCAGGACAACAATCGCCGGCACAGCGCGCGCACCCCGACTACGCAGCTGCTGCGTACTTTCGGCCCCGACTATTGCGTGGTGCTGGTGGGCGATGCGAGCATGAGTCCGTACGAAATTACTCAACCCGGCGGGAGCATCGAGCACTGGAATGAGGAATCGGGTGCTGTCTGGCTGCAGCGCATCACGGCGCACTTTCCGCGCCTGGTGTGGCTGAACCCGGAACCCGAGGCGCGTTGGCAATCGACGCCTTCCATCAGGCTGGCCCGTGAGCTGGTCGCCGAGCGCATGTATCCGTTGACGCTCGCCGGACTGGACGGCGCGATCCAGGAACTCAGGCGACCCCAGGCCGGGTCCGCGCGCCGCTAGACCCTAGTCGGCGCTGTCGGTGCCCGCAATGCCGGGCACGGCATCCATGGCGATGAGCTGCTGTTTCATTTTTGCCAGCAGTGCGTCGGTTCGCGCAATGTCGCCTTTCGCGATGCCAGCCATGATGCTGGTGTCGACTTCCCGGGCAACAGTGTGAATTTCTGCCAGCAGTCTGCTGCCCTTCTGGGTCATGACGATCCGCTTGGCGCGGCGATCAGCTGGATCAGGCTGGCGGCGGACCAGTCCGCCGGATTCCAGCCGGTCTATCAGGCCGCCGAGCGTCACCTTGCCCACGTCCATGACCCGGGCGAGTTCGGTTTGCGTCATGGCGGTGCTGTCGTCGCGCGCCAGATTGGCCAGCACCCACCACTGCGAGCGCGTGATGCCCAGCGGGCGCAGCGCCTTGTCGACCACGGTACGCCGCAGCCGTGAGACGTCGTGGATCAGGAAGCCAATGCGGAACGGAGTTTCTTCCCTGGGCATGGGCGGCAATCGCCTGGTGAACTTGCCGCGTGCTGCGGCAACATATAGTAACAGCGATTATAGTAAGAAATCGAACACATTTGCTTGCGGACTTGATTGCTGAATGCCGGCGGGCGCTAGCAGCGCAGGCGCTCGCGCAGCTCCCCCGCCAGTCGCCGGCTTACCGCCAGCCGCTCGCCGGTCTCGCGCAGCACCACCTGATGCTGGCCAGCCGCGTCGCGCTCGACCGCAGCGAGAAAGCTGATATTCACGAGTGCGTTGCGGTGCACGCGCACAAACTGCGCGGCAAGTTCCTGCTCGAGCGTCCGCAGCGGATCTTCGATCAGCTCGCTGCCGCCGCGATGGCGCACCGTGGTGTATTTCTGGTCGGCGGAGAAATAGTAGATCTCGGCTATGGCGATCAGGCGCACCGTATCGCCGAGGCGCGCCGCCACATGGGTGCGGGCCGGGTGCTGCGGGTCGGCGTGAGCGATGCCGGTGAGCTGCGCGGCGGCCAGCCGCGCGGCACGTTGCAGCGCGGCCCGGAGCTTCTCGGCGCGCACCGGTTTGAGCAGGTAGCCGATCGCCTGCGCCTCGAAGGCTTCGACCGCGTAGCTGTCGTACGCGGTCGTAAAGACCACCGCCGGCGCCGCCGGCAGCAGCGCCAGGTGACGTGCCGCTTCCAGCCCGCTCATGCCGGGCATGCGCACATCGAGCAGCAGCACATCGGGCTTGAGCTCGCCCGCCAGCCGCACGGCAGCTTCGCCACTGGCGGCCTCGCCTACCACCGCGACCTCGCCCAGTTCATCGAGCAGGCGCCGCAGGCGTTCGCGCGCCGGCGCCTCATCGTCGACGATCAGCACGCGCTGCGCCGGCGCGTGCGTGTTCACAACGAGGAAATCCGCGTTGGGTCTTCAACGTGCGGGAAGCGCAGCCGCACGATGTATTCGTCACCGACGCGGCTGGCTTCGACCGAGGAGCGGCCGGGGTAGAGCAGTTCCATGCGTTCGCGAATGTTGTCGAGTGCGATGCGATTGCCGGAATGCGCTGCGCCGCCGGCTTCCGGCAGCGGATTGCGCACCGTGAGGCCGATGGTGTCGCCGTCGAGCGCGCCACTCACGGTAACGATGCCGCCGCCGGGACGCGGCTCGATGCCGTGATAGATGGCGTTCTCGAGCAGCGGTTGCATCAGCAGTCCCGGCACCTGGGCGCGCATCGGCAGATCGGCCACGTCCCAGATGACGTGCAGGCGCTCGCCCAGGCGCAGCTGCTCGATGCGCTGGTAGATGCGCGCCACTTCCAGCTCTTCCTTGAGCGTGATGCTGCTGCGCTGCTCGTTCAGGTTGGCGCGGAACAGATCGGCCAGGTCCTGGACGGCTTCCTCGGCTTTTTCCGCATCACTGCGCGTCAGTGCGGCAATGGTATTCATGCTGTTGAAGAGAAAGTGCGGACGGATGCGCGCCTGCAGGGCGTGGATGCGGGAGCGCGCCTGCAGTTCGACATTGCGCCGCCATTCGCCGCTGACATAGAAATAACGCAGCGCCAGCGCACCGACAATCAGGCCGATGCCGAGGTTGCCGGCAAAGAAGCGCCACGGCTTGTCAGGCAGCAGCAGGTTGGTGGCGCGGGCGCCGAGCAGCGAACTGCCGCCCAGCCACAGCACTCCGGCTGAAACCAGCGCGACCACCGCGAGCATGGCGGTGAGTGCGCTGACCGTCGCCGTGGCCAGCGGCAACGCCGCCAGCGGCCGGCGCAGCAGGCACAGTGCGGCAGCGCAGCCAAGGCCAGTCCACAGCAGGAACAGCGCACTGCGGGCCAGGTCGAGCCAGAAGCCGAGCACCGCATTCTGACGCGCAACCGCCAGCACCACGGCGGTCAGGGTCACGATCAGCACCACCGCCAGCACCGCGCGCGCGGCGCAGAAGTCGGGGAGACTCAGGGCGCGCGCCCGACCCTGGTCACGCACGCCCTGAGCAGTGTTCACGTCGGCGCCGTCGTGGTTGTGAACAGCGGCGTCGCCAGCCGGTAGACGGCCGATATGTCCTCATCGCCGTGGCCATCGGCAATCAGGCGCGCGTAGTCACGCAGCGTGTCCTCGACCACGGAAAGTTCCGCGCCCATTGCCGCCGCCATGGAGCGGCAGATTTTCAGATCCTTCTCATGCAGGCGCACGCGAAAGCCGGCGGGGTAGGCGCCGCGTTGCATGAATGGCCCACGATTGGCCAGATACCAGCTGCCGCCCGCGCCCTGGCTCAGGGTGGCAATGGTCTGATCGAGAGCGAGGCCCTGGGCGGCGGCAAAGGCAAGTGCCTGGGCGACCGCGCGGATGATGCCGGCCACCATGATCTGATTGGTCGCCTTGGCGATCTGCCCGGCGCCCTGCGGGCCAAAATGCGTGGCGGCCTTGCCCATCGCCCGCAGCAGGGGCTGCGCGCGCTCGAAAGCGCTCGCCTCGCCACCGACCATCATGACCAGGGTGCCCTGCACTGCGCCCTCAACGCCGCCACTGACCGGCGCGTCGAGAAAATCCGCGCCGCGCGCGGCGCAGATCCTGCCGGCCGCGCGGGCCGCATTGGCGCTGACCGTTGAGCAATCGATGATCAGCAGTGGTTCGCGCAGCGCCGGTGCGATGGCGGCAATCAACGCCAGCAGATCCTGGTCGGCTGATACGCACAGCACCAGTGCGTCGCAGTCGCGTGCCAGCTCGACCGGGCTGGTCGCGGCCGCAATGCCCAGCTCGGCGGACAGCGCCTGGGCTTTGCCGGCAGTGCGGTTCCAGAACGAATGCAACAGTCCGGCGCGCTGGAGATTGCGCGCCATCGGCGCGCCCATGGCGCCCAGCCCGATAAAACCCGTACGCATGTGATGCCGCTCCTGCCTGGTAGCGCGCAATGTAGCAGGGCAGCGCGGCGCGGCGCGAGCGCTAAAGCTGTGGCTAGCTGGCGCTCTTGCCGCAGGACTGTTCCATCTCCAGGCGCGCATTGAGGCGCATCTGATCAGCCTCGGAATCGGAGAGGTATTCACGCTCGCCGTCCTTGCTCATGCGGTAGATGCGGCGCGCTTCGATCGACTTCTGGTACTTCGCCTGTGCGTCCTTGCACTGCGTGGCGCGGGCCGCGCTGACGTCTTTCTGCACGGCCTGGGCGCGGTTGTCCTGCCCCAGGCGCGCGTTGGCGCCACTGTCTGCCGGCTTGCTGGCGGCCACGCGTTCGCCGCCGGCAGCGGGCGCGGACAGCGTGTTGCTGCCAAAATTCGAATTCGCGATATGGACCAGGACAGCCCCGGGACTGGGTTTATCGCTGCAATCACGCCCCTGGTTGTTGCAGTAGATATCAGCGGCGCTGGCCGAGCTCAGGGCTGCGAGCGTCAAAGTCAGCGCGGTCAGGTAGCGCATGGTCATCTCCGTTGATCCTGCGGAGAGTATCAGTGTTGCGGTGCCTGGCAAAGGTGAACCGCGTCACAATAAGGAGCGGTAAAAAGGTATAAAAGCCCCCGCAAAAACCCAGCCTGGCAGCGCGTCACGCTGCCAGGCTTGCGGGTGGATTCAACACTCAGTCGTTGTAGGCGTGCTCGCCATGTTCAGTGGTATCCAGGCCTTCGCGCTCCTTGTCCTCGGAGATGCGCAGCCCGATGGTCAGATCGACAATCTTGTAGGCCGCGTAGGCGACCAAACCCGACCACACCAGGGTGACGGCCACCCCCCAGAGCTGTGCGATCATCTGCGTGCTCAGGGAAAAGTCGCCGACCCGGTTGGCGACGTAGTCATAGACACCCGTGCCGCCCAGCTTCGGATCATTGAAGAAGCCGGTCAGCAGCGCGCCCAGGATGCCGCCGATGCAGTGCACGCCGAACACGTCGAGAGAATCATCATACCTGAACCAGCCCTTGAGTTTGGAGACCGCAAACAGGCAGACCAGGCCAGCCAGTGCGCCGATGACGATCGCACCCATCGGACCCACCCAGCCGCAGGCCGGGGTGATGGCCACGAGGCCGGCGACCGCGCCGGAAGCCGCGCCGATCATGGTCGGCGTGCCGCGCGCAGCCCACTCCGCGAACATCCAGGCCAGCGTGGCAGCGGCCGTGGCCAGCAGGGTGTTGGCGAACACCTGGCCCGCAAAGCCATTGGACTCGAGGTTCGAGCCGACGTTGAAGCCAAACCAGCCCACCCACAGCAGCGCCGCGCCTATCATCGTAAAGGGCACGTTGTGCGGAGCCATGGCGGCCTTGCCGTAACCGACGCGGCGTCCGATCACGATCGCGCCCACCAGGCCGGCAATGCCGGCGTTGATGTGCACGACGGTGCCGCCGGCGAAGTCGAGCGCACCCTTCTGAAACAGAAAGCCTGCAGTGGAGGCCGCTTTGGCGCCGGCTTCGGCGCTGCTGTAGGCGTCGGGACCGGCCCAGTACCAGACCATGTGTGCGATCGGCAGGTAGGCGAAGGTCCACCAGATCGTAATGAAGACCAGCACTGCCGAGAACTTCGCCCGTTCGGCGAAGGCGCCGACAATCAGGCAGGGCGTGATCGCGGCGAAGGTCAGCTGAAACAGCATGAATACGTATTCCGGAATATAGACCCCCTTGCTGAAGGTGGCCGATACCGAGCTGCTGTCAAGGCCCTTGAGGAACAGGCGGCTGAGGCCGCCGAAGAAGTCGCCGCCTTCAGTGAAGGCCAGGCTGTAACCGTACACCGCCCACAGCACAGCCATCAGGCTGAAGACCACGAAGACCTGCATCAGCACCGAGAGCACGTTCTTGCCGCGCACCAGGCCGCCGTAGAACAGGGCGAGGCCGGGGATGGTCATGAGGATGACCAGTACGGTGGAGGTCATCATCCATGAGGTGTCACCCTTGTCCGGCACGGGCGCCGCAGCGGGCGTGGCGGCTGCCGGGGCCGCTGCCACCGCGACCGGCGCTGCCGTGGCGCTGCCCGCAACGGCCGGTGCGTCGGCATGGGCCGGCAGCGCATGCAACGGCGCCAGCGCCAACAACAGGTACGCCAATGCTGACGCCAGCATTCGTGTCTCCGGCCGGCGGACTCTTTTCAACACTTCAATGCGCATGCTTGCGACTCCCAGCTGATTATTCATGTGGCAGAGATGCCGGTTTCACCGGTGCGGATTCTGATGGTCTGTTCCAGATCGGCGAGCAGGATGCGGCCGTCACCGCGCCGCCCGGTGCGCGCCACATTGGCGATCGCCTCCAGCACGGGTTCGGTGATGGCTCCATCGATTGCGATCTCGATCCTGATACGCGGTCCGAATTCCAGTTCATGCACTTCAGTCACGGTCACGCCCTGCACGCCTAGTTGGGCAACGGCATCGCGCAATTCATCCAGCTTGAAAGGCCGAACGATGGCGGTGATCATTTTCATAGCCCGTGTATTTCAATGAAAAGACTCTGAATGGCATATTCCGGTAGCCGGGCGTGGCGCGTATCCTTGAAGCCTTCCACGAACGCCGCTGAGCATTAGTGCAGAAAGCGTGCCACGGGCCAGGCGGCTGATATCAGGGTCGCCCGGCCTGCATACCGCAGCTTCTGCACCAAACTGGCAGCAGGCGCGGGGCCGGCGCGCGATTTCGGGGCAAAAGTGTTCAGGCAATGAGGTGCAGCATGAATTCTCCAGGCATCGATGAGCTGGCGCGACGCTTCGTGGCCGGGTTGCCGGGCGCGCTGGGCGCCCTCAAACACGACGTCGAGAGCAACTTCCGGGCGGTGCTGCAGGGGGCAGCCGGCAAGCTTGACCTCACTTCGCGCAGTGAGTTCGAGGTGCAGTCCATCGTGCTCGAGCGTGCCCGCGAGCGGATCGCGCAACTTGAAACGAGAATCAGCGAGCTCGAGGCCAGGGTGCAGCAGCTCAAGTCCCAGTGAGCGTCGCGCAGGTGTGCGCCCGGGCGCAGCTCGGGCTCGACGCTCCGCTGGTGCAGATCGAGGCGCATCTGGGCAGTGGCCTGCCGGGCTTCTCCATTGTCGGCCTGCCGGCTCCCGTGGTGCGCGAGAGCCGCGAGCGCGTGCGCTCGGCCATCCTCAACGCCGGCTTCGACTTTCCCGCCGGCCGTATCACCATCAACCTGGCGCCGGTCGAGCTGGCGAAGGAGGGCGGCCGCTACGATCTGCCGATCGCGCTGGCGCTGCTGATCGCCAGCGCCCAGGTGCGCGTCACCCGCGATCCGCTGCCCGAGTGCTATGGCGAGCTGGGGCTGGACGGTGAGCTGCGGCCGGTGCGTGGCCTGCTGCTGGCGGCTGTGCACGCCGCCCGCGCGGGTCGCGAGATCCTGGTGCCGGCAGCCGACCTGCACGAAGTGCGACTCGCCAGGGCGCGGGGCGCACATGGATTTCAGGACTTGCGCGCGGTGTGTAATTTCCTGACGGGCGCAGTCAGTGAGGGCGCTGAATGCGCCTCCGCCATCGGGCTGGGTCTCAGCGATCATGGCGAAATTGTTTCATTAAAGAATCAATATGACACGTTAGACCATATAAAAGGCCAATGGAGAGCCAAAAGAGCGCTGAGTATTGCAGCGGCTGGTGGTCACAGCCTGCTGCTGATCGGCCCGCCCGGCAGCGGCAAGAGCATGCTGGCCGCGCGCCTGATCGATCTGTTGCCGCCGCTCGCCGAGCACGAGGCCATGGAAGTGGCCGGCATCGCCTCTATCGGCCCGCAGGGTTTTGATCCCGCCCGTTGGGGGCTACGTCCATTTCGTGCGCCTCACCATGCGGCCTCCGCCAGCGCGATCGTCGGGGGTGGTGCGCGCCTGCGCGCCGGCGAGATCAGCCTCGCCCACCACGGAGTGCTGTTCCTCGATGAGCTACCTGAATACGACCGGCGCGTGCTCGAGGCCCTGCGCGAACCGCTCGAGGCGGGGGTCATTACCATCGCGCGCGCCTCGGCGCGGCTGGAATTGCCGGCGCGGTTTCAGCTGGTCGCCGCGATGAATCCCTGCCCCTGCGGCTACCTCGGGGACGAGCGGCGCGCCTGCCGGTGCAGTGCACGGCGTGTTCAGCGCTATCGGGAGCGCATCTCTGGACCGCTGCTCGATCGCATCGATCTGCAGATCGAGATGCCACGGGTCGAACTGCACACACTGTCGGCGCCGTGTGCCGAGGCCAGCGCGGCGGAGCTTGGGGAGCGTGTCGGCACGGCACTCAGCCTGCAGCAGCGTCGCCAGAGAACCTGCAATGCGCGCCTCGGTCATGCGGGGCTCGATGCCCATTGCCGGGCCGACCCCCAGGCGCAGCGCCTGCTGCTGCGCGTCGCTGAAACCCTGGGGTTGTCAGCGCGCGGATATCACCGGTTGCTCAAGGTCGCCCGCACCATTGCCGACCTTGAAGGCGCCGTGCAGATCGGCGCGCAGCATGTAGGCGAGGCGGCCAGCTTCCGGCCGATGGCGGACCAAGCACCCGCGGCCAGGACCGCAAGCACCGGCCCGACTGCTGGTCCGTCTGCTGGTCCATCTATTGGGCTTTAGACACCAGGTAGTCAACGCCCTGCTTGACCAGTTCGTCGCTCAGGTCAGTACGTCCGCCTTTCGCGGGCATGACACCGGCCTTGCCGGCGTAGCCCTTGAGCGCATGGTCGTAAAGCGCCGCCTTGCCCTGGGCCAGGCGCGGCGCCCAGGCCGTGTGGTCGCCAAGCTTCGGCGAGCCCACCAGCCCGGTGGCATGGCAGGTCTTGCAGACCGCGTCGTAAAGGGCTGGGCCATCTGCCGGCACGGCCAGCGCAATCGTTTCGCTCTGCGCCGGAGCGGCAATCTTGAGCGATGAATTGTCCTTGCCAGCCACCGCCACATGCACGAAGGGCGCAGTGCGATCGGCAACGGCGTCGACGTACTTGGGATCAGCGTAGGTTTCAGGGATCTGCGTCCTGCCGGCTACCACCCGCGCGAAGGCGAGAATCATGATCGCGACCACGATCAGGAAGCCGATGATGACGCTGAAGGTATTGAGAAAATGTGTGTCGTGCTTGCTCACAGTCGATCCGATAGTCAGGGCGGAATTGCGATAATTATAACGGCACAGTCGATGGCGCGCCCGGCGGGATTCGAACCCACGACCTGCAGCTTCGGAGGCTGCCACTCTATCCAGCTGAGCTACGGGCGCGGCGCGCGGCTGCGAAGAGTACAGCAAGCACGCCCGGGCCGCGACTGCGGCCTCAAAGCCAGCCGCGGCGCTTGAAAAAGAGGTAGGGAATCAGGGCCGACAGCAGCATCAGGCCTAAGGC
>JBAVRE010000066.1:0-3398 GCA_049694695.1 Steroidobacteraceae bacterium | reverse complement strand
CCCATACCGATTGAAGTTCTGCGTATTCCCCGGCTCCGTGATGTAGGGATCCGCCGACAGGAACCGCCCCGTCACCGAGTCAAGGACGCGTCCGTTCATGTGTATAAGGCCCATGTTTCCCAGCATCGTCTGCCCCGTATAGCCGACTCTGCTGATGCCATTAATCGTCGTCACATCCCCCGCCACTGGCGGACCGGTCCAGGTGGCCGGATTCCTCCGTGTGCCATACGGTTCAAAACTCTCCTTCACCAGCGCGGCTGTCGGATTGGCCGTGCTCGCCAGAATCGCGCTTGGACTGCCCTGGTGATCTTCCAGCGTGTACCGGAGTGTATTGGTTCCCGTACTCTTCCGGCTGTACACCGTCACCTGCTCGCCACCCGCAACGATATAGTGCCGCCAATCAGTCACAGTACCAATGATGACCTTCTCCAGCAGGTCACCCAGGTACGTTGTGCTTTCACTCCCGCTGGGCCCACTGTACTGCTGCAGCCATTTCTGATGATCCTGCCCGTAGCTCCACGTGGAGGACTCCCCAGGGGAATTAATGGTAAGGGGCATATTGTAGGACGTCCAGGAGATGCCGCTCCCATTGCGCGTGATGGCGTTGCCGTTGTTATCAAAGGCGTACGTGTGAGCCGCGTCACCGGCCTGCAACACCTGGTGCTTGTGTGTTGTGCTGTAAGTCCACAGCGCATTCGCCGCGACATCGCTTCGCTTCGTGATATTGCCCATGGCGTCATAGGTCATCTGCAGTTTCGCAGGGCTCGTGCACAGACCCGTTGACGTGGTGTGATCAAGTCGATACACGTTGTCGTAGCAGATGCTCTCGGTCAGCCCGGCATTATTATCCTGTCGCTGTGTGACATTGCCGAGCAGATCGTAGAGATACGACTGGTTCTGAAGCACAGTGCCTCCGCCCGCTCCCGCCTGAATCGAGGCGAGCCATCCGGTCACATTGTCGAACACGCGGTTCGTGACCACGTTATTGCCCAGCGTCTCCTGGGTGATCTGACCAAGTGGATTTTGGTTATTCGCGGTCCAGTACACCGTGCCCGTCAGCGTGCACTGTGCGCTAGCACTGGCATCGGTGATGGTCTTGGCAAAGCCATTTTGATAGCCATACTGCAGTTTCACCCGGCAGCTGTTGGTAGAGGTGGGGTACGTTAGGGTATCGATCGCCCCAATGGCGTTGTAGGTCAGATCAAAGGCATTACCCTGGATGGTGCGATTCGACAATCGACCCACACTGTCATACGCATATTTAGTTCGAGTCCTGAGCCCGCCATTGAAGCAGTCCTCGTTCGCTGCACGAGTGCAATAATCTCTGTTGCGGGTTCGAGCGAGGGCTAGCATCGGCTTCGATGCTACGCCGAGTGGCTGTTTTTGCCTAGGTTTTGGCTTTGGCAGTGTAGGTAGCTCATCATCTGTCCGGTCTTGTAGCCCGTGATCTGTCCGGTACACGGTAGCGCCCAAAAGGGGGCGCGCCGTGAGAAGGACAGAGTGGCTACAGGAGACCAGGAAGATGCGATTTACGGAGGCCTATGCCGGCTGGCAAGCCGGCCGGTTGCGACAGACGGAGGCGGCGCAGCTGCTCGGGGTGTGTGAACGATCCTTTCGCCGCTACATTGATAAGTACGAGGAGGACGGGTTGCAAGGATTGATCGATCAGCGGCTGGGACAGATTTCCCACCGCCGTGCACCCGTGGATGAAGTGCTGGCGCTGACCACGGCGTATCGGGTACGCCATGATGGGTGGAGCGCCCGGCATTACCACTCGTGGTACCGCCGCGCGGGTGGCAAGCGCAGTTATACGTGGGTAAAGCGGCAACTGCAGAAGGTGCAGCTGATCGAGCGGGCCCCCAAGCGCGGTGCGCATCGCAAGCGACGCGAGCGAGCGCCGCTACCCGGGATGCTCGTGCACCAGGACGGTAGCCGGCACGAGTGGGTGCCCGATCAGCGCTGGGATTTGATTGTCACCATGGACGATGCGACCAGTGAGCACTACGCGATGCAGTTTGTCGAGGAAGAAGGGACGCGCTCGAGCTTTCAGGGCGTCGAGACGGTGATTCGCGAACATGGTCTGTTTAGTGCCTTTTATAGCGATCGGGGCAGCCACTACTGGTTCACCCCGGAGGCCGGCGGCAAGATCGATCGGCGCTCCCCGACGCAGTTTGGCCGGGCGCTGCAGCAGCTGGGGATCGAGATGATCGCGGCCTATTCCCCACAGGCTCGGGGGCGCTCCGAGCGCGCCTTTCGCACCCACCAGGAGCGCCTGGTGCGCGAGTTGGCGTTGGCGGGCATCACGGACATGGCGGCCGCCAATCGCTATCTGGCGCAGCGCTACCGGCCCGCCTTTAATCTCGAGTTTGCCCGACCCGCACTGGAAGTGGGCTCGGCCTTCGTGCCCTGGGTCGGCGTGGATCTGAGCGAGATCCTGTGCGAGCACTTCGAGCGCCAGGTCGGTAACGACAACTGCATCTCCTTCCAGGCCATCAAGCTGCAAATCCCCGCGCAGCGCTATCGCTGCCACTTCGTAAAGGCCAAAGTGGGCGTGCGCCGCTATCTGGATCGCACGCTCTCGATCTTTCACGGCCCACGGTGTCTGGCTCGTTACAGCGCCGAGGGCCAGCTGATCGAGGAGCTGAAACGTGCCGCTGCGTAACGTTCGCTCGCAGCGCTCGGCTGTGCCAGGGCCTCGGGCTACGCCCTTCGGCCCTGGCACAGCCCTACAGCAAAAGCGGACAATCTATGTGCTACAAAACCGGACAGTTCTATTTGCTACCAACAGGTTTTGGCTTTGGCAGGCTATTTCACTCGATCATCCCAAATGGAGACGACGCCCGAGCGCGCAGCGCTTCGGGCGGCGGGGTGGCCGCCGATTTCGAACTGCAGCTGTGCTATCCCGTGCCGGCAGCCGCCCTCGCTCTCTGAAATGGCAACCGCCCCACTGGCAATAGATGTTGGACGGTAGCGAGCAAGGCGCCGATGGGGTGAAGCGCGGCGGCGTGACGAAGATCTTCCGCCGTGACGTGCAAATAGATCTGCGTGCTCGTGATCTGCCGATGTCCCAACAAGTCGCGGATAGTCACCAGGCCGACACCGGTACGCACCAGATGCGTGGCGAACGTGTGACGCAAGCGATGCGGTGAAATCGGAATGCCAACGTGCCCACGCTGACCATGGGTGCGGATGCGCTCGTAAATCGCGGCGCGAGAGAGCGGACCGCCGAAGCGCGATCGAAAGAACGGCGCATTAGGTAAGGACGGTCCACGCGCTCGCGCATAGATCTGCATCGTTTGCGCGAGGTTCGGGTTGAGCGGAATCGTGCGCTCGTGGCCGCCTTTGCCGTTCACTGAAATGGTGAGTCGGATCAGATCCACCTGAGCACAGCGCAGCGA
>JBAVRE010000065.1:0-8102 GCA_049694695.1 Steroidobacteraceae bacterium | reverse complement strand
CGCCAACGATCAAAGGTTCGTTCGTGGTGTCGGCGCTTTCCGCAGCCGGCAGCAACCTGGCCGTGCTCTACGCTGACGATAACTCACCGTCCGAGGTGTACGCGCTTGAAGCCGGCAAATTGCGACGGCTCACGACCCACAGCGACGCTTTGCTTGCCGGGCTGCAACTCGGCGCCGTCGAGGACATACGCTTCAAGAGCCGTGACGGCACACCGGTACACGGGCTCATCGTCAAGCCGCCGTCGTTCGTGGCCGGCCAGAAATACCCGACAATCCTGCTGATTCATGGCGGCCCGAATGGACAGGACGCCCACACGCTGGCCTACGATGATTACCAGTTCAGGCGGCAGCTGCTGGCTGCAAGTGGTTTTGTGGTGGTGGGCATCAACTACCGCGGCAGCAGTGGGCGGGGCGGTGCCTACGCGAAGGCGATAGCCGCCGACTGGGGCCACAAGGAGGTCGAGGATCTGCTGGCCGGAGTAGATCACCTGGTGGGTGCGGGCATCGCCGACCCCGCAAGACTTGGCATTGGCGGCTGGAGCTACGGCGGCATCCTTACCGACTACACGATTGCCAGTGACGGGCGCTTCAAGGCTGCGGTCAGCGGCGCGGGCAGCGCCAATCAGATCTCGATGTACGGGAGCGACCAGTACCAGCTGCAATACAACGCCGAGCTCGGCGGGCCGTGGAAGAACCCGGCCCTGTGGATCAGGCTATCGTACCCGTTCTTCCATGCTGACCGGATCCACACACCGACGCTGTTCATGGGCGGTGAAAAGGACTTCAACGTGCCGATTGCCGGCAGCGAGCAGATGTACCAGGCGCTGCGGACGCTTGGGATTCCAACGCAGCTGGTGGTGTATCCTGACGAATATCACAGCCTGACGAGGCCGAGCTTTCTCAGGGATCGTTTTGAGCGCACCACCGCCTGGTTCAGTCGTTACCTGCTGCCGGCAACGGGGAGGCCATGATGAAGAGTTTGAGTCGCCGCACGTTCATTGCCACGGGGCTGGGCGCCAGCGCCGCCGCTTTCGGCCGCTGGGATACCCGTCCGGATGCGATCCTGCACAATGGCAGGATACTGACCATGGGCACGCGCGAGCGCGAAGTGGAAGCGCTGGCGCTCGCTGGCAGTCGCGTGTTTGCGATCGGCACCAGCGCCGAGATGCTGGCGCTCGCGGGATCAGGCGCGCGCCGCATCAATCTCGGCGGCAAGCGCGTCACCCCCGGTTTCAACGACGCGCACTCGCACCCCTGCGAATCGGGCGTGGCGCTCGTCACCCAGGTGGCGCTGGAGCTGGACTCCATCGAGGCCATCACGGCTGCAATCCGCGTCAAGGCGGCGGCGACCCCACCAGGTGAGTGGGTGGTCGGCTTCCTGTATGACGACACCAAGACGCCGCGGCCGCTGGATCGCGCCGACCTCGACGCCGCCGCTCCCAACCACCCGGTCATGGTGCAGCATCGCGGCGGCCACACTGCGTTCGTCAACTCCCGTGCGCTCACCGCTGCCAGGGTTGACGAGAACACGCCGAACCCACCGAACGGGGAGTACTTCCGCGATGCTGCCGGACGCCACAACGGCCGGGTGGCGGAGGACGCCGCCGGCGCGATGCTCGCGCTCGCCGTCAAGCCGCCGTCACGGGAGGATTACCGCAAGGGCGCGGCGCTGATCTCGAAGCAGTTTGCCAGTCGTGGCATCACCTCGGCCTGCGAGGCCGACGGCAATCCCGCGGCCCTGCAGGGTTACCAGGATGCGCGCGATGCCGGCGAACTCATGGGCCGCTTCTACACGCACATCGATTACTCACTGCTCGACAAGATGATCGCCGCCGGTGTGCACACGGGCTTTGGCGACGAGTGGGTGCGGGTCGGTGCGATCAAGCTGTTTGCCGACGGCTCGATCTCCGAGCGTACTGCGCTGCTCTCCGAACCCTACGCCGGTCTCGGTGACTACCGCGGCATCAGCCGCGCGACCCGCGAGACGCTTTACGAGCAGACGCGCAAGGCTTACCTCGCCGGCTGGCAGGTGGGCACGCATGCGAATGGTGATGTGGCCATTGATACGGTACTGGGAATCTACGAGCAGCTGCAGCGCGAATTCCCGCGCCGCGATCCGCGCTTCAGGATCGAGCACTGCACACTCGTCACCCCCGAGCTGGTACGGCGCATCAAGGCGGCCGGCGTGATTCCACTGCCGTTCGCCGGTTACGTGGTCTTCCACAGCGAGAAGATGCATTTCTATGGCGAAGAGCGCCTCAAGCACATGTTCGCGATGCGCGACTTCATCGATGCTGGCATCAGGGCGGCACCGGGATCGGACTACACGGCCAGCCCGGCCGAGCCGATGCTGTGGCTGCGCTCGGAGGTCACACGCACGGATGCCAGCGGCCACAGCTGGGGCGCGAACCAGCGCATCACGGTCGAGGAAGCGATCCGCTGCTCCACGGTGAATGGCGCCTACGCCTCGTTCGAGGAGGGCATCAAGGGCACGCTCGAGCCCGGCCAGCTCGCCGACCTGGTCGTCTGGGACCACGACCTGATGACGATCGATCCCATGAGCTTCATGAGCGTGCGACCTGAGCGCACCATGCTCGGCGGCCGCTGGGTCTACGAGGCCTGAGCGCGCGCCCTGGCATCGGTCGCAGCTCCTGAGCCCACTCCGGCCAGGTAGCGCATCATTGCGCGCGCGTCGGTGATATCGGCATAGCGTCGGCCAACATCATTCAGGTTGCTCTCGTGCGGGCCGCGCTCAGCGTCACCGCAACAATCCTCCGGCACCATGACGCGAAAGCCGAAGGAAAACGCGTCGACGATCGAGGCGCGTACGCAGCCGCTGGTGGTGCAGCCGGTGATCAGCACCGTGTCGACGCCCTGTTTGGTGAGAAAGGTGATCAGCGGCGTCAGAAAGAATATCGACGGCCCGCTCTTGCAGAAGTTGAAATCGTAATCAGGTTCATCGACGCGCGGGTCGAACGCGGTGCAGGGATGGCCGTGGAAAAACTCGTCGCGCACCGTGCTCACTTTCCAATGCGGCATGTCGGCGGCGCTGCTATAGGCGGTGTAGCACTTGGCGACCGGCACGTTGTGGGCGCGCGCGACCTTGAGCAGCTCGGCGGTGCGCTCGGTGGCGGCGTGCACCATCGGCAGGCGGCCGATCGGAAAGCGCGGATCGGTAAAGGCGAGCTGCAGATCGACGACCAGCACTGCCGGGCGTTTCCCGACGCCTACCTCACCGGACCCATAGCCGGAGGATTCGTACCCGGGGGCCGCGCCGCTCATGCTCGGCCAGCCTGTTTCGCGGCCACGGCGCGCCGTGTAAACGTGGGCTGCGCGGGTGGGGCGAGCGAAGTCTCGGCAGCGCAGCGCGCCTTGAGTTCGTCGATCGACTGGAAGCCCCGATCGAACAGCGGGACTGCGCCGCGCTCCTGCCTGAGCTGGGCGCGCAGCTGGGTGGTTGCGGCTTCATCGATGCTGTGGTCGGCACGCAGCACCACGCCGTAGCGGCGCGCACCGGCGATCGTCACCAGGCCCGCGTCCACGTCGAAGGCGACCTTGGCAGCCTCGCGCTCGAAGGGATCGCCGCAGCCGCCGCCGCCCCAGGTATCGAAATGCAGCAGGTCGCCGCGCTCCACCTTGATGCGATCGCACTTCGAGGGCAGCTGCTCCTGGGTGCCGTCGGCGCGCAGCAGGGTCTTGCGGCTGCGCTTGCCCGGCAGTCCGCCGTTTACGCCCCAGGGATAGGTCAGCCAGCGATCGTCGTGGATCGAGATCTCGCCGGGCTCGAGGAAACGGTAGCCGATGCGCAGCGCGTTGCCGCCGCGGTTCTTGCCGGGGCCGCCGGTGTCGGGGAGGGTCTCATAGACATCGATGCGCAGCGGAAAATAGCTCTCGAGGAATTCGTTGGGCACGTTGGTAAACGATGGCCACAGCGAGTGACCATCGGGTCCGTCGCCAAAGGGCTTGCCGGGGATGCCGCCGAAGCCGATCTGGTAGAGCTGGTACCACTCGCCGTTGGCCCGATAGCCCGAATACATGAAGTGCGGGCTGTCGGAAAAGCCAGCCGCGCACATGAAGGCCGGATTACCCTGGCCGAGCAGGCCGCCGAGGATATCGAAGATGCGCCCGAGCGCATGCGTACGGCAGGAGAGCGCCGCCGGCTTGAGCGGCTTGAGCAGCGTGCCAGCCGGGATCCTCACTTCCATCAGGTCATAAAAGCCGTCGTTGAACAGGATCTGCGGGTCGAACACCATGATCATGTAGACGCCCGCGAACATCTTGAACATCTCTTCGTTCAGCAGGAAGTTGATCGAGCCGATCGACTGCGGGTCGGTGCCGGCGAAATCGAAGATGCACTTGTCACCCTCGCGCCACATGCTGCAGGCGATCTTGTAGGGACCCATGCCCATGCCATCATCGCAGACGTAGTCCTCGAAGTACTGCTTCTGCTCCGGCACCGTCTTGCCGATCAGTACGCGCATCGCCCGCTTGTTGCGCTCGAGCATCGCATCCATGGCCGAATAGAACACGTCGTCGCCAAAGCGTGTGGCGATCTCGATGCAGCGTATGCCGGCAGTGCGCAGCGCGGCGACGATGGCGTTGAAATCCGAGAGGTTCCACATCGGCAACCGGCAGTTGTGCAGGATGATGCGCAACACGTCCTCGTTGAGCTTGCCGGCTTTGTAGATCTTGAGCGGTGGTACGACGATGCCTTCTTCGTAGATCTGCCGCGCGTCGGTGGGGAGCGAACCGGGCACCTTGCCGCCGATATCAGTCATGTGGCCAAACATTGCCGACCAGGCAATGACACGGCCGCCCTTGTAGATCGGCATCAGCAGCAGCCAGTCGTTGGCATGGCTGACCGCGCCATTGACTGAATACGGGTCGGTGGTCAGGAAGATGTCGCCTGCTTCGATCGTGCCGTCGTAGCCCTGCATGAAGCCATGGATGAAGGAGCCGAACTGGCCCACGACCATCTTGCCGTCGAGGTTGGCGATCATCGGGAATTCGTCGTGCTGTTCGCGGATGCCGGGCGACATCGCAGTGCGGAACAACACGGTATCCATCTCGTAGCGTGCGTTGCGGAGCGCGCTCTCGATGATGTCGATCGTGACCGAATCGACCTTGACCTTTTTCATCTTCCTGCTGTTGCGCTGGATGATCGTGGCGGGCATGTGCTTGACTCCAAATCCTGTTGCGATGATGCCGATGCTTGAATTCGGTTAGCGCCTAGCGGCGTCGGCTCCTGGCCTTGACCTTGACCTTGACCTTGACCTTGGCCTTTGGCCTGGCTTTGTTATTGCCGGCGGCCCTTGGCTGCTTTGGTACCCGGTAGCCATCCGGATAGATCAGGATGTTGCCGTGCCGGTCGACCACGCCGGTGTGCCGGGGCAGGATCACCGCGGTGGAATCCATTTCCATGACCACCGCGGGCCCGGCAATGCGGTTGCCGGCCCTGAACTTGCCGCGCTCGTAAACGGTCGCAGTAACCTCACGACCGTCCATGTAGGCCTTCTGCTTGCCGACGGCCGCGGCCTTTGGACTGGGGCCACCCTTTGCCACCACGGGTCGCTCGATGCTGATGCCGCGGCCCTGCACGGTGGCGCGCAGATTCACCAGCTCGTGCTCGAGCGGCAGCGCGAAGGTAAACAGGCGCTTGTGTTCGGCATCGAAAGGCACGGAGATTGCCTTGAGTCCCTGCTTCGCAAGTGCTTCGAGTTCGACGTTGACGGTCAACAGCAGCCCCTGCCCGCGATAGCGCACGTCAACCTGGTAGCCGATGCTCATCTCGGAGCGCGGCACCTGCTCGCCCTCGAGTGAGCGTGCGGCATCGTCCGCGAGTTCGCTCAGCACCTTGCTTACGTCCCTGGCGCTGGTGTCGCTGAACTTGCAGATGTAGGTGCGCGCTGATTCATCACGGATCGCCGTGGTGGCATCACCGAGCGCACATAGCACGCCAGGTCCCGGCGGGATGATCGCCGGCCAGGAGCCGAGCAGTCGTGCGAGCGCGTTGGCATGCAGAGGCCCGGCGCCGCCGAAGGCGATCAGGGCGTACTCACGCGGATCGTGGCCCTGTTCAACCGAAACCAGGCGCAGCGCGCCGACCATGTTTTCATTGACGATGTTGTAGATGCCCAGTGCCGCATCCCTGACGCTCAGTCCGAGCGCGCTGCCGATCTTGCGAACTGCGGTGTGCGCCAGCTCGCGATTCAGTTCCATGTCGCCGCCGAGACGCTGCTGCGCCGGCAGATAGCCGAGCACCAGGTTGGCATCGGTGACGGTCGGTTCGGTGCCACCCCGCCCATACGCCGCCGGCCCGGGATCAGCGCCCGCCGATTGCGGGCCAACGCGCAGCGCCCGGGTGAGCTCAGGCACGTGTGCGATCGAGCCGCCGCCGGCACCGACCGTGCGGATGTCCACGGACGAGGCACGCACCGTGACATCGCCGATCGTGGTCTCGCGCCGCAGACGCGGCACACCGTTCATGATCAGCGAGACATCGGTCGAGGTGCCGCCCACATCGATGGTCAGCAGGTTCGGAAACCCGGCCTGTACCGCTACCCAGAGCGCGCCGGTGACTCCGCCGGCCGGTCCGGACATCAGCAGGTTGACGGGATATTCTTCACTCGACCTGGCCGAGGCCAGGCCGCCGTCGGAGCGCAGGATATGCAGCTTGACCTTGCGGGTCTGCGCCTCGAGCTTCGATTTCAGGTTGCGCACATATTTCTGCACCCGCGGCCGCACGTAGGAATTGGCGACCGTGGTCACGGTGCGTTCGTACTCCTGCATTTCCGGCACGACTTCCGAAGACAGCGACACCGGGATGCCAGGCAGCACTTCCTGGGCGATCTTTTTGATGCGCTGCTCGTGCTGGTCATTGGCATAGGCATTGATCAGCGAGACCGTCAGTGCTTCGATCTTCCTGGCCCGGAGCGATTGCAGGGCCACGCGCAGCTGCGCTTCGTCGAGTGGCCGGACGATTTCGCCGCTACTGCTGACGCGCTCGTCGGCTTCGATGGTGCAGCTGAGCGGCGCCATCGGCAGCGATTTGTTGTAGATCACCCAGCCGCCGAGGCCACCGGGCACGAAGCTGCGCGCGATCTGCAGCACCTGTCGGTAGCCGCGGGTCGTCACCAGCCCGCAGCGCGCCCCGGTGCCGGTCAGAACGGTGTTGGTGGCCACGGTGGTGCCGTGCATCACGTGATCGATCTCGGTCGGCTCGACGCCGGCTCGCTCGCACACGCGGGCCATGCCATTGAGAACCCCGATCGATTGGTCGGCCGGTGTACTCGGCACCTTGGCGGTCCAGACCTGGCCGTTCGCTTCGTTGACGAGCAACAGGTCGGTGAACGTGCCGCCGACATCAACTCCCAGTCTGTAACTCATGCGTGCACCTGTTTTGTTCAGTTCCTGAATTGTAATCGGCGCACCACATCAGGCGCGCGCTCGCAGCAATGGAAAACCACCCGCCTTGATCAGCATACCCGGTACCGGGCGGCCGAGCTGCTCCTGCAGCCAGCGCCCGGTCGCGAGCAGCGCGTCGAGGTCGACGCCGGTCGCAATGCCCATGCGCGTCAGCATGTAGACGAGATCCTCGGTAGGAATGTTGCCGGTCGCGGCTGGCGCGAATGGGCAGCCGCCGATGCCGCCGAGGCTGGCATCGAGCGCCTGGACTCCCGCGGCGACGGCGGCATACGCGTTGGCAATGCCGGTGTTGCGGGTGTTGTGGAAATGGCAGCGCAGTGGCATCGCGGGCAGCGCCGCGCGCACCTGCCCGACCAGCTCGGTGACCTGGCTGGGAACGCCGGCGCCGATGGTGTCGGCGAGCGCAATTTCGAAGGGCCGGGCCTCGGCGACAAGCCGGGCGAGTTCAACCACGCGTTCGACCGCCACCTCGCCCTCGAACGGGCAGCCGAACGCCGCCGACAGGGTCACCTGCGCACGGATGCCAGCCGCATGCGCCAGCGCGGCGATTTCATGCCAGGCCGCCACGGATTCGGCGACGCTCGCGCCCTGGTTGCGCTGGTTGAAGGTCTCGCTGACCACCACGGCCATGCCGATCTCATTGCAGCCGGCCGCCTGGGCGCGCTCGAAACCGCGGC
>JBAVRE010000064.1:0-11657 GCA_049694695.1 Steroidobacteraceae bacterium | reverse complement strand
GCAGGCCAAAGCCGTGACCCTCCTGCTTGGTCGTAAAGCCGTGGCTGAAGATGCGCGTCAGGTTTTCCGGTGAAATGCCCACGCCGTTGTCGCTGACCGCAATGTGGACCATGCCGTCGCCGGCGGCGATTCGTACCGTGATGCGCCGCGCTGTTGCCGTGCTGTCCTGGCAGGCGTGCTTGGCATTGCGCAGCAGGTTCACCATGATCTGCAGGACCTTGTGCTTGTCGACCGTGATCGGCGGCACCGGTGCGAACTCGCGCTCGAGACTGATGGCGTGGCGTGCCAGGCCGCCGGCATTGATGCGCAGGCTTTCTTCGACCAGCTGGGCAACCTCGATGATTTCGGTCACACAAGCGAGCTTGGCGTAGCTCTGCTGCATCGAGACGATTTCCTTGATGTGATCGATGTTCTTCCTGAGCGACTCGAGTTCCAGCAGGGCGGTGCTCTGATCGGCGAGCAGATGCTTGGCAAGCGCGTCGAGATAGGCGGGCAGCTGCCGTCCACGCTCGTCGTGACCGATGAAATGCCCGAGGTCTGGCTGATGCTCCTGCAGCAGGCTCACCACCTGGCCGAGGCCGGCGGCCTTCGAACGCCTGAGATTGTCGGTGACCAGGCTGGCCGAGACGTTGACGCTGGTGAGCACGTTGCCGACGTTGTGCAGCACCGAGGTGGCGACCTCCGCCATCCCGGCGTGACGCGAGGCCTCGCGCAGCTGCAGCTGCAGCCGGTCCTCGCGCTCTTCAGCCGCGACCCGTTCGCTCACGTCCAGGTCGATGCCCACCAGTCGGGCCCTGACCGTGGCGTCATCGGTGACTACCGCCGCCAGCGATTCGATATGACGCACGCCGCCGTCCGGCAGCACGACGCGGTAGTGCGTGCGCAGCTGTCGGCGCTCGCGCAGCGCTGTCTCCATCGCCTGCCCGGCCGCGGCGCGGTCGGCCGGATGTATCATTTCCAGCCATTCGCCCAGAGTGGGCTGGAAGCCGGGCGACGTCTGCCCGTACAGCGCGCTCATCGTCTCGCTCCACCAGACCTTGCTATCCTGTTCCTGCAGCTCATAGACGCCGGCGCGCGCCGCCTCGGTCGCCATGCTGAAGCGTATCGAAATGGCCTCGATCTCGGCATGCCGTTGCTTGTCGATGGCCGCCTCGGCCGCCAGCTGCCGCTTCAGGCGGCGCCTGGTTGCCAGCACGAATACGATGCTGAGTGCGCCGGTGATCAGCAGCGCGAGGCTCACTTGACGCTTCTGCCGGATGGCCGAGGCGATGGCGTCGCGGACCACGGCCTCATCGCGCGTCTTGAAGCTGACGTCGATATCGCGTGTGAGCCGATCCCCAAGCATGATCTGGGCGCGCAGTGGCATCAGTGCCTCGAGTGTGGCGCCATGCCCAAGGTTCCGGGCGAGATCAGCGACCACGCCGGGCGCATCGCCCAGTGCCGCGGCTTCGCCGCGCTGGGCCAGCCTGGCGAGCAGCGCGGCCGACTCGCTCAGCGCCTCGGCCGACTGCCGGCCGAGCGCGCCGCTGTCGACGGCGTCGGCAGCGCCGTTGGTAAAAGTGCGATAGTTGGCGCGTGCCTCGCTGGCCAGGTTGCGCAGCGGCCAGGAATGATCGAGGGCCGCCGCACGCTGTGCGTCAGCGGCCAGCTGCGCCAGCAGCACCAGCGCAATGGGTAGCGCCACCGCAAGAAACTGCAGCGCTATCAGGCCTTCGGTGGAGCGTTTCATCGGCGCAAAGCCAGGCCGCTCAGAGGTTTTCCCGCTTCATTAAGAGTGCTTTCGGCACCCTACGGGGTTAGTTGAGCGCTTGCGTCCCCCGGCCGGCAAACTGCGACCCAGGTCACGTTGCCGACCTCGACTGGGTCAGCCGTCGAAGAACACCGACAGTTTGTTGCCCTCGGAGTCGCGGAAATAGCCGGCGTAAAAATTATCGCCGCGGGGACCCGCCGGTCCCTCGTCCTTGCCGCCCAACGCGATAGCCTTCTGATACACCGCATCGACCTCGGCCTTGCTCTTTGCAGCCAGCGCCACCATCACGCCGTTGCCAACGGTTGCCGCCCTGCCATCGGCCGGCTTGATGATGAACAGCATGGGCGCAGTGGGCGAGGTTCCCCAGGCCACGTATTTCTCGGTCTCCATAGTGCGCCTGGCGCCCATCACGGCGAGCAGCTGGTCGTAGAATTTCGCGGCGCGGTCTTTGTCGTTGGTTCCCAGCGTTACATAGCCAATCATTTGCGTTGCTCCCGGGCAGTTGTTGACGAGGGCATTATAGGGCGGATCAGTCGCCGTGAATTCTCGCCTGGCGTAGGTGCGGCTGGGCTGGCTGGTCTGACCGGGCGGGCCCGTCAGGTGGCGGGCCCGCTGCGGTTGGCTTGCTGCATGTCCTGCTTCGCCAGCGACTCGATGAGTGCGCAATAGTCGTTGAAACCAGGCGTCGTCAGTCCCGACACCTTGCCCAGATCGTCCCAGTGCCGGATCTGCACGGCTTCCCGGCAGTAGCGTTCGCGCTCGAACTGCGCTACTTCATGCGCTGCCATTGGGCCGCCCTGTAGTTTCAGCGTGATGACCGAGGCCGGGCTCAGGCTGGCGAAATATCCGGGGTTGGTGGCCAGCAGATAGCGCTTGGCAGGAACGTGCAGGCGCACGGGTTCTGATACCTCAGGACCGAATCGCCTGGCGAGCCAGTCACTGCCGATCTGTTCGTGATGCGCATCCACGCTCCAGGCGGCAATATCGCCCGGCACGTCCGCGAGCAGATGGCCGATGTCGTGCAGCAGCGCGGCGACGACGAGCGCGGGCGGTGCGGCGGCAGCCTGGGCGAAGTGGGCGGCCTGCAGCGCGTGTTCACTCATCGAGACACGCTCGCCGAAATACGCACCCAGCCCGCGCTGCTGAAAAATGCCGAGTATTTCCGCGCTGACGCTCATGGGCTCAGGTTCGGCTGCAGTTCACGGCGCAGCAGCGCAGTCTCACTGTACACGCTGTCGCGGGTCAGATAGCAGCCGCGCAGGTGGCGCAGCTGGCTGGCAGATGAAAATGCGGTGCGGCCGTGCAGAATGCGCTGATTGTCGAAAACCACGAGATCGCCGTCGCGCAGCCGGAAGCGCAGCTGGAAGCGCGGCTCGCGCAGCAGCAGGGCAAAACGCCGGTAAGCGGAGTAGAAAGCACGCGTCGCGTCGGCCGCGAGCCGCAGCGGGGCGATCGAGCGGTTGTTGTAATGCACGGCGCTGACCGTGCCGGAACAGGACAATTGTATCAACGGCCGCTCGGCGTACAGCTCCGCATCCCTGGAGCGGTACCGGAAGGGCACCGCGGTACGCGTCAACAGCGCGAAGGCATCGGGCGAACTCGCCCGCAGATGCTCGGCAATTGCGAAGCCGTCGCCGAGCAGACTGTCGCCACCGTCGGCTGTGGTGTGCAGGGCGTGCAGCACCTGAAACCCCGGCACCGGCTCGCGATAGGGGTTGTCGGTGTGCAATCCCAAACCCAGATCGGTGTATGCGAGATTTTCCGGCTGCGGCACGGAACGAACGTCGAACACCAGGCCATAGTTGGTTTCCGCGACCCGCCCCACGAGCGCTGCGGCCTGGAGAATTCCTGCTGCGTGCGGCGGCACCTCGCTCAACAGCGCCACACCGTCCTGCAACAGTCGCTCAAGCCAGTGGGCGCGCAGCGTACGATTGTTTTGGGCCGCGGCGTATGTGGCCCAGGCGAAATCCCGCGCGGCATCGAGGCGCGCGCCCTCGAGCCAGGGCCTGGGCGTGATCGCAGGCCGCTGCCCGGGCAGGTTCGCTGCATGTGCCTGCAGCCACTGAAGCTCGAACATTGCCGGGCGCGCCTCGGCCTCCCATTCGATCCGCAGCATGGCGCCATGCACTGCCGCCACGCGAATCCGCGGGTTCTCGGGTAGCTCCGCAACATCGATGAGCCGCTGACCACTGTGGGGGTCGCGATCCTCGCGCACATTGTCGCGCAGCCACAGGCTCGCGAATTCGCTGAGCGTGCCGTCGGCCCATTCGATGCCGAGCATGTCGGGCAGTGACCAGACGCGCTTCACGGCAGCTGGTTGCTTCACCAGTTGGCTTCCACCAATGGGCGCATGCGTCGCCACAGCGGCCCGGCGCGGCCATCGCCTATCGGTTGACCGTCAAGGCTGGTTACGGCAATGACACCGCGGGTGGCGGAACTCAGCCAGATCTCGTCGGCAGCGCGCAGTTCGCGCTCGCTGACCGGCACGCTGTGGCAGGGGATGGCATGTGTGCTCGCCAGCTCTTCCATCAGGGCGCGCATCGTGCCCGGCAGCAGCAGGTGAGAGCGCGGCGGCGTGCGAATCTCGCCATTGATCACCACGTGTACCGCGGAGGAGCTGGCGTCGGTGAGCCAGCCATCGCGCAGCAGGATGGCTTCGGCGGCGCCCGCTTCCACCGCCTGCTGGCGCAACAGCACATTGGCGAGCAACGCCACCGACTTGATGTCGCAGCGCGCCCAACGGGTATCGGCTGCGGTGATGCAGGCCACGCCCTCGGCGAGCGCTGCCGGTGAACTTAGCTGGAGCGGCGCGCAGAAGGCGAACACTGTTGGTGTCAGCTCCGGCAGCGGGGCGTGGTTGCGTCCGTACTCAGCGCCGCGCGAGATCTGCAGGTAGACATACAGATCGGCAGCGCCGTTGGCCGTGATCAGCGCCTGCAGCAGCGCGCTCCATTGTCCGGCATCGTGCGGATTGCGGATGCGCAGTGCTGCCAGGCTGTCGGCCAGCCGTTGCAGATGGCTGTTGAGCCGTGTCGCCCGACCTGCATGTACTGCGATGACTTCGTAGACGGCATCCGCAAACAGGAAGCCGCGATCGAGCGGCGAGACGCGCGCCGCGCGCAAGGGCAGCAGGGCGCCGTTGAGATGACAGATGGGAAAGGGGTCTGCCAAGGGTCCTAGAACCAGAGGCTGATGGTGTCGACCATGCTGCGCCACCAGCCGCCTGCGGCTATGGCAACGGCCGGGTACAACGGCACGCGCGCCACCGTCTTGCCACCCAGATCGACCTGCAGTTCACCGATTGCAGTTGTGGTGGTCAGGGGCGCCAGCAGCGGCCGCCGCACTGTGGCGCGCGTGGCAATGCTCAGGCCCTGGCCGTGCGGCACCGTGATCTGCACATCGGCGGCGGGTACCGCGGCCACGTACTTTTCGCTGCCCTTGTAGACCCGGCTTGTGAGTACGGTGGCGCCGCGCTTGCGCAGCGTAACGCTTTCGAAGAAGTTGAAACCATAGGCGAGCAGCGCGGCGCTGCCGCTCTCGCGTTCCCTGACACTCTTGGCGCCCAGCACCACCGACACCAGGCGCATTCCCTCGCGTCTGGCAGAACTGATCAGGCAGTAGCCTGCGGATTCGGTATGCCCGGTCTTGATGCCATCGACGCTCGGATCGCGCTCCAGCAGGCCATTGCGGTTTTCCTGGCGGATGTTGTTCCAGGTGTATTCACGCAGTGAATAGATCGGGTAATACTCGGGAAAGTCGCGCACGATGGCGCGCGACAGGATCGCGAGATCGCGCGCCGTGCTGTAGTGGCTGGGCGAAGGCAGGCCGCTGGCGTCTGCAAAGTGGGTGCGGTTCATGCCCAGTCGATGTGCCCAGGCGTTCATCATCTGCACGAATGCGGGTTCACTGCCGCCAACCCGTTCGGCCAGCGCGATCGTGGCATCGTTGCCGGATTGCACGATCATGCCCTTCAGCAGCACCTCGACCGGCACACGGGTGCCCACCTGCACAAAAGTGCGTGAACCTTCCGCACGCCAGGCGTGTTCGCTGATCAACACCTGTTCAGCCAGTTTCAGCCGGCCGTCGCGCAGCGCATTGAAGATCACATAGGCACTCATGAGCTTGGTCAGGCTGGCCGGCTCGATCTTCTGGTCAGCCTGCGACTCGGCCAGGGTCTGGCCGGAGGCGAAATCGATCAGTATCCAGTTGCGCGCATCGATGGCCGGTGCCGTGGGCATGGGTGCAGTCGCGGGCGTTGCCGCTGCGGCCCGCTGCGGGGATGAAAAGGCAATCAGCAGACTCAGCAGACCTAAGCGCAGCAACATCAGTGTGGATCTCCGCAAACGGGGCGCAAGTGTAACGGTTCGCTTCAGTCGCTGGCGAGTCGCGCATCGGGATAGCCCAGTGTCGCCAGTCGCGCCGCGAGGCTATCGAACTGCTCAACGCTGGCTATCGGTCCCACGCGTACGCGCCGCAGCGCTCGTCCGCCTGCTGCGCTGGCGAGCGACAGGCTCGAGTCAATGCCGGCGGCCTGCAAGTGCTCTACTACCCGTCGGGCGTTGCCGGCCTCGGCGTAGGCGCCGACCTGGATGTACAGTGCCGGCAGATTTGCCGGTGCGGAAGCCGGCGTTGGTGTCGGCATCGGCAAGGCGCTCGCCATTGCCCCGCGATCAGTGACCGGTCCAACCGTTTGCAGCTCCACCAGCGCGGTTCCGGTGCGCACAATATCGAGCCGCTGCGCCGCGGTGTAGGAAAGATCGACGATGCGATTGCTGACGAACGGACCGCGATCGTTGATGCGCACCACTACGCTGCGGCCGTTGCCGAGATTGGTGATGCGCGCATAGCAGGGCAGCGGCAGGGTCCGGTGGGCGGCGGTCATGGCATACATGTCGTAGGGCTCGCCGCTCGAGGTGTTGTGGCCGTGAAAATCAGGTCCATACCAGGAGGCGACGCCGCGCTCGCGGTACCCCTCGGCACTGGCCAGCACCTGATAGCGCTGCCCGTTCACATCGTAAAAAGGCGGGTTGCCGTGGGTGCTGCGCGGCTCGGAGCGCGGCATGGCGTCGGGCACGGCGCTCGCATCCGGTATGGGCAGCGGCCGCGGTGCTTCGCGACGCGCAGTGCTGCTGCACGCCGCCAGGGTGATCAGCAGCGCCAGCGCCAGCCAGGCGCGCGGCGACACTTGCAGGCCTGGCCGGTTGCTCATGGCGCGTCAGCGGCCAGGGTGCGTGCGACGATCGCCTGCGCCAGATCGTTGACCGCCATGGCATACAGCGGGCTGCGGTTGTAGCGGGTGATAACGTAGAAATTCTTTAAACCAACGCGGTAGCTCATGGCTGACTGCAAAGGCGCCGGCACGATCAGGCACGGCGTCGTATCGTCGAGCAGGGTGTGTACCTGCATGCCGCGCCCGCGCAGCGCGCCCAGCGTGTCGCTGAGGGTTACGCTGGCGGCCGGAATGGGCTCCGGCGCCGAACCGAGTTCGGCCTCGGCCAGTACCGCCTGGCCGTATTCCCAGCCGTGCTGCTGCAGATAGTTGGCCACGCTGCCGAAGATATCGCCCCAGTCGTTCCACAGATCGCGACGCGCCGATTCGCCCTCACGCACCGCATAGCGCTGGAAACTCGAGGGCATGAATTGTGCGACGCCCATGGCGCCCGCGTACGAACCCAGGGTGGTTTCGGCATCCAGTTCGCCGGCGCGTGTCAGTTGCAGGAACTGTTCGAGCTCCTGGCGGAAGAAGTCAGCGCGCGGCGGGTAGTCGAATGCCAGCGTGCTGAGCGCATCCAGCACGCGGTAGCGGCCGGTGATGCGCCCGAAAAATGTCTCCACCCCGAGAATGCCGAGGATGATTTCCGGCTGCACCCGGCGTTCCATGGCAATGGCGTCGAGCAGCTCGCGGTGCTCGCGCCACAGTCGGGCGCCGGCGTCGATGCGCTCAGCAGTGAGAAAGCGCGCGCGATATTCCCACCACTGCAGCGACTTCTCGGCGGGGCGCGCCATGGCCTCGATGATCTTGGGTTGTGGTTCCGCCCTGGCCAACAGGGCGAACGCTGCATCGCGCTGAAAGCCCTGCGTAACCAGATGATCGACAAAGGCGTTGATGTCCGCGCGCGCCAGGTCAAAGCGCGTGTGGCCGGGCAGGGTGCGCAGCGCGGCAGCTTCGCTGGCAGCGACCGGGCGGCCGGTCAGCAGCAGCGCTGACAACAGCAGCAGGGCCGGACTGAAAAAAACAGCGCGCTTCACGAGTTGACGAGCTTGCGGTGTGAGTAGAGGCCCATGAGGATACCGAAGCCGGCCAACAGGGTCACGACCGAAGTGCCGCCGTAACTGATCAGCGGCAGTGGCACACCGACCACTGGCAGCAGGCCGCTGACCATGCCGGCGTTGATGAACACGTATACAAAGAAGGTCAGTGCCAGACTGGAGGCGAGCAGACGCGCGAAGGTGCCACTGGCCTGGGTGGCGAGGAATAGCGAACGCGAAACGATGAAGAGATAGAGCAGCAGCAGCACCAGCAGGCCCAGCAGGCCGAACTCTTCGCCAATCACCGCGAATATGAAATCGGTGGAGCGCTCGGGCAGGAATTCGAGTTGTGCCTGGCTGCCATTCATCCAGCCCTTGCCGAACAGGCCGCCCGAACCGATGGCGATCTGCGACTGAATGATGTGATAGCCGGAACCCAGTGGGTCGGATTGCGGATCGAGAAAGATGCGAATGCGCTGGCGCTGATAGTCGTGCAGGAAATTCCAGCCGATCACGCCCAGTCCCCCGGCGGCCACGACCAGCCCGGCAATGACCTGCCACTGCAGCCCTGCCATCAGCACCACCAGTGCGCCGGTGGCAAAGATCAGCACCGCCGTGCCCAGGTCCGGCTGCATGGCGACCAGGCCGACCGGCAGGACAATAATGACCGCAAGCACCAGCAGATTTCGCCAGGTGGGCGGTAGCGGGCGCTCGTGCATGAACGCCGCCGCCATCATCGGCACGGCAAGTTTCATGATTTCCGAGGGTTGAAAGCGTATCAGGCCCAGATCGAGCCAGCGCTGCGCGCCCTTGCCGACGTAGCCAATGGCATCGACCACCAACAGCAGTGCGATGCCCGCGCCGTACAGCCAGGGCGCCAGGCTGCGCAGGAAATTGGGACCGCTGTGCGCGAGTGCGATCATGGCCATGGTGCCAAGCCCCAGGCGCATCAGCGTGCGCATGACCGTATCCAGGCTCTGACCCGAGGCACTGTACTGGACGATGAGTGCATAGACCGCCAGCAGCCCCAGGCTGACCAGCAGCGGTCCATCGAGCTTGAGCGCCGAGAGCAGGCGGGCGGTGGCCGAAAAAGTGCGCCTGGCGGCCGAGTCGCGGTTGTCATCCATGATCATGGCTTACCACCCGCTGCTTTGGCGCTGGTTGGATCATCGAGCAGGTACGCGTCCATGACACGACGGGCAATGGGCGCCGCCGCGCTGGCGCCGAAGCCGCCATTCTCCACCAGCACGCACACCGCAATGCGTGGGGTCTCGGCCGGGGCAAAGGCGATGAACCAGGCGTGGTCACGCAGCTTTTCGGACACGGTCTTGGCATTGTATTTGGCATTCTGCGCCACCGTGTACACCTGGGCGGTGCCGGTCTTGCCGGCGATGCTGTAGCGTGCGTCCTTGCTGATGGCGGCGGCCGTGCCATAGGTTGTGGCGCCGATCATGCCTTTGAGCACCAGCGCCCAGGCCTCGTCGCTGATGCCGGTGGCGCCGGGCGCCGCGATCGGCGCGTTGCGCTCGATGTTGCCCGCAGCGTCACGCACGCCCATGACTACGCGTGGTTGAAAACTCTGGCCGCGACCGGCCAGTATCGCCGCCATGTGCGCCAGCTGCAGCGGCGTCACCAGCAGGTAACCCTGGCCGACACCCAGATTGACGGTCTCACCGGGGTACCAGATCTGCTTGTAGACCTTCTGCTTCCATTCGGGCGTGGGCAGCAGCCCGGGTTTTTCACCGCTGATGTCTATGCCGGTGAGTGCTCCGAGCCCAAACTGCGCGGCAAATCTGGCGATGCGCTCGACGCCTATCTGCGCCGCCAGGCTGTAAAAATAGACATCGCAGGAGCGCGCGACGGCATCGACGAGATCGACATTGCCATGTTTGCCACCCTTGCCCTCACGGTACAGGTGGCTGCTGCCCGGCAGGTGGAACTGACCGTTGCAGAACTCGCGCCGCTGCGGATCGATCAGTTGATAGCTGAGACCGGCCAGCGCCATGACCGGCTTGATGGTCGAGCCGGATGGATAGGCTCCGCGCAGTGCGCGGTTGAGCAGCGGCTTGTCTTCATTGCCGGTCAGCACGGCATATTCGCTGTTGGTCAGGCCGCGACCAAATACGCTCGGGTCGAAACCCGGATGACTCACCAGCGCCAGCACGTCGCCATTGGCCGGATCGATAGCGACCACGGCTCCGCGATTCTCGCCGAGCGCCGCTTCGGCAGCCTGCTGGGTTGGCAGGTCGATCGACAGCACCAGATCCTTCCCCGGAGCCGGTGCCTCGGCGCGCAGGTCTGGCTGATAGGCGCCCTGACGATCGACCGAGCGCCCCTGCGCGTTGACGAGTATCTGGCGATAGCCGTTCAGGCCATGCAACTGCGATTCATAGGCGCTCTCGACACCCAGCTTGCCGATCAGCGTGGTGCCGGCATAGCCGGGCCGATCGATACGCTCGAGATCGTCTTCGCTGACTGCGGCCACGTAGCCCAGCGCGTGCACGGCGAGCTCCCCATAGGGATAGTGGCGCGTCTGCCGGGCACGCAGTTCGACGCCCTGGAACTCATGCCGATGCACCGCGAAGCGCCCGATCTCCTCTTCCGTCAGGCGCAGGCGCAGCGGTACGCTGTCGAAGATGCGGCGCGCGAGAATCAGGCGGCGCATCGCCACGATGTCGCCCTGGTCGATCAGGCCGAGGCCGGCCAGCCGCCGCAGGGTGCCGCCGAGATCGGGGGTCTGTTCGCGAATCAGTTCGAGTTGAAAGGCCGGCTCGTTGTCGACCAGTATCTTCCCGCGCCGGTCAAGGATCAGGCCGCGGCTGGCGGGAATCGGGTCCTGGCGCACACGATTGCCCTGCGAGAGCTCGACGTAGTAACCATGGCGAATGATCTGCAGCCAGACCAGCTTGCCTATCAGCGCGGCGCTCAGCAGCGCCATCACCACCAGCGCCGCAAAGCTGCGGCTCGAGAATATACGCTGCTCGTTCCATTGATCCTTGATGCGCATCAGCGTGGTGCGTGAAAGCGGCCAAGCACGCCTGCGACCACGGGCCACAGCAGGGCGCCGACGGCGGTATGTACCCAGCGCAGCCAGCTGCTGAGCGAGCGACCGGTCCAGCCGTCAATGACCCAGAGCAGCAGTTCGTAGATCAGCAGGGCCGCAAACACATACAGCGACTGTTCGAACAGCGGCTTGGCACGCATCAGCAGGTTCAGGCGCACTGCCAGATAGGTGACGAAGGACAGCGCCAGCGCATGTTCGCCCAGCAGCGAGCCCTGGAACACATCGAGGGCCAGGCCGCCGAAAAAGCCGAGCGCCAGGCCCGCCACGAAGGGCGTCATGGTCGACCAATAGAGCACCACCAATACCAGGAACGCCGGACGGATGACCGTCAGCCACTGCGGTAGGGGCAGGATGCTCATCACCAGCGCGAACAGGGAAGTGAGCAGGATTACCAGCAGACTTTCGCGACTGCTCATTGGGGTTTGCGCGCTGCCGGGTCGCTGGTGCGGGCGCCCGGCCTGCGTGCCGTGCCCGCGGGTCCGCTCGCAGCGCCGGGTTTAACTGCTACGGCGACCGGCTCGGCGCCCTCGGCCAGAGTCGCGGCAGCGGGCGACGCGGCCGGGTGGGCCGGATCGAAATCGATCAGCATGACTT
>JBAVRE010000063.1:0-2132 GCA_049694695.1 Steroidobacteraceae bacterium | reverse complement strand
TTGTTGTACAGCTTCAGGCTGCCATCGTAGACGGCGAACCTGCTGCCGTCCGCCGCTGTCAGCGGCACGGTGGCGATGGCGTCGCCGGTCTGCCCGGGAGCGAGCGTTTCGGCGGCCACGTTGTGGGTCAGTGTCGGAACCACGCCCGCATCCTTGGCGACAAAATTCTGCCGCAGGCCGAGCACGGCCATCGAGTGATGTTGCACGCCGGCATTGACGTAGCGCAGCAGCACCTTATTGCCGGGCACAGTCGGGATCGCGACGGTGTTCGGATAGACCTGGCCGTTGATCAGGAAGTAACTCGGCGCGAACTCGCGCATATCGAAATCGGCAGGCGTCTTGCTGGGCTGAAGGGTCGCAATATTGTTGAGCGCCGGGTCGATTTCACTGAGCACCAGCACTGCCTCGTTATTGAAGGCCGTGGTTGCATCAGTGTAAGCCTGGCTCGCTAAGCCCGCGGGCCGTACGATGAGCGCGCCGTGCAGACCCATCGCCACCTGGTGCTCGGCGTTGTGCAGCAGACCGGCTTCATACAGGAAGGTGCCGGGCTGACTGGCGGTGAAGGTATAGACCTTCGAGCCGCCGGGCGCCACGCCCGTGGTGTCCGGCACCATGGCCTGGCCCTGGAAGAGCAGTGCTGTGGGTTCCGTGAGTTCGTTGTAAAGCCGGATCGCGACCGAGTCACCCTGGTTGACGATGATCGGAGCACCGCCGGGTTTTTGGATCGCCGGATCACCCGTAGCGCTGTAGTAGCCCCAGACCGTGACCGAATGACCTGGTAATGCGGCCGTACCGGCAACAGCATGCAGATCGGCGCCGGTGAATGTGCTGATCGCGAAGGTGCGCAAAACATCGACGGCTGGACTGAAATCGACGTTTCCTGCCTGCGATGCGGTGATGGTGCAGGTGTTAGTCGGTATCGCGGGTGTAACCAACGTGACCGTGCTGCCCGCGACCGTGCAATCGCCCGCAGCGGTGAAGCTCACCGCCAACCCGGAAGTCGAAGTGGCTGACACAGCGAAGGCAGCGTCGCCGACGAACTTGTCGGCCAGCGTGTTAAACGTAATCGTCTGGGCGATCGGCGCTGAAGGCTGCAAGATGGCAAATGTCTGGGGGACAGGGGTCGCCGCCGCATAGTTCGCGTCGCCCGCCTGCGAGGCGGTAATGGTGCAGGAGCCGGAGCCAGTCAGATGAACCAGCGCGCCCGTAACGCTGCAGTTGCCGGCAGCTGCGAAGCTCACCGGCAGAGCCGAGGTTGCGGTGGCGCTCACCGAAAAGTCAGCGTCGCCAAACGTCTTGAGGCTCAGTGCGCCAAAGGTGATGGTCTGGTTGGCCGGAGCAATCAGCAGGGTGCCAAATCCGTTCCTTGTCGTACTGCCGACAGCGGCCGCATGAGCGACAAAAGTCGTTGTACCGACTGGTGTTGCTGCCGACGTGTTGATGGTGAGCGGATAGGTTCGCGACCCGGTCCCAGTGGCTGGAGTCCAGAGGGACGGTGCGCCGAACAAATAAGTAGCGCCCGCGGGCAACCCGGTGACAGTCATTGTCGGGGTGGCCGGCGCACCAAGGGTCCGATTGACAGTTACCGTGTAGCTGGCGCTGCCCACCGTACCCGCCGTCGGAGTGCCACTTTGAGCCGAGACGGTGAGTGGGTTCTGCAGACTGGCCCACGCCGGCGTCATGAACCCGACCATCCCCACCATTAGTGTGACCGCGAGCATTGCCAGCCGGGCCCGCGTTGCCGCGAAGCCGGAGTAGAGTTTAGTTGTCGTTTGCACGGTAATCTCCCTGACCCATTACTGGCAGTTGTTCGGCATCGGCGGGTCGACCCGCACGTAGGTAATCGGCCCGGTGGCGTTCACGCCCCAGGACGACATCTGAAACAGCGCGTGGTTGTGCGAGATGATGTAGTACTCGCCGCAGGTGTTCATCGTCGTCGCTCCAGGCGGCAACGGGCCCTGCACGCCCAGGTACGGGCTGCCGCTGTAGAACAGACCGAATTCCTGGTTATTGACCTGCGGAATCGTCACGGGCACCGGTTTCGTGGTGGGGCTGTAGCTCTCCGCATCGTGCCAGTCGAATATCACGTCCCAAGCCTGGCTCGGGCCGATGTTGATGGCGAACTTCTCCAT
>JBAVRE010000062.1:0-13199 GCA_049694695.1 Steroidobacteraceae bacterium | reverse complement strand
GTCTCGGGACCGTGGGCGACAGGATGTCGCCCCCGGAGCCCCCATGGATGGGTTCATGGCGTTCCCGGGACCGGCCCATCGTCTGCGCGCCGGGCGCGCGGGCTAGCGATTTCTTTCTTTGCCCCTGCCTGGTCTGCAGCGTGAAGAACGAAGAACTGAATTTCGAGGGCGTCGAAAAGCGCGCACTGGCGGGCTTCACCGAGAAGGCCTACCTGGACTACTCCATGTACGTGATTCTCGACCGCGCGCTGCCGGCGCTCGGCGACGGGTTGAAGCCGGTACAGCGGCGCATCGTCTATGCCATGAGCGAGCTGAGCCTGTCGGCCGCCTCCAAGCACAAGAAATCGGCGCGTACGGTCGGCGATGTCATCGGCAAGTTTCATCCGCATGGGGATTCCGCCTGCTATGAGGCGATGGTGCACATGGCGCAGGATTTCGCCTATCGTTACACGATCGTCGACGGGCAGGGCAACTGGGGGTCGGCCGATGATCCTAAATCCTTTGCGGCCATGCGCTATACGGAATCGCGGCTGACGCGCTACGCCGATGTGCTGCTCGATGAGCTGGCCGACGGCACCGTGGACTGGGGTCCGAATTTTGACGGCACGATGGAAGAGCCGTTGCAGCTGCCGGCGCGACTGCCAAACCTGCTGCTCAACGGCGCGTCGGGCATTGCGGTTGGCATGGCGACCGATATTCCGCCACACAATCTGCGGGAGATTGCCGCGGCATGCGTCGCGCTGCTGGATGATCCGGAGCTGACGACCCGCGGCCTGCTCAAGTTCGTCAAGGGACCCGACCTGCCGACGGGCGCCGAAATCGTTACGGCGCGCGCCGAGCTGAACGAATTTTACGACAAGGGCGTGGGTAGTTTTCGGGCGCGCGCGGTCTGGGAGCAGGAAAAGGAAACCGGTCACATCATCATCACCCAGTTGCCGTTCCAGGTGTCGGGCAGCCGCGTGCGCGAGCAGGTTGCGCAGCAGATGGGCGAGAAGAAACTGCCGATGGTGGAGGACATTCGCGACGAATCCGATCACGAGAATCCGACCCGGCTGGTGATCGAGCCGCGTTCCAACCGCGTCGACATCGAGCAGCTGATGGCGCACCTGTTCGCGACCACTGATCTGGAGCGCAGCTACCGCGTCAACATCAATGTCATCGCCCTGGATGGCCGGCCGCGCGTCATGGGGCTCAAGGGCCTGCTGACCGAGTGGCTGGAGTTCCGCCGGCGTACGGTGCGCCGCCGCCTGACATTCCGGCTCGATAAAGTGAACCGGCGGCTGCATATCCTCGATGGCATGCTGATCGCATACCTGAATCTCGACGAGGTGATACGCATCATTCGTCGCGAGGAAGAGCCGAAGCCAGTGCTGATCAAGCGCTTCAAGCTCAGCGATGAACAGGCCGAAGCGATCCTCGAGACCAAGCTGCGTCACCTGGCGCGGCTCGAGGAGATGAAGATTCGCGACGAGCAGCAGCGCCTGGCTGATGAGCGTGGCGAGCTCGAGGCCCTGCTCGCCAGCAAGGCCAAACTGACCAGGCTGATCCGTGCCGAGATCATTGCCGATGCCGAAGAGTACGGCGATGAGCGACGCACCCGCATTGTCGAGCGTGCCGCCGCGCAGGCCATCGAGGAAACCGAGCTGGTCGTCAATGAGCCGGTGACCATCGTGCTGTCGACCGGCGGGTTTGTGCGGGCCGCGAAAGGGCATGAGATCGATCCGCTGACGCTCACCTACAAGACCGGTGATGCGTTTCAGGCGGCGGCGCGCGGCCGCAGTACGCAGGCGGCGCTGTTTATCGATACGACCGGACGCGCCTACAGCCAGCCCGCCCACAGCCTGCCTTCGGCACGCGGCGCCGGCGAACCCCTTTCGGGCAGACTCGATCCCCCCGATGGTGCGCGTTTTGCGGGCGTCCTGATCGGCGAGCCCACCGACCTGTGGCTGCTGGCCACCGACGCCGGCTTCGGTTTCACGGTCCGGCTGGCTGAGCTGCAGTCACGCAACCGCGCTGGCAAGGCGGTCATCAATGTCGGTGCGGGCGCGCTGGTGTTGCCGCCGGTGCCGGTGCCTGACGCCAGCGCGCTGGTGGCGGCAGTCAACACCGAAGGGCGCCTGCTGGTGTTCCCGGTAGCCGAAGTTCCCGAACTGCCGCGCGGCAAGGGTAACAAGCTGTTTGGCATTCCCGGCAAGAAGGCGGCGGATCGCAGCGAACTCATGAACGCCCTGATGGTGGTGGCCAGTGGCCAGGCGCTGCGTGTGCATTGCGGCGAGCGGCAGATGATGCTGAGCGCCGCGGATCTCAGACACTATCGCGGTGAGCGGGCGCAGCGTGGCGCGGTGCTGCCGCGCGGCTGGCGCAAGGTCGATCGGCTTGAGGCAGTGACCCCGTGAGCGTCAACAGTCCCTAGGCCGGGTACTCGCGGTTCACGCGCTGGCTCAGGGCCGTAAAGAGCTGATAGGAAATTGTGCCGGCGTGCCCGGCAATTGTTGCGGCGGGCAGCTCCGTTCCCCACAAGGTGACAGCGCCGCCAACCGACGCAGTTTGACAGTCGGTGACATCGACACCAATCGAGTCCATCGAGACTGCTCCGACCACCGGGGCCAGTTGGCCATCTATCCACACGGGTGTGCCGTTGGCCGCATGGCGCGGATAGCCATCGCCGTAGCCGATGCCGATGGTGGCGATGCGGCTCGGGCGGGCGCTGGTCCAGCGTGCGTTGTAGCCGACGGATTCATTGGCAGCGATATTGCGAATGGCCACGATGTGGGCACGCAGGCTCATCGCCGCCCGCAGTGGCAGCGGTTGGCGGACGGCAACCGGATTATCGCCATACAGCATGATGCCCGGGCGCACCCAGTCGGCGCGTGTCTCGGGTCTGGCGATCAGGGCGGCCGAGTTCGCCAGGCTGACCTGGGCTGCCAGGTTCGCCTGGTGGCAGGTCCGGAAACAGGACAACTGGCTATCCACGGAAGCGCTGTCCGGGTCAGCGGCGTTGGCGAAGTGCGTCATATGCACCAGCCCGGTAACGCCCGCATGCCTGGAGAGCAGGCGATCGGCATCGACAAATGCACTGGGATCCAGGCCAATCCGATGCATACCGGAATCCAGTTTCAACCAGACACGCAGCGGTGCGCGCTGCGCGACCGCGGCAATGGCGGCAACCGAGCCCTGATCGTGTGCCGTCACTTCGACGTGCTGATTCGAACACCAGGCCAGCTCGGCCTCATCGAGCAGGGTCGCCAGCAGCACCAGTCGCTGGGAAATGCCCGCGCCGCGCAACAGGCGCGCCTCGCTCAGGTGCGCAACCGCGAGGCCGTCGGCGGCCGCCAGCGCTTTCGCCACCGGCAGCAGGCCGTGTCCATAGGCATCCGCTTTTACCATCGCCAGGATGCGGCTATGGGGGCAGAGCGAGCGCACCACGGCGAGGTTGTGACGTATGGCGTCGAGATCGATGCGGACGCTGGCGGTATTGAGCATCCGTAGAGCATATCTGCCTGCGCGAGCGCAGGCATAGCAGAGCGCAACGCAACGCCCCTCAGCGCCATGCTCCGGGGCTGGGCCGCAACGCGACCCAGCCCCGGGCAATCAGCTCTGATCAGCCGGCGGCGGGTGCAGCGCCAGGCAGCTTCATCTTCAACGCGGCAGCGGCAGCTTCGGCCTTGGCCTTCACTTCCTTCGCGGCATTGACGGCTTCTTCCAGGTTGCCTGAGGAGAAGGCAGCCTGGGCCTTGCCCCACAGCGTGGTGGCGTCGGCCAGGCCGGTCTTGGCAGCCGCCAGATCCACGCCGGCAGGCGCATGGTGGCTCTTGCTCAGCATGTCAACGCGGCTCTTGACGGCCGAGACGAGCTGCGGAAGGGAGGCGGCCATGCTGGTCCACTCGCCGCTCATCGTCTTCATGACTTCTTCTTTTTTCATCGCCGCAACGCCGACCAGGGCCTGGGCCTCGCTCAGCAACGCCGGTGCACCGCTCAGCACGGTCTTGTAGTCTTTCTTGTCGAAAGCGGCCTTGAGTTCAGCCAGCTTGGCCTGCACGGCGCTCAGCTGGTCGGGCACATACTTGCCAGCCTCGGTCGAGGCACTGCTGACCGCCGATTCAATGCCGGCAATCGCGTTCTGGGCCGGTTCCATCTGGTTGGCGCAGGCAGCCAGCAGCAGGGCTGCGGCGACCGTCACAAACCCGGCCAGCTTGAAGTTTCTCATCGTCATGTCTTAACGCTCCTCAATGGTTGATTCAGGGAATGACCAGCTTCTGGCCCGGGAAGATCTTGTTCGGGTCCTTGAGCTGGTTCTTGTTGGCTGCAAAGATCTGCGTATATAGGGCGGGATCGCCGTAATACTTCTGAGCGATCTTGCCCAGGGTATCGCCCTTCTGCACTTCGTGAATCTGCGCATAGGGGTTGGCGGCACCTGTCGTACTCTGGTCTTTCGTATCCATGCGGGCACCTGTCTAGAGTGTCTCGCTGCTACAGGCAGCGCGCCAATGGTAGCCGTTTGCGACGTCGGCGGCTCAGGAAAAGTACCTACGTCTCGGCGTAGTGGCAGGCCACAGAGCTGCTGCCGGTCGCGCGCAGTTGCGGGGTTTCGCTGGCGCAGCGCACCGTCGCCAGCGTGCAGCGCTGTCGGAATACACAGCCGCCGGGTTCGGGGGGTGCAATGCCGGCTTCGCCAACGGCAAGTGCGGCCAGCCTGGCATGGGTGGGATCGGGCGCCGGCACGGCCGCCAGCAGGGCCCGGGTATAGGGATGGCGGGGTGCCCGGTAGAGTTGCTCGCGCGGTGCAATTTCCATCACGCGGCCGCGATACAGCACCATGACGCGCTCGCACACCTGGCGCACGGTTGCCAGGTCATGGGCGATGAACAGCAGACTCAAACCGAACTCGCGCTTGAGATCACGCAGCAGGTTGACGATCTGCGCACTGATTGACACATCGAGCGAGGCCAGCGGTTCATCGCACAGCAGCAGCCTGGGGCGCAGCACCAGCGCCCGGGCGATACCAATGCGCTGCGCCTGGCCGCCGGAGAACTCGTGCGGGTAGCGGTCCAGGTGTGCAGCGTCGAGGCCGACGCGCTCGAGCATTGCCCGCACCAGCGCGCGCCGCTCGCGCGGCTCGAGTTGCGGCCGGAATTCGCGCAACGGTTCGGCGACGATCTCGGCAATGCGCATGCGCGGATCCAGCGCCGCGAGCGGCTCCTGGAAGATGATCTGCAGATGTTCGCGGGTCGCGCGCAGCGCTGCGCCCTGCAGCTGCAGCAGATCGCTGCCGGCGAATCGCGCCACGCCGCTCGCTGGCACCAGGCGCAGCAGGGCGCGGGCCAGGCTCGATTTGCCGCTGCCCGACTCACCGACCAGGCCGAGACTCTCGCCCGCGGCCAGCTCAAAGCTCACGCCATCCACAGCCAGGTGCGGCCGGCTCCCCGTCCTAAAGCGCACGACCAGGTCGCGTACTTCAAGCAGTGCCGCGCTCATGTCCAGGCCTCGCGGATGCGCTCCACGGAGCCGGTGAAATGGCAGGCCACCCGGACGCTGTCGTCGGCGGCTGCCACCGCGTGCAGGGCTGGCAGACTCTGGCAGCGTTCATGCACCAGCGCACAGCGTGGCGCGAAGGCGCAACCGGCATCGGGCGCGTCGGCCAGCGGCGGCTGGCCGGGAATGGCGGGCTGTCGCGCGCTGAGCGGGGCGTCGAGTCGCGGCATGGAGTGCAGCAGGCCCGCCGTGTAGGGGTGTCGCGGCGTGGCGTAGAGCTGTGCCACCGGCGCGAGTTCAACCATGCGCCCGGCGTACATTACCGCGACGCGCTCGGCGATGGCGGCCAGCACCCCAAGGTCATGAGTCACGAAGATCATGGCTACGCCGGTGCGTTCGCGCAGCTCGCGCAGCAGCGCCAGCACCTGTGCCTGCACCGTCACGTCGAGCGCGGTGGTGGGTTCATCAAGCAGCAGTATTTCCGGTTCGCACATCAATGCCATGGCAATCATGACGCGCTGGCGCATGCCGCCGGAAAGTTCGTGCGGATACTGCCGCAGGCGCAGCGCCGGCGCGTCGATCTGCACGGTCTCGAGCAGGGCTGTCGCGCGCGACTGCGCCGCGCGGCGCGCCAGGCCCAGCTGTGCGCGCGCACCCTCGCACAGCTGCACGCCGATGCGCAGGTAGGGATTCAGGGCGCCCATCGAATCCTGAAAGACCATGGCCAGCCGCCGGCCACGCAGCGCCGCAAGACGACTGGGGGCGGCGCCGAGCAGTTCCTCGCCGCGATATTGCACACTGCCACTGAGCTGCGCGGCCTTGCCGTTCAGGCCCAGCAGCGCATAGAGCAGTTGCGTCTTGCCGCACCCGGATTCGCCGACCACACCCAGGCACTCCCGCGCCCTGAGTTCAAGGCTGACATCGCGCACTGCCCGGTGGGCGCCGCGCGCGCCACGGTATTCGACGCACAGATTGCTGACGCGCAGCAGCGTCGCCGTATCCGCTTCAGTGCTCATGGGGATCGAGCGCATCGCGCAGGCTATCGCCGAGCTGGTTGAGGCACAGAACTATGAGCGCCAGCAAGGTGGCGGGGATGATCAGCAGGTAGGGGTTCGATTGCATTTCACTGGCGCCATCGGCCACCAATGAGCCCAGTGAGGCGAGTGGCGCCTGGACGCCGAGGCCCAGAAAACTCAACAGCGCTTCAAACAGGATCACGGCGGGCACCGTCAGGCTGGCATAGACGATCACGATGCCGAGCAGATTCGGAATCACATGACGACGGATCATGGTCGGTGCGCGCACGCCCAGGGCACGGGCGGCCTCAATATATTCGCGCTTGCGTATGCTCAGCGTCTGACCCCGCACGATACGTGCGATATCGAGCCATGACACCGCACCGATGCCCACGAAAACCAGGATCAGGTGCCGGCCGAAAAGCACGTTCAGGACAATGACGAAGGGGATGAAGGGCACTGAATACAGGACATCGACGCAGCGCATCAGCAGCGCATCGGTGCGCCCGCCGATATAGCCTGACGTGGCGCCCCACAACACGCCGATCACCACGCTCACCAGGCTTGCCACCAGTCCTACCAGCAGGGAAATGCGGCAGCCCCACATGACACGCACCAGCAGGTCGCGTCCCAGGGCGTCGGTACCGAAGATCTGGCCGCCGCGCAGCGAGGGTGGTGTGAAGATTCGGGTCCAGGCGGGGGTCGAATAGTCGTAGGGGGAAAGCATGGGTACGGCGCAGGCGGCGACCACGATGGCGAGCAGCGTCCATAGCGCAATCATGGTGCTGCGCCGGGCGCGCAGACGCCCCCACAGCTGCTGCCACGACCCGGCCATTGTCGGCGGCGCGTTCATTGGGCGCGGCGTATCCGCGGGTCCAGCCACGCGTAGCACAGGTCGACGGCAATGTTGAAGACGATGATCAACGCGCCATACAGGAGGGTGAGTCCCATCACCAGGGTGTAGTCGCGGTTGAGGGCGCCGGTAATGAAGAACCGGCCGATCCCCGGCAGCCCAAATACCTGTTCGATCACGATCGAGCCGGTCAATATGCCCGCCAGTGCTGGCCCCAGGTACGAAACCAGCGGCATGAGCGTGGGCCGTAGTGCATGGCGCAGCAGCAGCGCGAGCGATCCCAGGCCCTTGGCGCGCCCGGTGCGGATGAAGGCCGCGCCCATGACCTCCAGCGCACTGGCGCGGACGATCCGCGCAATGAAAGCGGTGTAGGGCAGCGCCAGTGCCAGGGACGGCAGCAGCAGGTGACGCCATGAGCCGGCGACCCAGTCGCCGGCGGGCAACCAGTGCAGGCGCATGGCGAAAACCAGAATAAGGACGGGGGCAATCACGAAGCCCGGCACCGAGATGCCGACCATCGCCAGTGTCATGGGCAGCCGATCCTGCAACGTGCCGGGGCGCGCTGCGGCCGCCAGACCGATGGCACTTCCCAGCAGCAGCGCAACCGCGATGGCGCAGCCGCCGATCATCAGATCGATCGGCAGGCCCTGGGCGATGATGTCGTTGACCGAAGTGTTGCGGTACTGAAATGACGGACCCAGATCACCGCGCGCCAGGTCTTCAAGGTAACGCAGGTACTGGCGCCAGATCGGTTCATCCAGGTGGTAGCGCGCCTCGATGGCGTGCTGGATCTGCGGCTGCATGAGCCGGTCCGAATCGAAGGGGCCGCCGGGCGTGAGGTGCAGCAGTACGAAGGCCAGCGTCGCGATCACCAGCATGGTTGGAATCGCCGTCAGCAGTCGGCGCAGCAGGAAGCGCAGCATCAGCGGCCCTCGTGTTCGAGCACGTACAGGTATTGCGAGAGATTGCGATCCTGGATGTTGCTGGTCCAGCCGCGCAGGTACGATTTGATCAGATGGCGGCTGGCGTAATAGTAAAGCGGGATGCAGGCGACGTCGTCGTTGAGCAACGCCTCCGCTTCGGCCAGCAACGCCAGTCGCCGCGCTGCATCGCTCTCGGCGCCAGCGCGCGCCAGCAGCTGGTCATAGTGCGGGTTGGAGTAGCCGCCATCGTTGTAGCCGAAGCCGGTCTGGAACAATTGCAGGAAGGTGTAGGGGTCGGGGTAGTCGCCGATCCAGGCGTAATGAAACAGCTGCAGCTTCTTCAGGTGCCGTTCGTTGAGCTGGACGCGAAATTCCTCGTTGTAGGTGTTCACTTCGGCGCCGAGATTCATGCGCCACATGGCGGCCACGGCCTCGTAGGTGCGGCGGTTATCGGAATCGGTCGGATAGTGCAGTTCAATGCGCAACGGCTGCCGGCTCGAGTAACCGGCCTGCTGGTAGTAGCGGCGCGCCTGGGCGTGGCGCTCGGCTTCGGGCAGCATGGCCCAGGCGGGAACCGGCGCCGCATATCCGGGCAGCGGCGGCGTTGGCGTCCACGCCGGTTTATAAACACCCTGACGCACATAGCGCACCAGCGTCTCGCGATCGACCGCCATGCTCAGCGCCAGGCGCAGTGGCCGATTGCCAGCGAAGGGGGGGCGCAGCACGTTGATCCCCAGCACGAAATTGCCCAGGTACGGTGCGCTGACCACCTGCGAACCCAGGCGGCGGCGCAGCCATGCGGTCTGCTCGGCGGAAAAGGAATCGGTAAAGCTCAGATCGCCGGCAAAGAACCGATCGGTCTGTACGGCACGATCGAGCGGCAGATAGACGACTTTCTGCAGGCGCACCTGCGCGGCATTCCAGTAGCGTGGATTCCTGGTCAGCGTGATGCGCCCGCCGATCAGGTGTTCGCTCAGCACGAAGGCGCCATTGCTGACGATGTGCGAGGGCAGGGTCCAGTCGTCGCCGTGCTCCGCAATCACCGGCGCGTACTGCGGGCAGGCGTAGGCCTTGGTCAGCAGGCTCAACAGATAGGGCGTCGGCGCATTGAGCCGCACCACCACGGTGTGCTCGTCCGGCGCCTCAATCCCCAGGGTGTCGGGTGCGGCGCGGCCTTCGTTGATGGCGACGGCATTGACTACAGCTGCCAGCGCCTGCCCGTAGTCCGAGGCGGTGCGCGGATCCACGGTGCGCCGCCAGGCGTAGACAAAGTCCGCGGCCTTGATGGCTACGCCGTTCGACCAGGTCGCGGCGCGCAGATGAAAGGTCCAGGTACGCCCATCGCTGCTGGTCTCCCAGTGCGTGGCGAGGCCGGGTGCCGGTTCGCCGCCCTGATCGAGGCGCGTGAGCCCTTCGAAGATGTCGTCGAGCACGCGTTCGGCCGGTATGTCGGTGGCAATGGAAGGGTCGAGGCTGCGTACCGCGCCGGCATCGATGCCGCGGGTGACGACCTGCTGCGCTGCCAGCGCATTGCCGACCCGCAGCGCGTCGTCCTTGCTCGCGGCGCCGCCATCGGGTGCGCAGGCCGCCAGCGCCATCATCACTGACAAGGCTGGCGCTGCCAGCAGGCTCAGCGCAGAGCGCCTGCCGATGGGCGGCCAGCTCACGACTTGAGTACTACCTCTTCGGGCGCGTGTACCAGATAGCCCTGGATGTACTGCACGCCCAACTGCCACACCACCGCCATCGTGTTGGCGTCTTCAATGCGTTCAGCCACGGTCTGGATGCTGCGCTTGGCAGCCGCATCGACGATGACCCGCACGCGATCCTGCATCTCCGGGTTGCCCGACAGGCCCTGCATCAGCGAACCATCAATCTTCAGGAAGTCGATCGGTAGCGCGCTGAGCAGGCCGTGCGAATCGCGACCGGCGCCAAAGTGTTCGAGCGCCAGGCGTACCCGTCGCTTGCGCAATTCCGCCAGCAGCCGCTGCATGGGTTGCAGATGGCGCGCCGCCACATCTTCGGTGATCTGCAGGCACAGACGTTGTGGCTCCGCCAGGGAGTTCTTGAGCTGTGCATCGAGCCAGGTCATCAGGGTTGGATCGATCAGGCTGTCCTTGGAAAGCCGCACGAACAGCAGGTCGGGCTGGCGCTTGGCGACGAAGGCCAGTGAGGCGCCGAGCACCCAGCGATCGATACTCTTCATGAGATCGTTGCGCTCGGCGGCTGGCAGAAACTCGGAGGGCAGCACTTCGCGCCCCTGCAGATCGAGCATGCGCACTGCGACGTCATAGATCTTCTGCGCATCGCCGTTCAGGCTGGCGATCGGTTGCTGCACCAGGTGGAAGCGGTTGTCGCCCAGCGCCGCCTTGATGTGCTTGACCCACACCTGGTCGTAAGCGAGCACCCGCGTGTCCTGATCAATGCGCTCACTGACCAGTACCTGGTTGCCGCCGCGCTCGGTGGTGCGCTGGGCGGCGTCCATGACTTCCATCAGCAGCGCGTCGAGGTTGGGATCTGAGCTGGGCGCGGTGGCCAGGCCCGCCGAGCAGGTGACATGCAGATTGTGCTCGCCAACCTGGAAATTGTGCTTGGCGATGCGTTCGATCAGGCTCTCACACCAGGCCTCGGCGTCACGGGCATTGCCGCGCTCCAGCAGCAGCAGCAGGCTGGAGGCGCCAAAATGCCCGGCCAGGTCATTGGGACCCAGCATGGCGCGCAGCAGTGCTGCCAGCAGAGTCAGAAATTCCTCGGCGGCAGTGACGCCGATTTCCTGCGTCAGCTGACGGAATTTATCGGGGCGCAGCAGGCAGAAGCTGCGCACCCCACCGGCTGGCGGCACGGCCAGGCGCGCCGCGCTCAGGCGCAGCATATGCCGCCGTGTCCACAGGCCGGTGGTCGGCTCCTGGCAGACTGCATCCGCCAATTCACTGGCCATCTGTCGATCGTCGCGTTTGTGCGCCGGCACGATCAGCTGCACGCAGGGCTCGCCCTCGAATTCACCGCCGGCGAGCACCAGTTCGAGCGGCACGGCCGAGCCATCCGCCAGCAGCGCTCTGGCCTTGAGCACGTGATCACTCCAGCGTCCCTGCAGACAGGCGGCCAGCGCCCCCTTGAGTGGCGTCTGAGTATCGGCATCAAAAAGATCCATGGCCGGCTGACCGACCAGGCTGGAGGCATCGGCAATGCCGAACAGCTCCAGCCATGAGGTGTTGACCTGTACGACGATGCCTTCCTGCACCTGGGCAATGGCGTCGTTCGAGCGACGCAGTACGCTTTCCAGCTGGTGGCGATAGTCCTGCGCTGAACGCAGGGTATTGGTAAGGGTGCGCTCCATGCGAAAGGCGCGCAGCTCACGGCGGATGACCGCCTGCACGTGTTCGGAGTGGGCCACCGCCACGGTATCGCGGGCGCCGCGGGCCATGTCTTCCGCCACCATGGCCTCGTCGAACTGCTCGCGCACCACGATCAGCGGTACGGCCGATGCGATCTGATCGCGAGCCGAAGCCATTTCAATCAGATCCTTGGCCGAAGGCGCAAATGCCACCAGCAATTCGGGATTGAGCTGCTCCAGGGCATCGGGCACGTCCTGCACCGCCGGAATCCAGGTGCAGTGAACCGCCAGACCGCTGTTGCGCAGCAGGCTGTTGAGCGTTTCCACGGGATCGCGGCTGACGCTCTGAACCAGTACCGGTACGGCGGTCGTGTCGCTCAAGACTCGCGGGCTCCTTATAGGGTAAGGCGGGGCGGCGGGGCCCCTGCCAGAGGCCATTTACCCGGAAAAGTCTAACACTCCGGCGCGCCCGCGCCGTGCGCCAGGCCGCGATTTGCACGCTACGCACGCTTCCTGCGCAGCGGTGGCGGCGCGCAAGTGATGCCGCTATCATACGCGCCCCTTCGGCTGGCCCCAATTGCGGCCGGCAGCGGAAAAAACGACATGTCGAGCTACACCACCAGCGAAATCCGATCCGGCATGAAGGTCATCCTCGATGGTGACCCCTATGCGATCGTCGACAACGAGTTCGTAAAGCCTGGCAAAGGACAGGCGTTCAATCGCATCAAGGTGCGCAACCTCAAGACCGGCCGCACCATTGAGCGCACTTTCCGCTCGGGCGAGTCGCTCGAGGCTGCCGACGTCATGGACGTCGATATGCAGTATCTCTACAACGATGGCGGCTTCTGGCACTTCATGGTGCCCGACAACTTCGAACAGTATTCCACCGAAAAGGCCGTTGTCGGCGACGCCGCCATCTGGCTTAAGGACGGCATGGTGTGCATCGTCACGCTCTGGAACAATTTGCCGCTGGTGGTCACGCCGCCGCCCCATGTGGAACTGAAAATTGTCGAGACCGACCCCGGTTTGCGTGGCGATACCGCTACTGGCGGGCAGAAGTCAGCCAAGCTCGAGACCGGGGCAGTGGTGCGTGTGCCGCTGTTCCTGAACGAAGGCGAGCTGGTGAGGGTGGATACGCGGACCGGGGACTATATTTCGCGGGCGAAGGGCTAGTACGGGCAGACGCGCGCAAGCCCACGCGCCCGCCTGGGCGGAGGGCAGCGGGGTTCTGGTCGGGTCAGGGCGAGCGCGCGTCAAAGAAGATTGCGTGGAACGCAATCTTCTTTGGCGTTCCCTTGCCGTCGCGGCTGCAACGGCACGTGGTGGCGACGCCAGAATTCGAACCTGTACCGCGTTGCAGCTACGCTCCGGCTGCGGCGCCCGCCATGACCCGACCAGAACCCCGCTGCCCTCCGCCCAGGCGGGCACATACGATTACGGGCCGTGACCAAGTTAACGGCTGGCGCTTAAGCATTCCTCGGACGAGCGCTCTTCAGCGCGATGTGCTCGCGATACGTGAAGGCGCAGCGACGGCGTGGGTGATGGGCCGGTCTCGGGACCGTGGGCGACAGGATGTCGCCCCCGGAGCCCCCATGGATGGG
>JBAVRE010000061.1:0-3833 GCA_049694695.1 Steroidobacteraceae bacterium | reverse complement strand
CCTGTGAGTAGCGCCAATGCCAGCGCCGACAACCCGATAAACATCAGGCTAGTCAGGTGATATGGCATCGACAGCGCGCGCAGCAAGGTCATGGTGCAATCCGGCGGCGAACTCGACGCTCAGTCTAACTTACCGCTCCCCGCCGGACTCTATGTGGGCGTACGTGACCGCTTTGGCACGGAAGTCGTCATGGCATGTAGTGCCATTGGCTGCATATAGGCGGCCCTTGGGGAGGTGTAAGCGCCGCCCTCTGGCGTGGTGAGTCGCCTATGGAAACAATTACAGCCTGTGGAGATCCTCAATCCAACTGGCGATCACGAATGCTTGCACCGGGCTGCTGTATCCCGGCCGTATGCCATCAGTAACTGGCTTGTAAGCGCGCCTGTCGTTCAATGTCCCGTGAGTAAACCCTCCGAAACTCAACAGCCTGAAGTAACACCGTGACAACCCCCGTGTTTTATCGCACCCCGAAGTCCTGGTTTCCCAGGACGCGATGGGTGCGTGAATTCTTCGTACGACCAATCGTCGGGGCCGCGCCCAGCTCATTGCAGGAGGCAAGGCGAAGTACGCCACATAGGCATGATTGTTGCGAGTTGCCCGGTTGCGTGCGCCATGCGGGAGGTTCCACGTACCGACTGATCTCGATCAGGATCGTCGCGCCCGATGCAACAAGACGGGCCTCTGAACTGGCGGGCGAAGTCGAGGTGTAACGTTATGACCGCTCTATTTGATCTTCGCCGTTAGATTCAGCTCGTTGACGCGGGCAATGACGGCGAGAGCTCGCGCGACTCGCCGCCTGCTTCATAGTGCGCGACCAGACGGGTCGGAGCTGGCGTGACCGGAAAGAACACACTCTTCCTCAGTGGCGTTCCCGGAGCGATCTCAACGGGGACGCCCAACCCTCGCTCCATGAGCGTGCGGTCGATCAGCACTTTGTCTTCCCGGGTGCGATTGCGGCGGCTGACGACGTAGCTGGTGCCGCCAATCAGCGCGACCGGAAACACCACGAGCGCTGCGACCGCTGCGGCGCTCACGAAGCCGCCGGCGCCCATGGTCGTGGCTGCGACGCCACTCGCGAGCCCGGCGGAGCCCAGGCTGGTACCCCCAACGAGGCCCAGATCTTTCAGGTCCTGATGCACACGGCTGGTTTGTACGGCCAGCTGCTCCTGCGAGGTGCTGCTCTGCACTGGCGCTGCGACCTTTGCGCTGTAGACTTCGAATCGCTGAATTTCAATAGGGATATGTGAGTCGTTCTTCACCGTCAGGACATATTCGTCCCAGCTGGCATTGCGGATCCAACTGCCACCGCCATTTGGGAGGATGAGCTGATGGACCTCGATCATGAGCCCATCCGGTGCAGTCGCTGCCAGACCCAGATCCGGGGCATTAGTCGGCGTCGGTGCTCTGAGCAGACGTGATGATGCACAGCCACCCAGAGCTGCGCACGCCACGAGGAGGCTCCCGGCAAAAGCGGTGAATCGACACCGCGCAAGGGAAGTAAGGGTTGCGATTCGCATGACATGTTCTCCACACTTTCTCCGGGTGTGATCCTTCCACTGCGAGTAGGGCGGCGCCAGAAGGCAGCGCTTAATCCCCCCCAACCTCTGCTTATGGAGTGAGAAGGGCAGGTGGCGGTCTGCCCGGCCGCATGCTGCCAGGCCTTGCGATGAAGCTGGTTTCGCACAGGCGTGAGCCTTAAACTCGCCGCACTGGCTTGGGGGGGTCGAGCTATGGAGCGTACCGCCTACGACGTGATGGACCTTAAGTCCCTGCGCTGCTTCTTTGCGATGGCCCGGCATGGGAGTCTCACGAAAGCCGGCATCGAACTTGATATTGCCGAAGCGGCGGTGTCGCAACGGGTCAAGTCGCTGGAGGCTTTTCTGGGCGCCAAGCTCTACGAGGCGCCTGGCGGGCGCGTGAAGCTAACCGCGGCGGGTGAGCGGACGGCGCAACTCGCGGTCTCCCTGTTCGATGATATTGAGGCGCTTGAGCAAGCGGTGGGCGGTGCGCAGGAGACCGCAGAGATTTTGCTCTCTTCACAGGACTCCGTGCTTCGTTACCTGCTGCCGGAAAAAGTGGCAGCTTTCCATCGGACGCATCCGCTGGCGCGACTGAGGTTGATCGCCCGGCCGGTCGCGGAAACCCTGCGCCTGGTCCGATCCAACGAGTCTGACCTCGGCGTGATATCGGAGGTGCAGATCCCCACCGAACTGAGATTTCACGCCATCGCCACTTACCCGGTGTATCTGCTGTTGGCCAAGGGGCATGCGCTGGCCCGTCGTGCGCGAGAGGGCTTCCAGGCGATGGTGAGCGATGCCGTGACCGGACGCTACCCGCTGATCATTCTGGAGGGGCAACGCGAAGACTCAAGATTCCGGGCGGCCTTTGAGCGTCTCAATGTTCCGTTCAATGTCGGACTCGAAGTCAGCACCATTGACACGCTCAAGTACTACGTTGCCCGTGGCATGGGAATTGCGGTGATCAGCGGATTCTCGGTAACCGCGGAGGACCGCACTCGTCTTGAGGTGGTGAATATTCCCGACGAAGTGGGCGGTACGACCACCTATGGAGTGGTCGTGCGGCGTGACAAGCACCATACGCCCCTGCTCAAGAGCCTGATTGACATCATGGTCAGCGCTGGCTGACAGGCGCATCGGTTGTGGTGGCATCGGCAGCCACTCGTAAAATTACTGCTTGACAACTATCTATTATTGTAGAACGATAATAGTCATATGGGCAAGTGGTCAAACCTGCCGAATTCATCCGGTCACGTCCCGCCGGTCAATTCACGGCTCTGTCGCCGCCTGGGCGCCGTCGCGGCGGTAAGCGGTGTCGCGTTTCTCGCGGTCAACACGATCATGTGGCTGGTGCCCGAGATGGCCCCGTCGGTTGCGCGCGGCATGGCGAATCTGCAAAACGAACCGATAACACTTACGCCGATAATCCGCGCGAATGGTCTTGCGATCTCGACGCTGTACCTCTCGATTCTCGTCTGGGGCCTATTCGTCGCGCGCAGGTTGTTAAGGCGGCTCGCCGACGGCCGGATCTTCGAGCCCGAGACCGGCGTACTACTGCGCCGCTTCGGAATGTCTCTCGTCGTCTACGCGGGTGTCACGCCGCTCGTCGCCACGGGCATGGCCTGGCTGATCACGATGCTGAACGCACCAGGTCAGCGGCTCGTTCGCGTCGGGCTCACCGATCATGAAGTGGTGCTCGCCATCGTCGGCATCATCATCCTCACGACCGGCTCGGTCATGGCCGAGGCGACCCGGATTGCAGAAGAGAACAGGCAGATCGTCTAGGCATGCCCATTATTGTCACGCTCGACATCATGCTCGCCAAACGCAAAATGCGATCGAAAGAGCTCGCCGAACGGATCGGGATCACCGAGGTGAACGTGTCGCTGCTCAAGAGCGGGCGCGTCAAAGGCGTGCGCTTCGAGACGCTGGCCAGGATCTGTGAGGTGTTGGAGTGTCAGCCGGCTGACCTGCTCGAATATAGGAAGGACGGTGACGCATGAGCTTGCGCGGCTTTCGATATACCAATTCCCCATAAGCCGCGCTTGGGGAGGTGCAAGCGCTACCCTCTGGCGTGAAGAGGCGCCCGCGGAAACAATGACAGCCAGTGGAAATCCTCTATCTAACCATTGAGGGCGGTGTCATAAAAACAATCACTTTGCAAAAGTACGTGTGCGTGCCAGCTTTGCTGCTGTTGATGGGAACGACAGCGAACGCCACCACGCTCTGGGTCAACTGCGGTGCAAGGAGTGGCTTGACCAGCATCAACGCCGCGCTCAAAACTTTGAAGGGCCCCGAGAGCGCTGGGGCCAATAC
>JBAVRE010000060.1:0-4982 GCA_049694695.1 Steroidobacteraceae bacterium | reverse complement strand
GCGACTGGCAGCGGCTTGCCAACATCAACGATCCGCTGCCGCAGGCGATGAAAATAGTGGTCGGTGCGAAGAGTGGCTGGCTGCACCTGCTGGTGTGGATCGGGCTGCTCGGGCTGATCGCTTCCTTCCACGGCATCATCATGGGCTATTCGCGGCAGATCTTTGCGCTCGCGCGGGCGGGATTCCTGCCGCGTGGGCTGGCCGCCATTCATCCGCGCTTTCGAACGCCATATGTGGCCACCCTGGCCGGCGGCGCGGTCGGCATCGCGGCCATCTATTCCGACCAGCTCATTACGATCTCCGGACAGCCGCTGACGGCGAGCATCGTCACGATGTCCGTGCTCGGCGCGATCGTCATGTACATCCTGAGTCTGGCGAGCCTGTTCCGCCTGCGGCGCATCGAGCCGCGCCTGGAGCGGCCATTCCTGACGCCCGCCTACCCGTTGTTCCCGATCGTGGCGCTGCTGCTCGCGCTGGTATCGCTGGTCGCAATCGTCTATTACAACCCGGTGATCACGGCGATATTTCTCGTCGCGGGCATCGCTGGGGGCATCGTGTCCCAGTGGCGCGCGCGCCGCGGACTGCTTGGCAATGAAGACGCGCTGCTGGTGCGTCCGAAGGCGGGATGATATGAGTATTCAAAGCCGAGGCACTGCTGGCATCGTGGTCTTCATCGCGGGTCTCGCGGCATGCACAACCACTACCGTACACTCGCCGGTGTCGAATGCGACAGCGCGAGTCGCGATCGCCGATCCGGTACCGGCGCTGCAGGTCTGTGAGCGGGCCCGGCTCAGAGTCAGGCAGCCGCCCACGTATCCGAACGCGGACCTCAATGCCATCGCGTGGACGCAGACCTCGGTCGAATACCGGGCGAATGCCACCAGCGTGTATCGCGCCGCGGTAGCCCGGCTTGAGCGGATCTTTGCCAGCCCCCGGCACAGCGCGCCGTTGGCGGCGATGGAGCAGCCCGTAGCGCCTCCGGCCGGAACGCCTTATGCGGTGCTGATGGATATCGACGAGACGGTGCTCGACAACTCCCCGAATCAGGCACTGCTGAATCTCGAGAACGCCGAAGACGACAACGACGACGTCTGGGACTGCTGGTCATCGCTGGAGCAGGCGGCACTGGTGCCAGGCGCGCGGGATATGTTTGCCAGGCTTAGCGAGCTGCGCCAGCGTGGCATCAATATCCGCGCTGAATTCATCACCAACCGGGAGTGCAACCCGCGGGGTGAAGATCACTGTCCGCAGCGGCGCGAGACCGTCAACAACATCAATCGACTGATTACGGACACGGGCTATCAGGTTGGCCTCGACGATATCCTGATGAAGAGTGACCCGGACCCGCTCACTCATACTCGGCGTTGGGCTGAAAGCGAGAAGCATGCCCGCCGGCTGGAGCTGGCCAGGCATTATCACGTTGTGATGATGCTCGGAGATGACCTCGGTGATTTCTATCCGGATATAAGAGCGTTACCGATGGCAGATCGGTGTGCGGCGACCGGCGCCGCGGAAGCTCACTCACGCTGGGGCGACACCTGGTTCATGCTGCCCAATCCCATGTACGGCTCCTGGACGGGAGCAATCAAGACCGCTACCGGGCCGATCAGGCGCAATGAGGCGATTGCCGGGTTTGACTATCCCGGCCAGGCTGTCACGCCGCAGCGGCCGGTGTGCTGGAAGCCGTAGGCCAGGGCTTTACATGCGCATCCGCAGCCCCTCAGGATCGAAGAGGGGTTGTTCGATGATCGTTGCCGCCCGCCGCTCGCCCAGGATTTCAATTTCGAAGGCATGCTCCGCGGTTTCGCGGCTCAGTGCCGCCGGCACATAACCCTGCGCCAGCGAGCGATCGACGTAATGGCCATAGCCGCCCGAGGTCACCCAGCCGATGACCTTGCCATCGTGCCAGATCGGCTCATCGCCCAGCACGTCGGCATCGGCGGCCGCCACCACGAAGCTGACGCGCCGCAGTGTGCCGCCGCTGGCTTGCTCGCGCAGTGCCGCGGCACGCCCGATGAACTCAGGTTTCTTGAAGTCGACGAAACGCTCGAGCCCCGCCTCGATGACGCCGTAGATCGGGCGCAGTTCGCGATACCAGGTCGGAAAGTTCTTCTCGAGCCGCAGGCCGAGCAGCGCGCGCATGCCGAAGTTGACGATGCCGAGGTTTTGGCCCGCGGCCATGATCGCCAGGTACAGGCGGCGCTGGTATTCAGGTGCGACCCAGATTTCATAGCCCAGATCGCCGGTGTAGGTCACACGGTTGATCATCGCCGGGACATTGGCAATATCCATGGCCCGATGGTCCATGAACCGGAACGCAGCGCCGCTCACATCTTCGTCGCACAGCAACGCAAGCAGCTCGCGCGAGCGCGGACCGGCGATCGACAATCCGACCAGCCCCATGTCGTAGCGGCGAATGCGCACCGAACCATCCTTCGGCAGCTGTGCTTCGAACCAGCGCAGGTGATAGATCTGCGCCTGTGACGAGCCCCACATCAGGAAGCGTTCCGGGTCGGCCCTGGCAATGGTGAAATCGCCGATCAGCTTGCCGGCCTCATTGAGCATCGGCGTCAGGATCAGTCGTCCTGTTTTCGGCATGCGATTGGTCATCAGGCGCGCCAGGTAAACCTCGCTCCCCGCACCCGTGAACTCATACTTGGCGAAGTTGGCAATTTCAGTGACGCCGACGCCGTTGCGCACGCCGAGGCACTCTGCCTTGACGTGCGGGAAGTCGTTCGAGCGGTGGAACGAAACCTTATCGACGGCCGCGACGCCGCGCGGCGCGAACCAGAGCGGCGTCTCCAGACCCCAGCTGTCGCCCATGACGGCTCCCTGCGCGAGCATGACGTCGTAGAGCGCCGTCGTCTGCTGCGGGCGCGCGGCCGGCAGCTCCTCGTTCGGAAAGCGAATCGAGAAGCGGCGCGAATAGTTTTCGCGCACTTTCTCATTGGTGTAACGGCGCGTCGCCCACTCGCCGAAGCGTGCGACATCCATCGCCCAGACGTCGAAGCCCGGGTCGCCGTTGACCATCCATTGCGATAGCGCGAGCCCGACGCCGCCGCCCTGGCTGAAACCGGCCATCACGGCGCAGGCGCACCAGAACCCGGGTACGCCCTGCACCGGACCCACCAGCGGATTGCCATCAGGTGAAAAGGTAAACGGCCCGTTGACCACGCGCTTGATGCCGGCGCGCTCCATCGCCGGAAAGTGCTGGTAACCAATTTCCAGCGACGGGGCGATGCGCTCGAGATCGGGCGGCAGCAGCTCGGTGCCGAAATCCCACGGCGTCTCGCGTGGTTGCCAGGGTACGCAGGCCTGCTCGTAGGTGCCCAGCACCAGGCCATTGCGCTCCTGGCGCATGTAGATCTCGGCCTTGAAGTCGATGGCGTGCGGGAGTTCGCGGCCGTGCGTGCGGTTGTAGGCCACCACTTCCGGAATCTCGTCGGTTACCAGGTACATATGCTCCATCGCCAGTACCGGCAGCTCGATGCCGACCATGCGACCGACTTCGCGCGCCCACAGTCCGCCCGCGTTGACGACGTGCTCGGCGTTGATCGTGCCCTGGTTGGTGTGCACATCCCAGCTGCCATCCGGCCGCCGCATCAGCGCAGTCACCCGCGTCTGTATGTAGATTTCCGCGCCGCCGAGCTTGGCGGATTTTGCGTAGGCGTGCGTCGTGCCGTAGGGATCGAGGTTGCCGTCAGCGGCATCCAGCATCGCGCCGACAAAATATTTCTCTTCGATCAGCGGCAGCAGTTCCTTGGCCTCGCGCGGGGAGAGCAGTGCGGTTTCGAGTCCGAGATAACGGGCGCGGGCGTGCGCCATCTTGAGCCATTCCATGCGCTCCGGCGTGTCGGCGAGCAGCAGGCCGCCGGAACGGTGCAGGCCGCAGGACTGGCCCGAGATCTTTTCGAGCTCATCGTAGAGCGAGATCGTGTAGCCCTGCAGTTTGGCGACGTTCGGATCGCCATTCAGCGTGTGAAAGCCCCCGGCCGCGTGCCAGGTTGAGCCGGATGTCAGCTGGTCGCGTTCCAGCAGCACCACGTCCTTCCAGCCGGCCTTGGTCAGATGGTAGAGCACGCTGCAGCCAACGACGCCGCCGCCGATGACCGCAACCCGGGTGTGTGATTTCATGCTGAAAATACCTCGTATCCGTAGGGCAGGGCGGCATCGGTCAACCAGTCCCAGCTCGATGCCGCGTAAGTGCGTAATGCGAAAATCTCAAAATGCTCTGGCCCGAGCCGTTCGAGCAGCACGCCGACATGGTGCAGACCGGTCTGCGCGAAACTCCCGACCGGAAAGGCCCGCGGCCGCAGATCCACCGACACGAGCTTGCCGAGCAGTGCGGTCGCGGCGGGCCCCTCCACGGAGATGCGGACGCGCGCGTCCGAAAGGCGCGTGACACTGCCGGCAGTGGCTGGTACCGCCGCGTTGATTTTAGCCCACAGCGCGGCATCCGGCGTAACGATCCAGTACTGGTCGGCGGCGATGCGATACAGCCGGTGCGCGCCAGCACGCTGCACCAGTGAAGTCGAGGTCGGCAGCGGGGTGCCGAGCACGCTGCCGAGCGCCGCGTCGAGCGGCGCAGTGGCGCGCCCGAGGGCGCCGATCTGCACGAGCTGCCAGTCGTGGAGCACGCCGAGGCGCAAGGCCCTGCCGCCGGTGCTCCCGGCACGGCCGCCGGCTGCGATGGACTCATCCAGCGGCGAGTGACGCTTAAACACGCAACCGCACTCCTTCGGGATCGAGGAACAGTGGCGCGGCGATCCGCGCGCGCACTGTTTCTCCCTTGAGCGGGTAGGCGCACACGACCGTCTCGCCCAGGTGCTGCAGGCCGCCCTGGTAGAGGCCCAGGGCGATGTATTGCTGGCGCTCGGTCGACCAGGTCACCGAGGTGATGTAGCCGCGGCCATGACCTGCCAGCGGCTCGTCGTGCGCGAACAGAATCGCGCCGCCGCGCAGTCGGGCGGCCGGCTCGAGGC
>JBAVRE010000059.1:0-9510 GCA_049694695.1 Steroidobacteraceae bacterium | reverse complement strand
GGTGCCCGCCGTCGCTCCACGATATTCGCTTTGGGCGGGCACCTCATGCCCCTCACCCCTCTCGCAAACGCATCACGTTGCTTCACACCGGACGTGGGGTAGGACATACCCACGATAAGCACGGGGACTGACGACGTCGCATCGCGCGGCTAGGCGCGCCCTAGCGCATTCCTGGCCCCATCGCGGCGGTGGATACTTGCGAGCGCGAAGCGCGACGCGTGGGGCGGGGCGCCGACGTGGGAGTCGGCGACCATGCCCGCCCTTCGCTGCTATCGTGGAGCGACGGCGGGCATGGTTGCCGGCTCACGCGGTGGTGCCATGCCCCACGCGCCCCACACCACGCGCTCAATTATTCAGCGCGCCCGCGTTGATCAACGACTTCACCTGATCGATCGTCGCCTGATCGAGGTAAGGCGGCCCGTTGGCCGGCATCCGCACTCCGACGATGCCTGCAGCGCCCTCGAGCTTATGGATGATGTAGCTGTTAGCCGCATCGCCAGGGTTGACACGCTTCAGGGTCGGCTTTTCGATGCTCGAGACGTCTACCAATGCCGCGAAGGCATTGCCGGCGGTCAGATTCATGTTGCCCGGAAGCCCGTTCGCCGTTGCGCTGGCGATACCGGTGTGACAACCGGAGCAGATCGGCGTAAAGATCGAGGTCTGCAGCTGGCTGAGAGTAGCGGCTGCGGGGGCGACATTGGCCACCGTCACGGCCACGGCTGCGGAAGTGGCCACGTTGCGATTGGCGTCACTGGCCACTGCGGTAAGCGAGAAACTGCCGTTGGCGACCGTGGTGGTATCCCAGCTGACTGAGCAAGGCGACGCCGTGCAGACGGTGAGCGAAGCGCCGTTGGCAAACAGCTCGACCCTGGCGATCGCAATCGCATCCGTGGCGGTCGCCGTGACCGTCACCGTGCCCGAGACGCTGCCGGCCGCCGGCGCCGTTACCGCGAGCACAGGCGCTGCGCCCAGAACCGGCGGCGAGGCGCCGAGGTCGATGCGGCCATACTCCCCATTTACTTCGTTGTTGGTACCCGCTGCGTAAAAGAGCGTGTCGCGCGGCTGGTTGACGGCATCGTTGCCGAAGACGATTGCCCACAGGCCCGGCACCGCAAAGGCAGCGCCCGTGGAGTCGGCAACCGTGCCGAGGTAAGCGCCGCTCGCCACATCAAAGCCATTGATTTTGCCGTCGCCAAAATTGCCGACCAGCAGTGCGTTGCTCAGCGTGCCGAAATTCGCTGGCGCCAGCGCGATACCCCATGGAGCGTTGAGCCGGCCCCCGGTCGGGACCAACTGCCTGATGAACTGGCCGTTCGTGTCATAGATGTCGACGAGCCCAAGCCCGGCGCCATTAACGTTGTCGTTGCTCGGGGGCGTGTCCTGCTTCGCATAACTGACATAGATCTGTGTCGCGCCGGCGGCTCCGGTCTTGAGCGCCTGGATGCCGAAGGGTGCGTAGCCGGCCGGCAGATTCGGATCACTGAACGTGAAGCTGGTGCCCGAGGGCGTCTGCCTGGCAAAGCTCGCGTCGAAGACATCGACCTTGCCATTATGAAAATCCGTCGCATATAGAAAGTTGCCGCCGCCGTTGCTGGCAATGGCGAGACCCTTGTATACGGCGCCGTCAGCCGCGGTATAAACAGTGATCGCATTGCTCGGATCGGCGCTCGAGGACCAGCCGGCCAGCATCCCGCCTTCGCCGACGAAGATGAAGCGCGCAGCGCCGGAGCTTGCGCCCGAGCTTATGACGAAATCGCTCGAGCCATTGAAGACGATGCCGGTCGGGTCAAACGATGTGCCAGGACTGCTGGGGAAACTCACCACCAGCGTCTTTGCGGCGCCGTTGCCGTCGTAGAGCGTGGAGGTTTCGCTGTGGTTGTTCGCTACCCACGAAGGCGAGGTCGGCCCGAAGGCGATGCCCCATGCGTTGACGAGGTTGGCATCGGTCGTTACTGCACCCACACCCGCCGTGTCGGCGACCAGTTTGGTAGCCGAAAACGCACTCGGTGCAGTGACGGTCAGGGCCGTGGACTTCGCCACGTTCCCGCCGTAGGCCCCGCCACCCGCGCAAGTCAGGGTGTAAGTCGCAGTGCCCAATGCGGTTGGAGTCACGACACTGCTGCCGGAAGCCGCTACGGTGCCCGACCAGGCGTCACTTGCAGTGCACGAAGAGCCGGAACTGGAGGACCAGGTCACCGTTGCACTCTGTCCAAGCACAATGCTGCCCGGTGCGACCGAAATCGTCAGGGTCGGTGGCGGTGGCGACATGCTGCCACCGCCGCCGTAGCCGCCGCCACCGCAGGCAGCCAGCACCAGGGCGCAAGCAGCGGCCATGGCCATTGATTTTCTTCGCATGCAGCGCACGGTATTCATCTGTGATCTCCCCAACGTTTGCCTTGCTGTAACGAGTAAGTACCAGCGGCCGCAGCGCGAGTTCATATAGCGGGCTCGATTACATGTACGCGTGCAGCTCGACGAACACGGCCTGGCGATTCTGCGAGTCGTTCTGAGGAATGCCGCGGTAGCGTCGCAAGCCGGCGCGCAGCTGCACGAATGGCAGCGGCGTGATTTCGTACAGCGCACTCCAGCGCGTGAACTGGTCCTCCGGAACGGCGCGGTCCGGGTCCTGGTATTCCGCCGTGAACTTGAGGTTCTGACCGCGGTGCAGCGCCCAGTCGAGCTCGCCGAGCGCGGCCAGCATCGTACGCGCGCCGTCGGAAAATCCATCATCACGAACCAGATCGAGCTCGCCCAGCCAGGCGACTGGTCCGGTACGGAGCCCGGCAAACAGGCCGCCGAGGCGCCGGTTGCCGCTACTGGTGCTGGTGACGGAGGCTGCGGCGCCGAGCCGGTAACCGGCCTGCGCCCAGACGAACTGTCCGGTGATCTGATGGCGCGAAGCGGCGCTGGCATTGCCGATGTCATTCGAATAGGCCAACTGCGCCGACCAGTTGGCGCGCTCGAATCCGAGCTCAACCCCGGTGTCCGGCGTAGTCATGCTGATGCCGCTCAGCACGCGCACGAAGGCCGTCTGGTCCTGCAGGCGAAAGCCGAATGGCAGGTAGAATTTGCCGCCCTTGAGGTACCAGCCGTGCGACGCATTGTTCAGGCGTATATAGCCCTCGAATTCCCGGGATCGACCCGGGGCGAGCTGTTCATCGAGATAGATGCCGAGCCGCTCTGGAATGAGCGCGATATCCGCGTACAAGCGCAGCTGGTCAAGCTGCCGCTGCTCCTGAATCGGATTGTGGGGCACCTGGGTGCGGGTCCAGCTGGCGCGCGCGTCCAGACCGGCGCGCAAGAAGCCGGCGAGCTTGCCGCTCCAGGTGGGAAAGCTCGCCGGCAGTGTGCGGGCAGGCAGCACGTTCTGGGAAAAGATGACGCCAAAGTCGTTGCGCAGGCCGCCGCCGGTGGGATTGACGTGGCAGGCAACACATTGGTAGCCGTTTTGAATTGCGAGGTAGGGCTCGGCGACTGCCGCCAGCGGCGCGATCAGGCCGGCAGCTGCGACCGCCAGCAACGCCAGCGTTGCGCAGCCACGCTTCATGGCGCCACCGCCACGTCGAACTCGGTGAGGACCGTTACGCCACCGTCATCGATGGCCGCGCCCAAGAGCCGATCGCCGCCGACGCTCGATAGTGCGCTGCGTGTGACGCCGCCAACCACGACCCGGTAGTGGCGGCCACCCGTGAGCGCAGCAGCTGGCTGTACTATCAGGGTGCGCGGATTGCCGACTGGCACGGAGGCGGAGGCCGGCAGGATCTCGACCGGTCCACGCTCGTCGCTCGGCGTGGCCTCCAGATGCACGGAACTCGCATCGATCTGTGTCTGGTCGAGCTCCTGGCTGAAGGCGATGACGATGCGCGCCGGCGGCGTGTCCAGCAGGTCGCCGGCGGCAGGCACCACGGACAGGGCCGCGAAGCGCGTGCCGATCCCGGCGGCGACTGAACTGGGTAGTGCGCCATCGCTGATCCACTGACGGATCACGGCGATGGTGGCCGTGGGGAGCGGCGGACCGCCGAAGGGCATCTGCGCGCCGACCGCGGCGTGCCCTTCGAGTTTCTGCACTATGTAGCTGCTGCCCGGATCGCCGGGCTTCACCCGCAGCAACGCCGGTACTTCCACGCTGGCCACGCCCACGAGCTGGCTGTAGCTGTTGGCCGCATCGAGGTGCAGGCCTTGCGGTGCATTGCTGCCGGCGTGGCAGGTGGTACAGATCGGTGTGAATACGTTGCGCTGAATGGAATCGAAGTCTGCAGTCAGCACGCCACCGCCCGTGCCGCCGGACGTCAGTGGCCGCCCGCCCTGGTCCAGGCCCTGGCCATTTCCGGAACAACCCACGAGTCCTGCCGTCATCAGGACAAGCAGACACCATGTCGGGACGGGATTCGAAGTCAAGCAGCTACTCGTGCAATCGGTATGCGAGTAGGTACGGCGGCGCAGCGCGAAAGTTCAACGCAGCATACGGTGGCAGCGCGCGGATGGTTCTATACAATCGGCCCTGGCATGAATGGCAACAGTGAAATTTTGGACAAGCGCTGGCGTCTGTCGGGCGCCGCGGCAGTGTTGCTGCTTTGTCATTCATTGACTACCGGCGCCGCCAGCGTGCAGGGTTCCATCGCCGCCGCCAGCGATTACGTGCTGCGCGGCGTCTCGCAGAACCAGGGTGAACTGGCGCTTCAGGGCGATGTGCAGCTGCGCTTCGCCCACGGCTGGTCAGCGGGAGTCTGGGGTTCGCAGCTGCAGTTGCGGCCAGGACAACACACGCTGGAGTTCGACGCCTATCTGCAGTGGCGACACGCCGTGAACGCAGATCTCGATCTGGCATTGAGCGCCACGCATTACAGCTATCCGGATGACCCGCGCCCGATCAGCTACGACTACGACGAACTGGCCGTGTCGCTGGCGTGGCGCGATCAGCTCTATGCCACCGCGAGCTGGTCGCCACGCGTTAATTTTTTCACCAGCTACGGTAACCAGCTAGCGTCCAACCGGCACGTCCTGAACCTCGAACTCGCGGCGCGTCGGGGGTTGAGCACGCACCTGGAAGCCCTGGCCGGGGTGGGTTTCTACGACCCGGTAGGCGTTGAATACGCCTCCTATACCTACGGTAGCGCAGCCCTGGGCTGGCATTATGGCAAATGGCGGGCGGAGCTGGCCTGGATTGCTGTGCAGGGCGCCAGCCATCGCTGGTACAGCCAGGGCGAGGCCGGTGGACCGCTCACCCTGTCGGCCGCCTGGAGCTTCTGAGACCCTTTGAACCGTGGCCCCCATCCTGGGTACTTACCGTTGAAAGGCCCAATATCATCACCATGACAGCGCCCATCAGCCAGCAGCAACAGCTCCGTGAAGACGGCGATCGCCGCCTGCTCGCCAGGGTTGCGGCACGCGATCGCGAGGCCTTTCGCGAGCTGTACATCATCTACCACCGTCGCCTGGCCCGATTCCTGATGCGGATCACGCGCCGCTATGAGCTGGCCGAGGAGATCATCAACGACACGCTCATGGTCGTGTGGCGCAAGGCCGGCGAGTTCCGTGGTGATTCGCGGGTCTCCACCTGGGTCATGGGCATCGCCTACCGGCGCGCGCTCAAGACACTGCGCAGCCGCGCCAACCAGGTGCACGACACGGTACCGATTGAAAACGAGCCACTGGTGGCGCCCGACGAACTGGGCGAGGCGGAGCTGGGTGAGTGGATTCTGCTGGCAATGCAGCAGCTGCCGACCGACCAACGCCTGGTGATCGAATTTGCCTACGGCTATGGCCACTCCTGTGAGGAAATTGCCTTGATCATGGATTGCCCCATCAATACCGTAAAAACCCGCTTGTTCCACGCCCGCGAGAAATTGCGGACTGCCCTGCCGGGGCTGGCCGGCGCTGAGTCCACGCCATGAGCGAGCATAAGCGCGCTGCCGAACTGCTGACCTGGCAGGTAATCGGTCGCCTCGGCGGCGAAGATCTGGACTGGCTGCTTGCTCACCTCGAGGGCTGCGCGCACTGTCGTGCCGAGCAGCGAGCCCAGCGCCGCATTCGCGATGCCGTCGCTTCGCAGCCGGTAATCGAGTTCGCGCCGCAGGCCTCGTTCAATCGTCTCTGGCAGCAGATTGAATCCGACGCCAATATCGATAAACCGCACGCGGCCACGGCGCCGGCAGGCTCGCCAATCGGGACGCCGCGCGGCGCGCGCGCCCATGGCTGGCTGAAGGGCCTGGTGGCAGTACAGGCTGCCGCTATTGTCTTGCTCGGCGGAGCATTGTGGCAATGGCAGCATCGCCCTGTTGCCGCGGACTACCACACGGTGAGCACACCGAGCGCGCCGCCCAGCGCCCGCTATGAGATCAAAGTCATTTTCGCCGATCAGATGCGGGTCGCCGACCTGAAGGGCATTCTCGCCACTACCGGCCTGCTGGTCGCTGCAGGCCCAAATTCCGCGGGCGTATACACACTGATCAACGCCGAGACGGATACCCGCGAGGCGGCCCAGGCCGCATTGCCGCGGCTGCGCGCCGATCCGCGAGTGCGTTTTGCCGAATTGAGCTCTCACGACACCTATGCCCCCCAGGCCCGATAGTCGGTGGCTGGCGCCAGCACTTGCGGCCGCTGTGCTGCTGTACGGTTGCGCGACACCCGGAGCGCCGCAGGAAGACTCGCTCGCCGCCGCCTCGCGTATTGACGACGCGCGCTTCATCGTTCTGGCGGTCATCAACGATCCCGCCACTGCCAATATCCGCTCCGGTGGCACAGGGCGCGGCTACGTCGCCGGCAGCAACTATGTCGTCAGTGATAGCGCGCGCCGCGCGCTGCGCACGGTGGCAAATCAGTATCACCTGCGCTCCGTGGCGGCCTGGCCCATCACGCTGCTGCACCTGCAATGTGCTGTGTTTGCGATCCCGGACGATGCCACGCGGACCGAGTTGCTGACGCAGCTGCAGCAGGATGGCCGCGTGGCTCTGGCCGAACCGCTGCGGTCTTATACGCTGCAAGGCGCTGTCCGGGCCGCGACGACTGCTGACCCTTACGCCAGCGTGCAACCCGGCAATGAGCGCATGTCCATAGCGGCCGCGCACCGCCTTTCTACCGGCCGCGGCGTGCGCATTGCGCTGATCGATACCGGGCTGGATACCAGCCACCCTGATCTGCGCGGCCGCGTACTGGCGCAGCGCAATTTCGTCGACGGCGACACAGTGCAATTCCAGCGTGATCGTCACGGCACGGCGGTGGCGGGCGTTATCGCTGCCAATGCCGGCAACGGCGCCGGCATAGTCGGCGTCGCGCCCGAGGCGCAGCTGCTGGCGCTGAAAGCCTGCTGGGAGCTGCAGCCGGGGCGCGATGAGGCGCACTGCAATTCCTTTACGCTGGCGCAGGCCCTGGCCAGTGCCGTGGAGATGAAGGCGCAGATCATCAATCTGAGCCTCACCGGGCCACCCGACCCGCTGCTGGCTGCGCTCGCCGAACAGGCGATACGCAAGAGCATTGTGATCGTCGGGCCTGGTGCACTCACACCATCGTTTCCCGGCGGCCTGACGCAGGTGCTGGGCGTCGCACGCTCTGAGGATCGAAACGTCGCCGCCAACCTGCTCCAGGCTCCCGGCCGTGACGTTCTGACGCTGGCCCCCGGTGGCGAGTACGATTTTTCCTCGGGCAGTTCGATTTCAACCGGCGAAATCAGCGGCATCGCCGCCCTGCTGCTGGCACGCAACGCCAGGCTCGACACCAGCCATCTGCATCACCTGCTCGATACGGCCAGCGACTCGCGCGACACTGCGAGCGGCCCCAGCCGGGCCGTCAATGCCTGCCAGGCCGTCGCGAGCCTGGTGCCTGGCGCCAACTGCGAAGCGATGGCTGCCCGCTGACGCATTGACAGACCCGCCTGAATTGGCTCTTATTCGGGATTCATCCGGAGAATCCACGCAATGAGCCGCATCGTCTATCTGCTCAACGGCCCAAACCTGAATCTCCTCGGCAAGCGCGAGCCGCATATCTACGGCCGCCAGACCCTGGCCGACGTTGAAGCTGACTGCCGGCGCCTGGCCGAAGAGTTGCTCCTGCAGCTTGAATGCCACCAGAGCAACGCCGAGCACCAGCTCATCGACTGGATCCAGCAGGCGCGCGAACGCGCCGGCGGCATTGTCATCAACCCGGCGTCGCTGTCACATACTTCGATCGGTATTGCGGATGCCCTCGCCGCCTGTGCCATGCCCATCGTCGAAGTGCATATCTCCAACATCCACAAGCGCGAGGAGTTCCGGCATCACTCGCACGTCTCGGGCGTGGCCTCAGGGGTCATTGTCGGATGCGGGACGCAGGGGTATCAGCTGGCGCTGCGGCGTGTGGCGCAGCTTATGGACGAAGCCAAGAGTTAGAGTTTGTGTCGATGGGTGCCTGGGAGGCGCGCGGCCTCAGAGGCAGGCCCGCCGTCGCTCCACGATAGCAGCGAAGGGCGGGCCTGCCTCTGAGCCCACACGCCTCCCACGCTCTCATCAATTAAGAAGTTCGCGCTACCATCGAGCGTACCCCCGGAGGAGTCTGAGTCCGCCTTTGGCGACCCGCTTGTTAGCGCCTGCGATGCCTGCAGTGGCCTCTGGTACCGGTCATTCAATTTCACAATCGGCCAATTCCAGACATTCGAGTTGGCGCAATTACAGCAACAAAGCGGCCGCTGGGTTGGTCTCGACGGTGGGCACCAGCGACCCAGACGCCGTGGACACTTGTGTCATCAAAAAAGTACGCTTAGCGGTCAAGCCCCAAGCCAGCCAGCGCTATGATTCGCCGCTTCAAGAATGGCACCAGCATCGGCACGCGCTGGCGATAGCCTTCGTACTCGGGATGTGCGGTCATCAAATCGCGCTCCTCGAACTGTATCGCAATGAGGATATACGCGGTCGTCGCGACGGCAAACACGAGGTGCGTTACCGTCATCTTCGGTGTGGACCAGAAGATGAAAAGCCACCCAACATAAAGCGGATGGCGCACCTGCCGGTACAACCACGGCGTGCGGAATTCGACCGGCCGATAGGGCTTTCTAATTAGCTGCAGCCACACCTGGCGCAGCCCAAACAGATCGAAATGGTCGATTAGGAACGTACAAAGCAGCAGCAGTCCCCAGCCGAACGCATATGCGCCATACAGCACAGCCTCAGCGCCCCCAGGTTCGACTGCCCAGATTAGCCCGCCAAGCGGCTGCCAGTAGACGAACAAGGCAATTAGCGCAAGGCTCGAGAACAGCACATAGGTGCTTCGCTCGGCGGGCTGCGGTACGACGCGCGTCCACCAGCGCTTGAACGCCGGGCGTGCCATCACGCTGTGCTGGATTGCGAACAGCGCCAGCAGAGCCAGGTCAATGGAAAGCGCCGTGGCGATTGGCACCTGTCGCGACGCGTCCATCGATTTTGGGACCCATAGATTGTCAATGAATCCGATTGCGTAGAGGAACGTTGCCAATAACACTACGTAGCAAATGATGCCGTACGCGAAGATTGTCAGGCGTTTCATGATGGGGAGCCCCAGGTG
>JBAVRE010000058.1:0-5842 GCA_049694695.1 Steroidobacteraceae bacterium | reverse complement strand
GTTCAGCTGCCACGGTATTCACAGCCACTGGTGCAGGTCTCGTGTATGACAATGCGCGCCAGCGCGGGCAACTGCGGCCGCAGCCGCTCCCATACCCACATGGCCAGCACTTCGCTGGTGGGGTTCTCAAGGCCTTCGATATCGTTCAGATAGCGATGGTCGAGCTGCTCATGGATGGGGCTCATGGCCGCGCTGATATCGGCAAAATCACAGACCCAGCCGCTCTGTGCGCCCACGGCGCCCTGCAAGTAAACACCGATGCGAAACGAATGGCCGTGGAGCCGGGCGCACTTGTGTCCGGCCGGCACCCTGGGCAGGCGGTGGGCCGCTTCGATGCGGAACTCCTTGTATATCTCCATCGCCCTATTCTATGGTTGCGGCCCGCGAAACCCCCAGGAGATTTCCATGCCCATTTCGATGTATCAGGCCTCGGTGCCGGTGCTCGACAAGTTGCTGGGCAACCTGTCGACCATTCTGTCAAAGGCGGCCGTCTGGGCCGAGACCCGCAAGATCGATCCCTCAGTGCTGATCAATGCGCGGCTCGCGCCCGACATGTTTGCGCTGGCCAGGCAGGTGCAGATCGCCTGTGATTTCGCCAAGGGCGCACCGGCCCGGCTGGCCGGCATGGAGCCGCCAAAATTCGAAGACAATGAAACCACCTTTGCCGAATTGCTGGCGCGCATCGAAAAAACCCGCAAGTCCATGGCGGGCTACAGCGCAGCGCAGATCGATGGCACGGAAGCCAGGCAGATCAAGCTGAAATTTGGTCCCCAGGAAATGGAATTCACCGGCCTGGTCTATCTGCTGAATGTCGCAATGCCGAACTTCTATTTTCACTACACGATGGTGTACGCCATCCTGCGGCACAACGGGCTGGAGCTGGTCAAGCGCGATTACCTGGGCGGCTGACGCTCGCGGCGCGGCAGCAGGGCGCGGCGCAGGCTCGCCCACTTGCCGCGCCAACCGACGCGCTCGTCCGACATGGCATCGAGAAAGTCGGCCAGCGCCTTGGAGCGCGTGATCGTAAAGGCAGTGACCGCCAGGGTCAGGCCGACGGTCAGGACAAAGATCAGCGCGCGGCGCCCCAGGCTGGCATCGCTTTCATTGAGCAGGTTCATGCCCAGCACGCCAGTGGCGACCGTGCCGATCAGGCCGAAGATCGTCACCACGGTGAGTCGCAGCACCGTACTGGCCTGGCGGCGAAAGGCGTCGGAGTCCAGATAGTTGTTCATGTCGAGGACTTCGCTGCGCACTTCCTGGTGCAGGTCATCGGTGCTTAGCTGGCGGCGCAGGCGCGCGAACACATCACGTGCCACGCCCTGATTGGAGATCTCGTGAAACCAGTAGCGATGGGTGAAGCGCAGGAACACTTCCATCATCTGGCGAATGGTGCGCTTGAAGGCGCGCACCGAATCGGGCTCGCCCACCGTCAGGCGATTCATGGCGACGGCCAGTTCGTCCGACATCGACAGCAGGGCCGCCTTGTGAAAGTGCGCGATCAGGAACAGCCACAGGTACTGAGCGCGAAACTGCGCCAGCAGGCCGGTTTCGCTGCCGGAAAAAAAGCGGTCGCCGTGACTGCCGACGAACACCATGGCGGCCTCGGCGACGATGATGCGGGTGTCGGCGCGGGCGTTGCCGCCGCTCCGGCCCCAGAAGGTGTCAATGCAGTACTGGCGCTCGAAGTCGTACAGGGTGGCGGCTGAGTAAGGCAGGTCGTCGGCGCCGCCGGGGCCGGTTACCAGGCCGAGACGCACAAATTGCGCGCGCGTCAGCTGGTGCGGATCATCGCAGGCCAGGTAAGCCATGAGCGGCATGCGATAGTACTCGAGCTGGCGGTAGCGCAGCCTGGCGCTGGCACCCGGCCGCTCGAGCATCAGCGGCTGCAGCAGGAATTCCCAGTGCGCGGCGATTGCGGCGACCCGATGGCGGGCGACAAAATCGAGGTAGCGGGCGCTGTCAGCGTAGTTGGAGCTTGCCAGTACGCCACCGTCGCCGGCGCACAGTTCCACCAGCCAGGGGCAGTTGCCGCCGTCGCCCTGTTCATCCCAGAAGCCGGGGTAGGCGCGGGCAAAGCGGAACAGCACATCCTGGGCCAGCTCGAACGGCAGGTCTTCAGCGTGCATCTCAAACAGCAGCAGCGCGATATCGGCATCGAGAAAGAACAGCAACTCGACCCGATCCACGGCCAGCGTGAGCGGCACCGCGCCGCGTTCGAGCGTGACGCGCACGCTGCGCACATCGGTGCGCTCATAGACATGAATACTGCGTGTACCAGGCTGCGTGGCCGATTCCTGTCCGGCCGCCGAGCCGTACAGAAAGCGTTGCACGTACGGCAGAAATGTCACGAACTCCTTGTAATGACGCTCGCGAAACACCCCACTGGTCGCATCGAAGACCTCGGGCAGGCGTCGCCACGCGCCGGCCTGAGCGTCAAGCAATTCCCAGTGCCGCTGCACCTGCTGGCCGGGTCGCACCGGCATGAGCTGCACCGGCCATACCGCGACCTGCCGAAAATGCCTGACGGTTACTGCAGCCATGATTCAGGTGACCTCGAACTCAGGAGCCCGCGCCGGGCGCCGCTGGCGCGGCCAAAGCACGCGCCGCATCGACGCGAATGCGCAGATGCCTGGCCTGCACGCTGTTGAACGTGCCCAGGCCGGCATCGATGCTCGCTGCCTCGCCAGCCTGCAGCTTCAGGGGCAGGGTTCGACGCGTGCCCTGCTGCACGATCTGGCCAGTGTCATCAATCATGACGGGCGTGATTTCGATGCCCTCGATGGCTACCGGAGCACGGTTTTGCACGGTAATCATGGCGCGCCCGCCGGGATCGAACTGCGCGCCAATCGCCACATAGTTGCCTGGGTTCTGTGGCAGGTCGAGCGCCAGATATTCCGCTTCGGCCTGTTTGCCCAGCTCGCCGCCGGCGCCGCTGGCCGCTCTGAAATACTCAAGTGCCTTGGCGCGATCGCCACCATCACGCGACAGATGGCCAAGGTAGTATGCCGCCGGCGCGGTCGGCAGCAGCTCGGCGCTTTTTTGCAGCAGTTCACGCGCACGCGGCTTGTCGCCAAGTTTATAGGTGGCGATGCCAGCGCCGAGAAAAGCGGCGAAATAATCGGGGCTCAGCGCCATTGCCTTTTCATAGTAAGGCAGCGCCTCGCGCGGCTTCTTTTCCGCCATTTCGATATCGCCCTGCAGTTGCGGAAAGCGCCCCTCGGCGGGCAGCATCCTGGTGGCTTCGGCCGCCAGCCTGCGCGCCGTGACGAAATCTTTCTTGCCAGCTGCCGCCAGCGCCGCGTCGTGCCGGTCATACGCTGGCTTGAGCGTGCGCAGCTGCTTGACCTGCGCCTGGTAACGCTCGGCCCCGAGCTCGCCGCCGGCGCCACCGAGCTCCTGCAGGGTCTTGCGATTCTCCGCCACGCGTTCAATCGAGGGCGGGTGCGAAGCAAACAGGCCATCAAGCCAGTTCTGATTCTTGCCCGTTTCGCTGGCGATGCGCACAAAGGTTTCCTGCAGGCTGACGGCGCCGCTAAGATCGAAGCCGGCGCGCTTCATGTAGACCATGCCGTAGTGGTCGGCCTCACTTTCCTGGTCGCGCCCGTACTTCATCTGCACCAGCTGCGCGCCCAGCCCCGCACCCTGCAAAGCCAGATTGGCTGCGTTGCCACTCAGGTTGCTGCTCGCCATGCCAACCTGGGCGGCCACCATGCCCACCTGCAGCAGCGTCCCGCGCTCCTGCGCTTTGGCGCCGTGGCGTGCTGCGGCATGGGTAATTTCATGGCCGAGCACCGCTGCCAGTTCCGCTTCGCTCTGCAACTCGGTCAGCAGCCCGCGATTGACAGCCACCTTGCCGCCGGGCAGCGCCCAGGCGTTGGGCACCGAGCTGTTGAGCACCACGAATTCATAGGGCAGGCGGCGATCGGAAACGGCGGCCAGCTTCTGCCCGACACTGTTCACGTAGGGGGTCAATTCAGGGTCAATGCGGAAATCGCCGCCTTCGCTCTGGCGCATCGGTGCATAATTTTCCGCGCCGATGCGCAGTTCCGCCGCCTCGGAGACGAACTGGATTTCGCGCTTGTGCGTAACCGGGTTGGTGCCACACGCGGACACGAGCGCAAGGGTGGCGAGCGCGAGTGCCCAGGTCATTTTTTGCACGGTTTGCCCCCTTCAATTGCCGTTGCTGGCCGGGCCTGGGCGCAGCATCGCCTCCGCCGCTGGCGCTGACAAGCCCCGCCGGTGGCGGGGTAGTACTATCTATACCTTGCTGACTGGAGGGTCCCGATGCGTGCGCTGCGAATTGCCCTGTTCAGTGTGCTGGCTCTGGCATTGTTGTTGCTGGTCGCTGCCGGGCTGCTGCTGGTGTTCTTTGACCCCAATGCACACAAAGCCCGATTGCAGCAGGCTGTGCTGGAAAAGACCGGGCGCCAGCTGCTGCTGCCGGGCGATCTCAAGCTCAAGTTGTTTCCGTGGCTGGCAATCGAGGTCGGGCGCGCCTCGCTGGCCAATGCGCCCGGCTTTGGCGCTGCAGCAATGGTGGAGATCGAGCGGGCACAACTTGGCCTGAAGGTCATGCCGCTGTTGCATCGTCGGCTGGAAATCGGTGAGGTTCGCCTCGATTCCCCCACCATCCGCCTGGCAGTGGACGCGGCCGGTCACAACAACTGGGCTGATCTGGGCGCGAACAAGACCCCGGAGCCGCCGTCTGGCAGCACTGCTTCCATGCTCTCAACGGCGGCGGTCGAGAAGTTCCGGATCAGCAACGGCACCCTGCAATACAGCGACAAGGGCGCTGGCACCGATCTGACGCTGCGTGCCCTGGATCTCGACACCGGTCGGCTGGAGTCTGGCAAACCCTTTGATCTGCAGCTGGCCTTTACCCTGTTGCAGGGCAAGTCGCTGCAGGCGGCGGTGCAGCTCAAGAGCAGCACGACGCTCGATCTGGACGCCGACCGTTATCAGTTCGCGGCGCCGCGTATTGAACTGCAGCTCAAAGGCGCGGAACTGCCCGCCGCGGGTTTGCCAGTGCACCTGGATTTCGAGAGCATCGAAGTCGATCTCAAGGCGCAGACCCTGAAGCTGCCCGGCATGCAGGTGCGTGCTGCCGGCGCGCAGCTGCGCGGCGCCCTGACGGGCGTCCACATTGTCGACGCGCCGCTGTTCGCCGGCCCCATCGAACTTGCCGAGACCTCGACCCGCGCGCTGCTGCATAACCTGGGGGTCGAGTTGCCCACGACGCGCGACGCGGCGATGTTCAGCCGGCTGAGCTTCAGCGGCAATCTCTCGGCCAGCAGCAAGGCGCTGATGCTCAGCGGCCTGCGGCTGAAATTTGATGATTCGAGCGTGACCGGGCGCGCCGGTATTTCCGACCTGACGCGCGACGCCCTGAGCTTCGATCTGAAACTCGATCGCCTCAACGCGGATCGTTATCTGCCGCCCGCGCCGGCCGGGGCGGGCGCTGGTGGTGGCGGTAAATCGAGCTCAGGCGCTGCGGCGCCGTCGGCGCCGATTGCGGTGCCGGTGGAGCTGCTGCGCAGCCTCAACGCGCACGGCACACTCAACGTCGGCGCGGCGGTGTTTGCCGGGGTTCAGTACAGCAATCTGCGCATCGGCGTGAATGCTGCCGGTGGCCGCCTGCGCGTATTTCCCTCGGAAGCACAGATGTATGGTGGCCAGTATCTTGGCGATATCAGCATCGATGCTTCCGGACGCATACCGCGACTGAGTTTCGACGAGCACTTGACCGGCATCGATTTCGCGCCACTGCTGAAGGACAAGCTCGAGACCCAGCGCATGTCCTGGCGCGGCAACGCCGCCATCAAGGCGATCGCCAGTGGTGCCG
>JBAVRE010000057.1:0-3784 GCA_049694695.1 Steroidobacteraceae bacterium | reverse complement strand
GTGCCCACCAGCGCAGCGGCGAGCCGCCGGGGCCGTCGTTGGCGCCACTGCCAGCTGCGACGTGAGTCACTTGAAACGCGCTAAGTATTTTGAGCGGGTCAGCACGGCTGGTTGGGATGCGGAGGAGGACATACGGCAGGTTAGCAGAACCTGTTTCAGGCTTCCTCTACTCTGGCATGCCTACGCTCAGCGTTATTGCCGATAGCTCGGTTCTTGCTCGTCGAGGATTTCCTTCAAGGCATCGAAGTGCAGCCGGGAAAATTCGCTGGGGTACGAGAACCATTGCGCGCAGGTCCTGGCCGCGATGGCTTCCGGTATCACGGCCGGCGCGCGCCCGGTCGAGAGCGCCAGGATCTGCACCTGCGCGGCGCGCTCCAGGTAATACAGATCGTCGAAGGCCTCGGCCACCGAGGCGCCGATCACCAGCACACCATGATTACCCATCATCAGTACGCTCTTGTCCTCGCCGAGCAGACCGGCCACGCGTGCGCCTTCCGCTGCACTGAGCGCCATGCCGTCGTAGTTGCGGTCGTAGGCGATGCGCCGGTGGTAGCGGCAGGCGTTCTGATCCAGCATCAGAAACTCGAAGTCCTTGATGCAACAGAGCGCCGTCGCATGGGGCATGTGCGTATGCAGGATGCAACGCGCGCGTGGCAGATGCCGGTGCAATTGTGCATGCAGATGCCAGGCGGTGGGATCCGGTGCGTTGGGGGCTTCCAGCTGGGAATCATCGCGCGCGTCCAGCAACAGCAATTCGCTGGCGCGGATGCGCGAGAAATGCCGCCCATTCGGATTCAGCAGGAATCTGCAGCCATCCTCCGATACGACGACACTGAAATGGTTGGCGATCGACTCATGCCAGTTCAGGCGCGCCACCCAGCGAAACGCCGCGGCCAGATCGGTGCGGGCCTGGGCCTCGGTCGGCAAGGTGTTGATCATGGCGGTGACTCCAGCACGGAATATAATCCACCCATGAGCATACAACTTTGCCCCCGGCAGTTCGCGCTGGACGGCGTCGCACTGGCACGCGGCCTCGTCAATGCGGCGCTGCTGCGCACGATCAACGAAGTGATGCGCGCCCGGGCAGCGCGCGTGATGGCGGCACTCGGCAGCAGACCGATCGGCATCGGCAGCAGGAATGGCTACCACGAACTTGTGCAGCGCTCGCCCGGGCGGTTTGACGTTCCCATGAGCGAGGCCGACCTGATGCCGATCTGGGGCGCGCAGGGCTCCACTGCCCCCGAAGTGCCCTGGCTGGAGCTGGTCCGGGCGGTGCTAGGCCCTGAAGCGCGGCCGTCGTTCTGCGGGGTCGTGTTCTCGCGTCCAGGCTCGCCCGCGCAGCACTGGCACATCGACTCCCCGCACGAAGCTGCGGAAGACCGGCCGGCGCATGCGGTCAACGTGCTGCTGGCGCTCGCGGATATCCCGCTCGCGGCCGGCCCGACCGAAGTGGCGCCTGGCACGCACCTCAAGACCAATCATCTGGCGAGGCCGTGGCTGGACCGGGACACTCTCCTGTACCAGTCGGAGACCGAGGTTACGCCGGCAGTACTGGGTCGCACCGGGCAGCATGAATACACAGCGGTGGTGCGACCCACCGTGCAGGCCATGTCAGCGGGAGATTGCCTGATCTTCGACGACCGGATCCTGCACCGGGGTCTCGCCAACGCCAGCGAACAGGAACGCTGGGTGGCGTATTTCAGCTACCTGCGGCCCCGCCCTGGCCTCGACAAGGTTGCCGACACGCACTTTGAGGCATCGCGGTCATTGTTCGGCTGAAAGCCGTTGCGCGCATACTCGCCGCATGACTGGAAGTACCTGCGTGCTCACCGACATCGTTGACCTCGACCGCTACCCGATTCACCAGCTCGGCACCGCTCCAGGCGCGCAGCTGGTCGCCCGGTGTCGCGCTTCGCTCGCCAGCACTGGCGTCTGTGAACTCGCTGGTTTCCTGCTGCCCGGCGCGATCCGGCGTGCGATCGAGCTGGCGCTGTCGCTGCTGGATCGGGCCTGGGCGAGCGACCAGGGTCACAACGTGTACTTCGAACCGATCCCCGACGAGGCCGCTGTCGACGATCCCCTCGCCATGGTGCAGCACTCGGCGAAGCGCGCCATCGCTTACGACCTGCTGCCAACCAACCTGCCATTGCGGGTGCTGTACGAGTCCCCGGAGATGACTGCGTTCGTTGCTGCGGCGCTCGGTCGAGGCGAAATCTTCCGCAGCGCAGATCCACTCGATGCGCTCGAGATCGCCGTGTTCACACCCGGCGACCAGCTCGGCTGGCACTTCGACAACAGCGAGTTCTCGGTCACCATCATGCTGCAGGACGCTCTCGACGGCGGCCAGTTCGACTATGTCCCGGGCCTGCGGAGCCACGACGATCCGAACCACGACGGTGTGTCCCGTTTCCTGCGTGGTGTTGCATCGGTCGCGCCGATTCGACTCGACCCGGCACCGGGCACACTCTCCCTGTTCCGTGGCCGGCTGGCATTGCACCGCGTGACACGGGTTGCCGGCGTACGTGACCGGATCAATGCAGTGCTGACCTATGGCGAGAATCGCGGCATGCAACTCAGCGAGTTGACCAGGCAGTTGTTCTACGGCCGGCTGGCATGAGGGAGCCGGTCTGACCGTGTCATCGACTGAGAAAGCGCGGTCAGATTCCCGGGTAACCGTGAGTTTCTGGGAAGCTTTCCGCTTTTGGCTCAAGCTCGGCTTCATCAGCTTCGGCGGCCCGGCTGGACAGATTTCCATCATGCATCAGGAGTTGGTTGAGCGCCGCTTCCTGCATGCATTTTGCTCGCGGGGCGGTTCGGCTGGCTGTCAGCGCTAATCGCGCTCGCAGCGGCGGTTGCACTGATTCGTTACAAGCGCAGCGTCATGCAGGTCACTGCAGCCTGCGCATTGACAGGCCTCGCCGCAAGACTGTTGCGCCAAGTCATGCTTGAGAAAATACCAGGTCAGCTCGCACGTTGGTTGCGCCGCGATTGCTGCCTAGGCAATAGTCCAGCCAGACTTTGTCCGGCAACACACAGCGCCCCCACAACATCAGGGCTCGGTGCGACGCCAGCGGACCGCTGACTACTGAGTCAGGGCGCGCAGCTTGTCTTTGTCGCTAGCGGACGGAAAGTGATGCAGGCCGAGAATGACCGTGGCGAGCGTTTTCAGGGAACCCGACGCTTTCTCATCATTTACTATGGCCTCGAGGCGCGGCTTGTCCGCAGCCGCTGCCGTGTGCTCGACATTCATCAACGCCTGGGCAACGGTTCGCTCGTCCGCAGTCGTCGCCTTGTCCTGCGTGATCCGGGTTAGCGCCTGCTTATCGGCACCACTGGGAACATGCTGGATATTCGTCAATATTCCCGCCATGGCCTGTACGGCCCTGCTCTCTGCGGCGTTGGCCAGGTTCGCAGCAAGCCCAAGGAGCAGCATGGTTCCCAATATGCTCGTGGAATTCCGCATGGTCGTTCTCCAGGGAGCCAGGTACTTTGTCCTGTGAAGTCCCAAGACTAAGGTGACATTCTGGCTCTCATCCTACCCGGAGAGAGCACCATGACGAAAGCTGAACAGAACCGCGTGGTTGCCTGGCGTTTGAAGATCATCCGACAGGCCAATGAGCTACCGAGAGACGTCGCCCAGACTTGCCGGCATTTCGGGCTTTCTCGCCAAACCTTCTACAAATGGAGCGCCAGGTACAAGAGCCACGGGGAGGCTGGACTGTGCGATCGGCCCCGAACGCCGCTGCACAGTCCGCGCAGCACGCCACGAGCGGCCGTTTCCAAG
>JBAVRE010000056.1:0-5430 GCA_049694695.1 Steroidobacteraceae bacterium | reverse complement strand
CCGCCTACGTGCCCGAAAACCGCGCGCAGGATGCTGGAGAGCACCAGAAAACCGATGAACAACGCCGGCAGGGCATTCCACAGAGTACCGTGGCCTCCTTTCCAGCCGGTATCGGGCGGCGGCAGCGCTTCGCCATCGACGACCTGCATGATCTGCGCGGCGCCGGCGTTGATCCCGGCGGCGAACTGGCCCTGTTTGAGCAGGGGCACGATCGTCTCCTCGATGATGCGATTGGAGGTGGCGTCGGTGAGCGCGCCTTCGAGGCCGCGACCGACCTCTATGCGCAGGGTGTGATCGTCCTTGGCGAGCAACAGCAACACCCCATCGTCAGGCTTGTCGCGCCCGAGCTTCCAGGCCTCAACGACGCGGATTGAATACTGCTCGATCGCCTCGGGAGCGGTACTGGCAACCACCAGCACGGCGAGCTGCGCTCCTTTGCGCGCCTCGAAGGCCGCCAGCTTTTGTTCCAGGTCGGCCTGCTCACCCGCAGTCAGCGTGCCGGTCAGATCAGTGACGCGCGCCTCGAGTCTGGGGATCGGCTGCAAAGCTTGCGCCGGCAGCGGCGCAGGCTGCAACAGGCACCATGCCAGCAGTACCAACCACGGCAACGGCGGCAACACGGCCACCGGCCGCGCTGCGCCCGCGCGATCCCGCTGCTGGCGCGCTGCGTGCACTATTGTCCGGCGGGTTTACCCGCAGGCGCCGCCGCGCCAAAGTCGACGGTGGGCGGCTTGGCAATCGCGCCCTCGTTTTCGACGGTGAAATTCGGCTTGATCTGGTACTTGAAGATCATCGCCGTGAGATTGCTCGGGAAGGAGCGGATCGTGACGTTGTATTCCTTGACCGCGTCTATGTAGCGATTGCGCGCCACGGTGATGCGGTTTTCCGTACCCTCCAGCTGCGCCTGGAGATCGCGAAAATTCTGGTCCGACTTGAGCTGCGGATAGTTCTCGCTGACCGCGATCAGGCTCTTGAGCGCAGCGGTGAGTTCGCCCTGCGCGGCCTGGAATTTCTTGAAGGCCGCCGCGTCATTGATCAGCTCGGGCGTGGCCTGGATGGTACCCACCTTGGCGCGCGCCTCGGTGACCCCGAGCAATACGCTCTTTTCCTGCTCGGCGAAACCCTTGACGGTCGCGACCAGATTCGGCACCAGATCGGCGCGCCGCTGATACTGATTGATCACTTCAGACCAGGCGGCCTTCACCGTTTCATCCTGGCCCTGGATGCGGTTGTAACCACAGCCGCTCAACAGCGCCAGCGCCGAAGCCATCAGTACTACACGAATCGCTCGCATGTCAGATCTCCCCTGGCCAGACGCTGGCCGAACAGGGCGACAAGATACCGTCAAAGTGGCCTGCACGCCATGCGACGTGCAATCGAGAGATTCAGGTCAATGGCCGCAGTCGGCGCCACGCCAGCAACGGGTCGACCCGTGTCAGCAGCCAGTACGCGGCGCGCGAGCGCCAGCGCTCCCACCAGTGCCGCCGCGCCTGCCACTGTGCCGCCGGCACGGCGCGACTGTGCAGCAGCGCGTCGGCAAACAGTTCCCGCGCCTGGGCGGCCAATTGCGGCCAAACCAGCCGCAACAGCAGCTCATAGTTGATATTCAGGCTGCGCCGGTCCAGGTTGCAGGAGCCGACAAATACCGTGTCGTCCATCACCAGCAGCTTGGCGTGCAGAACCTGCGGCTGATATTCGAACAACTGCGCCCCGCCGGCCAGGATGCGCCCGTAGAGATGTTCAGCCGCATAACGCGCCACCGGCACATCGCTCAGGGCCCCAAGCAGCAGCTGCACCGCCCCGCCCCGTCGCCGCACCCGCCGCAAGGCGTGGCGGATGGCTATAGGGGGCAGAAAATAGGCCGCCATGCAATGAACCGCATGGGCGCGCGCCAGATCCGCGCGCAGTGCCTGGCGCAGCCGACCGGGCGGCCAGCCCGGCCCGCTGGTCAACAGGCTGACGGCGCCGCCCGGGTGCGGCATTTTGCGCACGGCCTGACGAAATTCCCGGATGGCCTTGGCGCTTACGGGAGCGAGCGCATACATCGCCGTGAAACTCGCCGCCAGCGCTGTCACCACCGGCCCCTCGATCTCCAGCGACAGATCGCGCCAGCCGTGGGTCACGCCATCGCCGGCGTACTCGGAGGCAATGTTGAGACCACCAACGATGGCGTGCTCGCCGTCGCACACCAGCAGTTTGCGGTGATCGCGACAGGTCAGTCGCAGGCGGCGCGCCGGGCTGAAGACCCGCACGTCCCCGCCGGCCGCACTGAGCGGGGCGAAGAAAGCGACCGGCAAGCCCTCTGATCCAAAGGCGTCGTACAGCACCTGCACGCTCACGCCACGCGCGCGCGCGCGCAGCAAGGCCGCCAGCAGCAACGGCGCGGGATCCTGGCCGCCGGAATCGGCGCCAGAATGCCGGGCGGAGCGCCCGGCAGCGCCGCGGGTATGCGCCCCGTCGCGCACCAGATAGCTTTCCAGGCAGACCTCGTGCGCAGCAGCATCGATCAGCGTGACCATGGCCGCGAACGCAGCATCCCCCTCGGCCAGCCAGCGCGCGCGATGCTTGCCGAGGGTGCAATAACTTGGTTGGCTGGCAGTCACGACCGCCACTGTACAAAAAAATGCCCCGGCAAGCCGGGGCATGGGAGGAGCGGACTTACAAGAGGGGGAGTAAAGTCCGCCAGGGGATTCGTCAGTGCAGAGGCGACCAGTCGAGTATGCGGATCTCCTCAGCGTCCAGTTCCATGCTGCCTGCCAGCACTTCCGAGAGTTCGTACTCCTCGGCGCGCAGGCGCAGGGGCCGCGTCAGTTCTACAACTCCACTCCATTCACCCGCCTGCGCATCCTGGTGCGAGTCGGCGATAAAATGGGCGTAGTACTTGCTACCCATGGGCCTGGAGCCTACTCCCGGCCCCCGGATCCGGGCTGTGAGCTACTGCACAACACCCCAATTCCGGAGCGCCTTTTGTCCCGCTACCGCCCACCGCAACCCCAAAGTTCGAAATACATCACACTCGCCGGCGAAGCCCGCCTGCGCGCGGAACTGGAACAGCTCTGGCGCATCGAACGCCCGCGGGTCACCCAGGCGGTCGCCGCCGCCGCCGCCCAGGGCGATCGTTCGGAAAACGCCGACTACACCTACGGTAAACGCCGCCTGCGCGAAATCGATGCACGGGTACGCCACCTGCGCAAGCGCCTCGAAGGCATGGTGGTGGTAAGCAAGCCGCCGAGCGACCCCAAGCGGGTATTTTTTGGTGCTTATGTGACCGTGGAAACCGCCGACGGCGAACGCCATCGTTACCGCATCCTTGGCCCCGACGAATTCGCCGAGGAACCCGGCGGCATCAGCATGGACGCCCCGCTGGCCCGCGCGCTTCTGGGTAAACCACTGGACGCAGAAGTAACCATAGCGCTTGCCGCCGGCGATCAACGCTACGTGATAGCTGAGATCGTCTACGCACCAGTCGACGAGTAAGCGCGTTCGGGTGGGTGGCTCAAGAAGGGGCGATCAAGTCGCTCCCCGATACACGCTTTGTTGATCGCCCCTTCCTGAGCCACCCACCTGAACGTGCTTTCGCTTCAACTGACGCGCACGTTTTTAAACTGCCACGGGTCGGATTTGTCGACGTCCTCCGGGAACAGCCGCTCACGGTCACTCAGGGGCGTCCAGTCGGTGTACTGGCCCACGACCGGGCCGAGATACGGCCTGCAGATCTCGAGGCAGCGGCGGAAATCCATTTCGTCGGGTTCGACGACACCGCGGTTGGGGTTTTCCATCGCCCAGACCATGCCGGCGAGCACTGACACCGTAACCTGCAGCGTGGTCGCGCTGTTGTACGGCGCCAGCTTGCGCGCCTCATCGATACCCAGCTGCGAGCCGTACCAGTAGGCGTTCTTCTTGTGACCGACCAGCAGCACACCGAGCTCGTCGATGCCAGTGGTGATGTCATCCATCATGATGCGTTTGCGATCCTGAATCTGGTAATTGCGGCCTGAGAACTCGTGTATCGAGAGCACGGCGTTGTCGGATGGATGATAGGAATAGTGCACCGTGGGGCGGTATTCCACCTGGGAATCCTTGCTGACCGTGAAAAAATCGGCGATCGAAATCGCTTCGCTGTGCGTGATCAGGAAGCCGTGGTACGGGCCGGCATTGGGCGCCCAGCTGCGCACGCGTGTGGCTACCCCGGGCTGCATCAGATAGATGGCCGCGCCGTCGCCGAATTCGAAGCGCTTGCCATCGCGCGGGAAATTGCGCTCGTGTGAGCCCCAGCCCAGCTCGGCCGGCTGCGAACCTTCCGAGACGAAGCCATCGACCGACCAGGTATTGACGAATTCATTCGGCTCCTTGGGAATGCTCGATACCTGGGTATCGCGCTCGGCGATATGTATGGCACGTACGTCCAGCAGCTGGCCGAGCGCTCCCCAGTCTTCGCGGCTGGCCGGGTTGCCGGCGTCAATCTTCAGGTCGGCGGCGATATTCAGCAGCGCCTGCTTGACCAGGTGCGAGACCATGCCGGGATTCGCACCATGCGTAAGCACGGCGGTCGGTTGCCGCTGCCCGGTGCCGCGCAGCGCCAGGGCATCGCCGCGCAGCGCGTAGTTGGTGCGCCGTGCGATCGCGGTGGCCGGATCGGTGTAGCCGCCTGGCCACGGCTCGATGCAGGTATCCAGGTACATCGCGCCCTTATCCCAGGCATAGCGGATCAGCGCGATGCTCGAGACATCCACCGAAACATTCAGGATGAAGTCGCCGCGCCCGACCAGCGGGTCGAGCGTGCGGCGCAGGTTCTCGCGCGTGAGGCGTTCCTTGATGAACTTGACCCCAAGGTGTGCTGCTTCTTCCCGCCCCACATCTTCCGCGCTGACGATGGTGATACGCGCTGGCGGGCAGCCGATATGACGCAGGATCAGCGGCAATACGCCCTGGCCGATGGCGCCGAAGCCGACAATGATGATGCGGCCGGGGAAGTCGCTGTAGTGCACTGGGTGGGTCATGATGGGCCCTGGTGTTTCGCCGGTGATGAGCGTGGCGCGCAGGGTAGCAATCGCCTCGTCTTGGCGCCAGCGCAGTCGGAAAAGAGCACAAGAAAGCATGCGGTGGAGCGGGTCTGCATTCGATCGGTATTGTTCGGGATCGCCATGAACCCATCCATGGGGGCTCCGGGCGCGACATCCTGTCGCGCACGGTCCCGAACAATACCGATCGGATGCAGACCCGCTCTATCGTGTGTAATCGTGTGCGCTTTCGATTGCGTTGACGTCGTGATGCGCGCGGAGCGGCCGCGCGCGGCATAGCGAGCTCCGGCACGACGCAACGCGGGCGGCAGCAGCCCCATCACTGCGCGAGGACGTGGGCGTGCAGCGTTTATTGGCTGTGCGGGACCGTCGGCGACAGGATGTCGCCGCCGGAGCCCCCATGGATGGG
>JBAVRE010000055.1:0-4128 GCA_049694695.1 Steroidobacteraceae bacterium | reverse complement strand
ATCGCCTTGATACGGCCGTCCATCATGTCGCTGGGTGCGACGCAATCGGCGCCGGCCTGCGCGTAGGCGAGCGCGGCGGCGGCCAGCTCCTGGACGCTGGCGTCGTTGTCGACGTGATCGCCCTCGGGGTTGAGCACGCCGCAGTGTCCGTGCGGCGTCGAGGAGCACAGGCAGACATCTGCGGCCAGCCAGATGTCGCTGCCAAAGCGCGCCTTGAGGGCGCGGATCTGCCCGGCCGTGAACGACCAGTCGATATGGCGTTCACTACGCGCACGCGGCACGCCAAACAGCAGAAAGGCGCGCACGCCGGCCTTGAGGTCGGCCTCGACCTGTCGCAACAGCGACTCGGGCGTCTCCTGGTTCACACCCGTTAGTCCCGGAATCGCCTCGGGTGCCCGGTTGGCTTCCGCCACAAAACACGGCTGAATCAGCTGCTCGAGCTGCAGGTGCACTTCGCGCGTCAGGGCACGCACGTGGGCGTTCTGGCGCAGGCGCCGGAGCGTGGGGGGGTAGTGGGCGTTCATCTGGCCATTGTGACGTACCTTGGCGGTGCGGGGTCATGCCATTGTCACGGCCCGCCAGCGGCGTGCTTCTTATGCCCCATAGTTATGAGAGCCGCCGCGATAATGCGCTCCCGTGGATCAACTCCCTGTTTTTCTGGACCTGCGCGGACGACTGGTGCTACTGGTGGGCGGTGGCGCCGTCGCGACCCGCAAGGCGCAGCTGCTGGCCGCGGCCGGCGCGCGCCTGCGGGTCGTCGCGCCTGAACTGAGCGCGCCCATGCGGCAACTGTGCGCACGCATTGGCGCCGAAGTCTGCGCGGTGGCCTTCGATCCTGCGCACCTGCAGGGCGCCATGCTGGCCGTGGCGGCCACCGATGACCCGCAGGTCAATAGCGTCATAAGCGCGGCCGGACGCGCCGCCAACGTGTGGGTTAACGCGGTTGACGATGCCACTGCCTCGAGTTGCTACCTGCCGGCGATTATCGATCGCTCGCCGGTGATCATCGCCGTGGGCACGGGCGGGGCCTCACCAACGCTGGCGCGCCGAGTCCGGGCGCAGCTGGAGGCTCTGCTGCCGAACCGCCTCGGCGAGCTGGCGCGCCTGGCCGCCCGCATGCGTCCCGGCGTGCGTACCGCGTTGCCGGAAGAAAGCCAGCGCCGGCAATTCTGGGATCGCTTCTTCGAGAGCGAACTGGCCGAACGGGTGCTGGCTGGCAATGTCGCCACCGGTGAGGCTGACGCCGGCTTCGAGTCGCTGCTGGCGACGGCCGCGGCGTCGGTCACGGCTATGCCGCAAGTGCCGGCTCGTGGCGCCGTCTGGCTGATCGGTGCAGGTCCCGGCGACCCGGATCTGCTCACGCTCCGGGCGCAGCATCTGCTGCAGCAATGCGATGTGGTGCTCTATGACCGCCTGGTGCCGCCAGCGGTGCTCGAGCGCGTGCGCCGCGATGCCGAACGCGTCTTCGTTGGCAAGGAATCGGGCCAACATCGCACCACGCAGGCGCGCATCCATGAGCTGTTGCTGCACTACGCGGTCCGCGGCCTGCGCGTGGCGCGCCTCAAGGGTGGCGACCCGCTGGTATTCGGGCGCGGCGGCGAAGAGATAGCGGCTCTGCTCCAGGCGGGCGTGCCCGTCATCGTGGTGCCCGGCGTAACGGCCGCTTTTGGCGCCGCCGCGGCCAATGCCATGCCGCTGACGCATCGCGGCCTGTCGCAGTCGGTCTGCTTCGTCACGGCGATGGGCGAAGCCGCCGCAGGCCTGGACTGGCGCGCGCTGGCGGCGCCACTGCAGACCGTGGTGTTCTACATGGGTGTGGCACAGTTGCCGCGCATCGTGGAGCGCTTGCGGGCGCATGGCGCCCCGGCAACGCGGCCCGCCGTGGTGGTTGAGCGGGCCACGTTGCCCGGCCAACGGCTGGTGAGCGGCACGCTGGAAGATATCGCTGCGCACGCGCTGGCTGCCGGCGTCGCGGCGCCCGCACTACTGGTGGTTGGCGACGTGGCACAATTTGCACGCGCCAACCCCAGTGCCTGAGGAGTCATGATGCAAGCTGCCGCTGATTTTCTCGACGCTATAGGCAACACACCGCTAATAAGGCTGCGCGCCGCCAGCGCCGCGACCGGCTGCGAGATCCTCGGCAAGGCCGAGTTCATGAACCCGGGCGGTTCGGTCAAGGATCGTGCGGCGCGCGCCATCGTGCTCGATGCCGAGCGGCGCGGTGAACTCAAGGCCGGCGGCACCGTGGTGGAGGGCACGGCCGGCAATACCGGCATCGGCCTTGCGCAGGTCTGCAATGCGCGCGGTTATCGCTGCGTGATCGTCATGCCCGACAACCAGTCACCGGAGAAATATGCGCTGATCGAGGCGCTGGGGGCCGAGGTGCACCGGGTCAAGGCGGTGCCGTACAGCGATCCGGATCACTATCAGAAAGTGGCCGGCCGCATGGCGCAGGAGCGGCCCAACGCGATCTGGGCCAACCAGTTCGACAACACCGCCAATCGGCGCGCGCATGTCGCCAGCACGGGCCCGGAAATCTGGCGGCAGACCGATGGGCGCATTGACGCCTTTGTGGCTGCCAGTGGCACCGGTGGCACGCTGGCCGGCGTGTCCGAATACCTGAAATCGCGCAATCCACGCGTGCGCACCGTGCTGGCCGATCCGCCGGGCAGCGCGCTCTATGAATTCATCCGTAACGGCGTGCTCAAGGCCACCGGCAGCAGTTCCATTACCGAGGGCATCGGGATCGGCCGCATTACCGCTAACATGCAGGATGCGCCGATCGATTCTGCGGTGCACATCGAGGATACCGAGACCGTGGAGTGCGTCTATCAGCTGTTGCGCGCCGAAGGCCTGTTTGTCAGCAGCACCAGCGGCATCAACGTCGCCGCGGCAGTGCGCGTGGCGCGTGAGCTGGGGCCCGGGCACGTGATTGTCACCGTGCTGTGCGACACCGGATCCAAGTACCTCTCACGCCTGTTCAATCCGGAGTGGCTGGCCCAGAAGGGCTTGCTGGCCGCGGCGCAGGCCGGCAACGGCGGACCATTGTTGCGCCCCGCAACCGTCTCGGCCAACTAATTGCCGAGCTCAAGGTCTACTGGAACATGAAGGCATATTTTCAGGCGTTGGCGCGCAAGCGGCTGAGCTGGGTGGTGGCCGCGCTGCTGGTCGGCGCCGGTCTGGCGTGGCGGTTTCTCGCGGGCGGCGGCGGCAGCATGAGCTACGATACCGCCGCAGTCAGTCGCGGCAATATCCAGGTATCGGTCTCATCCTCGGGCGCCGTGTCGCCGCTGGTGACCGTGACCGTGGGTTCGCAGGTTTCCGGGCAATTGACCCAGGTGCTGGTGGACTACAACAGCGTGGTGAAACAGGGTCAGCTGGTCGCGGTTGTGGATCCGGCCACCTTCCGCAGCAGGCTGAAATCCGCCCAGGCCGACATGGCCGTACAACAGGCGATCATTGGCAGCAACGAAGTGCAGGTCAGCAACGCCCAGGTCGTCCTGAGTCAGGCGCAGCGCGATTTTGAGCGCACCACGTCGCTCAGTGAGCGCGGACTGCTGTCGACCAACGACATGGAGAAGGCGCGCAACACGCTCGAGCAAGCGCAGAACCAGCTGAAGATCGCCGGCGCAGCCCTCAACAATGCGCGGGCACAACTGACCAAAGTGGCGGCCCAGCTCGATCAGGCGCGCATTGACCTGTCGCGCACCGAGATTCGCTCGCCGGTCGACGGCGTGGTCATCGAGCGCGACGTCGATGTCGGCCAGACGGTGCAGGCAGCCATGACCGCACCGACGCTGTTCAAGGTGGCGCGCGATCTGTCGCGGGTGCAGATTGAAACACGGGTGGATGAGGCCGACATCGGTTCGGTACAGCAGGCCAAACGCGCCATCTTCACGGTCGATGCCTATCCTGATCGCAGCTTCGAGGGCCACATTGCGCAGGTACGCATAAACGGCAGTACCAGCTCCAACGTGGTCACCTACAGCGTGATGGTGCAGGCCGACAATCCCGGCCAGATCCTGCTGCCGGGCATGACGGCCAACGTCAAGCTGATCATCGGTGAGCGCAGCAGCGTGCTGCGGCTGCCAGCCGCGGCGTTGCGGTTCCGTCCCGGCAGCTACCCGG
>JBAVRE010000054.1:0-2451 GCA_049694695.1 Steroidobacteraceae bacterium | reverse complement strand
GCGCAACACGGGCTGCTGCCACAGCGACTTCATGGCGCCGCCGGCGCGCTGCGCGCGCGCTCACCGATACGTGCCACGGTGCGATTCTGCACCCGGCCGACCAGCTGGCCGCAGGCCGCGTCGATGTCTTCGCCGCGCGTGCGCCGCACCGTGGCCATGACGTTGCGCCTGAGCAGTTCATTGCGAAAGCGCCAGATGGTCTCATCATCAGAGCGACGGTATTGCGTGCCGGGAAAGGGATTGAACGGAATCATGTTGACCTTGGCCGGGTGGCCGGCTAGCAGGCGTCCCAGCGCACGCGCCTGCGCCGGAGAATCGTTCACGCCGGCGAGCATCACGTACTCGAAGGTCACGCTGCGGCCATTCTGTTCATCGATGTAATGCCAGCAGGCCTCCAGCAGTTCGCTGATCGGATGCAGGCGGTTGATCGGCACCAGCTGGTTGCGCAGCTCGTCATCGGGCGCATGCAGCGAGACCGCCAGCGCCACGTTGCACACCTCCGCCAGCTTGTAGATCTGCGGCACCAGGCCGGAAGTGGAAAGTGTGACGCGGCGGCGCGAATAATCGAAACCCAGATCATCGAGCAGGATCTGCGTCGCCGGCACCACGTGGCGAAAATTGGCGAGCGGTTCGCCCATGCCCATGAACACCACGTTGGTGATACGCCGCTCGCCGCCGGGCTCAAAACCCAGCTCGCGATTGGCCAGCCACACCTGGCCGATGATCTCGGCGGTGGTCAGATTGCGGTTGAAACCCTGGCGTGCGGTCGCGCAGAAACTGCAATCGAGCACGCAACCCACCTGCGAAGAAATGCACAGCGTGCCGCGCGCCGCCTCGGGGATGTAGACCATCTCGAAAGCCTGCGAAGCATCGGCGCGCAGCAGCCATTTACGCGTGCCATCGAGCGACTGCTGCGCCAGCACGATCTCGGGCAGCTTCACTTCAGCCACCTGCGCCAGCCGGCTGCGAAAGTCCTTGGCCAGATCGCTCATCTGCCCGATATCGTCGATTCCGCGCTTGTAGAGCCAGTTCATCAGCTGGCGTGCGCGAAATGGCCGTGAGCCCAGTGTAGCAACCAGCGCCTGCAACTCAGGCGCCGGCATGCCCAACAGGTTGACGCGCGCGCTCACTGCCTGGCTCACTGCCGGGGCGCCGTTCATGGTGGTGAGCGCCGGGCCCTTCAGGCCCGTGGGCACAACTCCGTGCCGCTGAAAAAGAAGGCAATCTCGCGCATCGCGGTGTCGGCGGCATCGGAACCATGCACGACGTTGGCCTCGATGCTCTGCGCCAGATCCGCGCGAATGGTGCCGGGCGCCGCCTTTTTCGGATCGGTCGCACCCATGATGTCGCGATGACGCGCGATGGCATTCTCGCCTTCCAGCACCTGCGCGATCACCGGCCCCGAGCACATGTAGCGCACCAGATCGCGGAAGAAGGGTCGCTCACGATGCACGCCGTAGAAACTCTCCGCCTGTGCGGTCGAGAGTTGCAGCATGCGGGCGGCGACGATGCGCAGACCGGCCTTCTCGAAGCGATGGTAGACATCGCCAATGAGATTGCGGGCCACGCCGTCGGGCTTGACGATCGACAAGGTGCGCTCAAGCGCCATCAGCAGTACTCCGTGATTGGGTGAGATCGGAAATGGCGCGGGAGTTTAGCCGCTAAGGGGCTCGGCCAGCAATCGCAATTGGCGTGGAAGTACCCGAAAGCTAAGGAATTTTCAGACCGTAAAGCTTTCGCCGCAGCCGCACTCCGCCTTGACGTTCGGGTTCTCGAAGCGGAACGCCTCGTTGAGACCCTCGCGCACGAAATCCACCCTGGTGCCGGCCAGCAACTCCAGGTTGCTCCGATCGACATAGACCCGCACGCCCTCGGATTCGTACACCAGGTCTTCGGGACCAGCGGACTCGGCAAAATTGACGACATAGCTGAAGCCAGAGCAACCCGTGGTCTTGACGCCCAGGCGCAGCCCCAGGCCGTGGCCGCGACTGGCCAGCTGGTTGCGCACCCGCTCGGCAGCGGCAGGTGTCAGGGAAATAGCGGTATTCATGGCCTTAAGGTTCCTCAGGGGCCATTGTACGCGTCCTGGCTGGCGTTCCGCAGTGCTGCAAGTAGTGCATCTTCAATGACCAGCAGGCGGGTGAGCCGCTCTTCGGGGACCTCATTGGCGCGCGCCCACTCGCGTGGGCCGCCGCAGGCCGCCTCGTCCAGCTCCCTGCCCCGGAGCTGTCCGCCCAGCCACTCGCACACCTTCAGGGTATAGGGGCAGCCATAGGCAGTAATGCTCGCCTGTTCAATGGTTTGCCCGCGACAGCTCAGGTGTACCTGTATCCAGGTACCGGCCTCCCGGGCCCCAGCCTCGGCGCAAACCGCCCTGGCAACGATGGCCATCGCTGCGGTGCCACTCGTGGCGAGGCCAGCCGGCGCCGCCCCCGCTGCCATGCCGGCCGA
>JBAVRE010000053.1:0-1896 GCA_049694695.1 Steroidobacteraceae bacterium | reverse complement strand
GCACCGGGCTGGTCGCCGCCGCGCTCTCGGCCCTGGGTGTAACGCCGGTCGACGGCACCGATTTTTCGCGCGAGATGCTGGCTGTTGCTGCCTCAAAGAACATCTATCAGCGACTTTTTTGGGGCGATATCACTGCACGGCTCGACGTGACGGAGGGTTATTACGCCGGCGTTGTCAGCTCGGGCACCTTCACGCTCGGTCATGTCGGCCCCGCCGCCATGAATGAAGTCTTGCGGATCACGCAACCTGGCGGACTGGTTGTGATTTCGATCAACGTGCGCCACTACGAGCAGGCTGGCTTTGCCGCCAAGTTTGCGCAGATCGCAGCGCAGATCACCGGGCTGACTTTGGAAGACAAACCGTTCTACGGCCCCGGCGCCAGCGGCGAGCACGCAGCCGATAGAGGCTATGTCGTGCGGTTCAGGCGGGCTTAGATTTTGCCGATGGGAGCAAACCTGGGAACGAAGCTGTGGCACGTAGCTGGGCCACCGCCGCCGCCACGGCGCCTCGAAAGCGGCTTCAACGCGAACTCCCCGGCTCGGCCAATTCGCTCCCGCGCCCGCATCAGAAGCGGGCCGTAGCCTCCAGGCCAAAGGTCCGCGGCTCGCCGACCAGGGTGTAGTCGAAACCCAGGCCGCCGTCCTCGAGGTTGCGCTGGGCCAGGCCGTAGCTCAGGTACTCACGGTTGCCGAGGTTCTTGCCCCACAGCGCGAACGACCAGTGGCGCTCCTTGCCGCCCAGCAGCGCCAGGCGCGCATTGAATACCGTATACCCCGACTGGGAAATGCGCTCGGTGTTGAGCGCATCGAAATACTGCTTGCCATAGTAGTTGCCGTCGACCGAGATGTGCAGGTCACCCGCCGCGAGGTGGGCAGCTCGCCAGTCGACGGAGAGGCTGCCGCTGGTCTTCGGCGCCATGATCAGCTGGTTACCCGAACGGTTCGGCTTGCACAGGCAGCGCACGTCATAGTGGAAGATCAGGTCTTCGTACTTCGAATCCAGCACGCCCAGGCTGGCGCGCAGGTCGAGGTCTGCGGTGGGCCGTGCATGCACCTCGAACTCGGCACCAGTGATTTTCGAGCGCGGCGCGTTGGTCGTGTAGAAGCCCGTGCCGGCGCACAGATTGTTCACGATGTCCGGGAACGCGCAATAGGTATCGAGGAACTGCTGGTCGCGGTACACGTAGTAGAAGGCCGCGCCGTTGAACTCGAGCCGCTTGTCCAGCAGCGTGCTCTTGAAGCCGAGCTCGTAGGCGTTGAGCTTCTCGGGATTGGCGAAGGTCAGCTCGGACTCGTTGTTGAAGGCCTGGCCGTTGAAGGCACTGCCGCGGTAGCCCTGGCTGAAGCTCAGGTACCACATCATGTCGTCGGACAGCTTCCAGTCGGCGCCCAGCTTGATGCTGGTGTTGCTGTCGCTGTTCTTCATGTCCGGATGCACTCTGGCCTGCGGCGCGAGCGAAGTGGAATAGAGCACGAAGCTGATCGGATCGACATACGGAATCGTCTGGGTCCACCGCGTCTCGACCGAATCCGGGCCGAGCTCGGTGGGCAGCGCGATGAGGCCGCCCTCCAGGGCATAGAAGTTGCGGATGGTGATGTCGTCCTTGGTGTAGCGGACGCCCGCACGCAGCGTGATTTTCGGTGTCACCTTGTAGTTGGCGTTCAGGAACAGCGCCTTGCTGGTGCGCACCTGGTCGAAGTTGTTGTACTCGTCATAGCCCCACAGGTCGGTATTGTCGGCCGGATCCACAAAGCCGAAATGTCCGCTGGTGTCGAAGAAATGGAATTGCTCCACGTAGTGAGTGGTGTCGCGGCCCAGGAACAGGCCTGCCAGCCAGCCGAAATCACCGCTGTCATGCGAGGCGAGGCGGATTTCCTGCGAAAATGAATTGATGCT
>JBAVRE010000052.1:0-1538 GCA_049694695.1 Steroidobacteraceae bacterium | reverse complement strand
ACTTTGCCGTTTACCCGCTGGGGTATCCAGTACGAAGTATTCCTGGGGCGCCTGTCCTATTCCGATCGCATTGCCTGGCAGGGCGGGTATACCAGCGGAAACCCGCTGCTGGCGGGGTTTCGCATGTCGGTCGAGCCGGTGCCGGGATGGTCGCTCGCTGCCAGCCGGCAGATGCAATATGGTGGCGGCGCACGCGGTGGCCGTTCGTGGCGCGATCTGTTCAACGCATTCATCAATACCACGCGCTACGAAAATACCACCGGGCAACTGAATTCCAATCAGGATTTCGGCAACCAGCAGGTGGCTTTCTCCAGCGAATTGCAGGTGCCCACGCGGCAACCGCTGTCGCTCTACATCGAATACGCGGCGGAGGATACCTTCCACGCCGAGAACTACCGGTTCGGCAGCGGCGCCCTGGGGGCTGGCTTCTTCATGCCCGAGCTACGGCCCAATCTGCAGTTGCGCTATGAGTTCTCCGAATGGCAGACCAACTGGTATGTGCATTACATCTACCAGGATGGCATGAGCAACCATGGCGTGGTGCTGGGCAACTGGGGCGCGGACTGGCGGCGGCGCGGCAACAACGTCGGTGGGCAAAGCCACGTTGTCGATCTCAGCTGGCAGCTCGAACGTGGCGATGCGTTCAATGCGAGCTATCGTACGGTGCAGAATGCCCGCGGCTCGGACCTCGATTACCGCCGGGCGCATGAGCTGGGTCTGCAATGGACCCGGCCCTGGAACGAGCTCGAAGTAGGCGCCGAGCTCGATGTCGGCCGCGACGAATACGGCACTACTTTCGGACGCCTGAGCGCGCTGGCGCGCCTTGATGGTGATCTGCGGGCCAGGCGCCGCGGCGCTGCAGCCCACAGTGGCGGTGTGCAGGAGGGCAGCGCAACGCGCGCGGAGGCCGGCGGCCTGCGCACCTCGCGCTATGAGCGTTTCGTCGATGGCGGCATGGCCTTGAGCCATGTGAGTTACGAGCAGGACGCGGATGCCGTGCCCGAGGTCAAATCATTTCATGGCAGTGCGCATCTGGGGTTCGGGGTGCGGCGCGTCGGCGATGCGCACAGTGATATCGGCGTGCGCATGGATCTCGACAACATCAGCGGCCGGCTGTTCACGGGCTTGCGCGCGCTCGACTATCGCTATCGATTGAGCTCTTCCCTGGCCGTTACGGGCTTCGTCGGCGCCGCACGCTACGCCGCGCTTACTCCCGCCTACGGCTGGTACGCCGGACTGGGCGCACAGTGGCGCAACATCTTCCCCGGCTGGGACGCGGGCGTGGATGTGCGCTTGGGCGACCATCTGGTGCGCAACAAGCTGTCCGGTGAGAGCGTCATCATCTGGCCCAACGAGTTCTACACGATCAAAGGCGAAACTTTCTATCTGAGCCGGCGATTCTAGGCGCCAGGCGGGTCGGCTGGCGCCAGCGCGATGGTTCAGCGCCGCCCGTACGCCTCCAGCGCATTGCTCATCAGCATCGCCACGGTCATCGGTCCCACGCCCCCCGGCACCGGCGTGATCCAGCCGGCGCGCTC
>JBAVRE010000051.1:0-2408 GCA_049694695.1 Steroidobacteraceae bacterium | reverse complement strand
CGTCGGGCGAGGTGACGGTTTCATAGGCAATGGCGACGGCGCGTGACTTGATCAGGGCATCGGCCTGGGCGCGATCGGCAGCGAGATGCAGGTAGGTGAACAGCACCTGACCGGGACGCAGCAGCGCGCACTCGGCGGCCTGCGGTTCCTTGACTTTGACGACCATGTCGCAGGCTGCGAATACGGCGGCCGCGTCGGCCAGTATCTGCGCCCCGGCCTCGCGATAGTCGTCATCGCTGCAGCCTACACCCAGCCCGGCGCCGCTCTGCACCGTGACCGTGTGGCCGCCGCCAACCAGTTCGCGCACCGCGGCCGGCATCAAGCCAACGCGGTACTCATGTATCTTGATTTCCGAGGGCACACCGATGCGCATTTGCCAGCACTCCCGTGAATTAGCCAGGCATTGTGCGCCGCCGCCGCGGCAGGGAATTGCGAAAGACGCGCGAAGCAACCGTTTTCATGGCAGAATCTGCGAACTGTAGCCAAATAAATAGCAGATTATGCAGATCGATCGCACTGACCGGCGCATTCTCACCGAGCTGCAACGCGACGGGAGCCTCGCCAACTCCGCCCTTGCCGGGCGCGTAGACTTGTCCGAATCCGCCTGCCTGCGGCGCGTCAAGCTGCTCGAGCAGGCCGGCATCATCGAGCGCTACACCGCGGTGCTCAATCCGCTGAAGATCGGCATTACGGTGAGCTTCGTGGTGCGCATCACGCTCAAAGGCCAGACCGATAAGGACCTCGGCGCCTTCGAGCAGGCGGTGTGCCGGGTACCCGAGGTGGCGGAGTGTTATCTGACCACGGGTGAATCGGACTACATGCTGCGGGTCGTGGCGCGCAGCGCCGCCGACTTCGAGCGCCTGCACAGCAAGGTGTTGACCAAGCTGCCGGGCGTGGCGCGCGTCGATTCCAGTTTTGTACTACGGCCCGTGGTCAAGCACGCCGGACTGCCGCTCGACTAGCGCGTCAGGCCTGCCGGTCGCGTTCCCCGGAAGGTCCGTGCGGCTCGTCCGGGCTGGCTGCCTCCGGCGCAGCCTCAAGCGGCTCGCCGGCAATCGCATGGGCACCCGTCAGCCACGCGCCCAGATCGACCATCCGGCAGCGCTCGCTGCAAAACGGCCGGAACGGGAACTCCTCGCTCCAGGCGATGAGCCGTTTGCAGGTCGGGCAGTGGTGGCGGGACGGCGCACTCACGGGCAACAGGTAAGGATGAACTTCACGTTGCCGGTGGTCTGCTTCGGCCGACCCTCGACACTCTGCCATTCCAGAAAGCGCAGGCTGCAGCGATGATGGCTGCCGCTGATCTCCGGGTAGAGCGCCACACCGGCAGGCAGGGTGATGCGCAGCAGCTGATACGGAGTATCGCGATCGAAGGCGATGCTGAATACCCCGTCGCTGGCCAGCTGACTGGACGAACGGCCGTTCTGCCGCGTCAGCCACAGCAGTTCGGCGATCGCATCGCACAGCGGCCGCAGCAGTTCGAGCCAGCGCACAAAGGTCTGCATGCGCACTTCGTCGGGCTGATTGAGCCAGAAGAAATAGTCGGGCAGGTCAAACTCGCAGGTGCCGCCGGGAATCGCGCTGCGATGCTTGATCGCCGCGAGGAACTCCGACTCACGCAGTGGCTGCAGCCAGGCCGCCCCGGCCGCACCCAGTTCGCTGCGCAGGCGCTGCAGGTTGCTTACCAGGGCATGCAGCCGCGCCGCGTCGATGCCCGGGTGATTCTGGAATTCGCCCAGGCGCGTGCTCTGGCGCTCGAGTTCCTTGAGCACGTCGCTGCGCAGGTCGCCGCGCATGGCGATGGCCAGCATGTCGAGCAGGCTGTTCATGGCGGCACGGCTACCCCAGCTGCTGGCCATGTCATTGTGGTAGAGCGCCTGGCTGTAGAGAAAATCGAGGCGCAGGAAAGTGCGCAGGCGCTCGTTGAGCGGCTGTTCGAATACCGTCGGTTCGGCATTCACGCTGCTGTTCGGATCCCGCTGGTTCTCTTCCATCGCGCTATTGTGCTTGAGCGCGCCGTGGCGCGTAAACGTGGATTGCTCAGCGAGCCCGTCCTGCGGCCCCAGCCACGGCCAGGTAGCGCTCATGGAGCGAGCGCACCTGCTGCCTCAAGACAGCGATGTCACCGCTGTTCTCGAGCACATCGGTGGCCAGCGCGCGCCTGGCGGCGCGCGAAGCCTGGGCGCCCAACGCCGCCGCGACCTGGGATTCCGTCGAGCCATCGCGCTGTGCCAGGCGCGTGCGCTGCAGCGCCTCGTCGCAATCCACGAGCAGCACGCGGTCGTAGCGACCCGCGGAGCGGGTCTCGGCAATCAACGGGTCGACAATGATCTGATAGGGTCCACCAGCCAGTGCCGAGCGCTGCGCGGCGCGTGCGCGCATGGCTGGATGCATGAGCGCCTCGAGCT
>JBAVRE010000050.1:0-27299 GCA_049694695.1 Steroidobacteraceae bacterium | reverse complement strand
GCCCTGGCCGCCAGGCTCGGCGCCCCGACCAGCGTGCGCTGGGCCGCGCTGCTGGCCGATCTGCACCAGGAGCAGATTGAGGCGTTGTGCACACGGCTGCGCGCACCCAGGGAATTTCGCGAGCTGGCTGTGCTCGCCGCGCGGCTCGACCGGCATGTGCACGGTGGTGGGAAAACACCTGAACAGTTGTGGGCCGATCCGCACTGGCTGTTGGCGCTGTATGAACTGGGCGATGCTTTCCGGCGCCCGGAGCGCTTTGAACTGTGGCTGCAGATGCTCGCGATTCGCACGCAGTCTGCTGGAATGCCGCCGGCCGCGCTCGCGGCGCTGCTGGCACGCCTGCGCGGCGGGCTTACCGCCGCCGCCGCGGTGCGCTTGTCAGCGACGCAGCTGCTTGATCTGGCCGGGCCGGCTATTGCGGAGCGCCTGCGGGCCGCGCGCCTGGCGGCGCTCGGCTGAATGCCACCCGCGCTACAGCAGCCGGCGCAGATCCTGCAGCCCGAAGCCGGTGCGCGGGGCTTCCAGGCCGCGCGTCAGCGCCATGACCTTGAAGGTCTCGCCCATTTCGCCCGGCATCAGCAGCTCGCGCGCCTGCGCCGCCAGCCGCGCGCGCGCGCCGGCATCGCGCGCGTTCGCCAGTTCAGCGTCAATACCGTTAGCGAGCAGAAACGCGGCCTGGGTGCAATAACCAGCCACCTCCAGCCCCGCATCGCTGGCGGCTTCCGCCAGGCGTGTGAAATCGACCCAGGCCGTGATGTCCTGCAATCCCGGGTACAGGAACGGATCGTCATGCGCGCGCTGACGATAGTGACAGCGCAGCGTTCCCGAATCGCGCTGCGGGTGATACAGCTCGCCGCGCCCCAGGCCGTAGTCGAACAGCAGAATCATTCCTGATTCGAGCGCGGCCGACAGCCCGGCCACCCAGGGGTTGAGGCGCGTACAGAGTTCGGAGCGAAACCCCGCTGCGAACGGCTCCGGCAGCGAAGCGGACAATCGTGCCAGCTCTTGCGACAAGGCGGCGCTGGCGGGACGCTGCTCCCAACGCAGCGCGCCCGCGGCGTCCACCGCTACGCCGCGCTCAAGGTAACCATGCGCGCCGGGGCCGTCACCGTCCGACGCGCCGGCAGTGACCGCGAAACACTGGAACGGCAGGGCGTCGGCCACTTCATTGGCGAGCATCACCGCGCGCAGCGGCCGCACCGGCAGGGCTTCAAGCCAATGCACGCGCGCGCGCAGCGCTGCCGGCAGCGACGCGAGCCGCGCGCTCTGGCGCTCGCGCAGGTCGGCGCTCACTTCCAGTATGTAGTAGCGCCCTGGCAGGGCCTCGAGGCGGGCCAGCGATGTCAACAGGGTTTCAGCCAGGGCACCGCTGCCGGCGCCCAGCTCCAGCAGATCAGCGCCGGCGCCCAGCAACGGCGCACACTGGCGGGCCACGCAGGCACCGAACAAGGGCGAGATTTCGGGTGCGGTGACGAAATCGCCGGCCGCACCGAACTTGGCGGCGCCAGCGCTGTAATAGCCGAGCCCCGGCGCGTACAGCACCTGCTGCAGGTATTCGTCAAAGGGCAGCCAACCGCCGCGCGCCGCGATCAACGCCTGTACTGCCGCCGTCGTGGCGCGCAGTTGCTCGCGCTGCGCGGCGTCGAGCGGCGGCAGCGAGGGCGACGGCGGGATTGTTATAGCAGGCGGTACCGTCATAAGCTTCCGCAATGAGTGATCAACCATCGAGCGCGCTCGCCGGCCAGACCGCTCTGGTCACGGGTGGCGCACGCCGCGTCGGCGCCGAAATCGTACGATTTCTGCATGCCGCCGGTGCCAACGTCGCGATCCATTGTCATCGCTCCGGCAAGGAAGCGGAAGCGCTGTGCGCCGAACTTGCCGCACGGCGCCCCGGCTCGGCCGGCGTGTTCAGCGCCGACCTGCTGGATATCGCCACGCTGGCGCCGCTGGTCAATGCAGTCGTGGCGCGCTTCGGGGGCCTGCAGCTGCTGGTCAACAATGCTTCGAGTTTTTATCCCACGCCCCTGGGCAGCGTGACGCTGCCCGCGTGGACCGATCTCATGGGCACCAATCTGCAGGCGCCGCTGTTCCTCGCGCAGGCGGCAGCGCCAGCACTCAAGCGCGCCGGCGGACTGATCGTCAATATCATCGATATCCACGGCCTGCGACCGCTACCCGACTACCTGGTGTATTCCACCGCCAAGGCGGCGCTCATGCATCTGACCCGCGCCCTGGCACGCGAGCTGGCGCCGGAGGTGCGCGTCAACGGTGTTTCGCCGGGGCCGGTGCTCTGGCCGGAAGCCGGCCTGGCAGCCGAACTGCAACAGGAAATCATCGCGCGCACGCCGCTCGCTCGCGCCGGCTCACCCGCCGATGTGGCGCGTGCGGTGCGCTTCTTTGCCACCGAGGCGCCATTCGTGACCGGGCAGATACTTGCTGTCGATGGCGGCCGGAGCCTGCGCTGGTAGCAGCGGCGGCGGCGCGCCCTGCTCAGGCATTGAGATCCAGCGCCAGGCGCTCGTGGGTGTACGGCTGGCGCGAAAGTTCCTGCCAGTGATCTGCCATGGTGCGAGCGGTCAGCGGGTGGCGCAGCTGCGGCGCCAGTTCCGCCAGCGGCCCGAGCATGTAGCTGCGCCGCAGCAGATCGGGCCGCGGCAGTTCATAGCGCGCGGTCCTGGCGAGTCGCTCGCCGTACAACAGCAGGTCGAGATCCATGGCGCGCGGCGCCCACTTGGCTTCAGTACGGTCGCGCCCGCACAGTGCCTCTATCTCCTGCAGCTGCGCCAGCAGGGCGTCGACCTCCAGCGCGGTATGGAACGCCACTACGGCATTGTAGAAATCCGCACCCTCGAAGCCGAAGGCGGGATTGCGATAGCAGCTGGAAAATCGCGCATCGGGAAACCGCCGGCACAACTCGCGCGCCGCCAGCGGCAGGCGTGTTTCAGGATCGATATTGCCGCCGATGGCGACATAGACGCAGCTCATGCGCGGTGGCGCTCGATCGCTACCCCGACATCGCGTGAATGACGGATGGCGCCGGGCTTGTTGACGCGCACGCGGATCCAGGCGAGTGAAAATTCCTCCAGCAGCAGCAGCGCCAGGCGATGCGCGAGCGTTTCAATCAGCTGAAACTGCGATTCGCCCACCCAGCCCAGCACGCGCTTGGCTACCGACTTGTAGTCGATGGTGTCAGCCACCGCATCGCTGTGCGCCGCGCGCGCGCAATCGCAGGGCATTTCCACATCGATGACCACGGTCTGCGGCACGCGCCGCTCCCAGTCGATGAAACCGATGATGCACTGGCACTCGAGGCCGCGAAGAAAAATATGATCTGCAGAAGGATCGCTCATGAGGCTCCCGTATCCTTTAAGGCACGCGCGCCGCGCCCCGGCGGGGCGGGCGTAATTCAGCCAGCGGCCAGCGCGCGCGCACCGCCAGATTCAGCTCGCCACGCTCGCCGGCGCGCAACCGCAACATACCCGCCATGGCAATCATGGCGGCATTATCGGTGCAGAACTCGCGGCGCGGAAAAAAAACCTGGCCGCCACGCCGCGTCACGGCGCTGCGCAGCCGCTCGCGCAGGGCCAGGTTGGCGCCGACGCCGCCAGCCACGACCAGACTGGTATGGCCGGTGTCCTCCAGGGCACGCAAGGCCTTGGTGCACAGTACATCGACAATGGCATCCTGCACGCCACGCGCGATATCGGCGCGCCGCTGCTCATCGAGGGGCTGTGCACGTACCGCCAGCAGTACGGCAGTCTTGAGGCCGGAGAAACTGAACTCGTAGCCTGCCCGATCGAGCATGGGACGCGGCAGGCGAATGGCGTTTTCGTGACCAGCGGCCGCGAGCGCGGCCAATTGCGGGCCACCGGGGTAAGGCAGGCCGAGCAATTTCGCGCTTTTGTCAAAGGCTTCGCCGGCGGCATCATCACGCGTTTCTCCCAACAGCCGGTACTCGCCCAGTGCCAGCGCCTCGATCAGCATGGTGTGGCCGCCGGAGACCAGCAGCGCCAGATGTGGAAAGCCGGGCGCCGGCGCCTCCAGCAGCGGCGCCAGCAGGTGACCCTCCAGATGATGTATGCCGATAGCCGGCAAGCGCCAGCCATAGGCCAGGGCACTGGCCAGGGCAGCGCCGGTGAGCAGGGCGCCGGTCAGGCCCGGACCGGCCGTGTAGGCGACGCCATGCAATTCATCGGCACGGGTAGCGGCGGCTTCCAGGGCGGTGCGCACCAGCGGCAGCAGGCGTTTGACGTGATCGCGCGAAGCCAGCTCCGGCACCACCCCGCCATAGATGCGGTGCAGGTCGATCTGGCTCCATAGCTCGTGCGCGAGCAGGCCGCGCGACTCATCCAGCACGGCCACGGCGCTCTCGTCGCAGGAAGATTCGATCGCCAGGACTCTCATGGGATGGCGGGCAGTATGACCCAATGTGTGGCGGCGCATCCGTTTGCCTTTTGCCGCCGCTCTCTTTAGAATCGCCGCCCCTGCCTGTCTGGGTCAGCCCCAAACAGCTTTTCGAATCAAGAGGTTGAGCTTCGATGCCGAGCGTTCGAATTCGCGAGAATGAGTATTTTGACGCCGCCCTGCGCCGCTTCAAGCGTGCCTGCGAGAAGGCCGGCGTGCTCGCCGAACTGCGCCGGCGCGAATTTTACGAAAAGCCCACCCAGGAACGAAAGCGCAAGAAAGCCGCTGCCGTGAAGCGCCATATCAAGCGCGTTTCCCGCGATTTCGTGCGCGCCGCGCGCTAACGCGCGTGTCGCTCAAGGCGCAAATCCAGGAAGACATGAAGGCCGCCATGCGCGCCGGCGAGAAGCCGCGCCTGGCCACCATCCGGCTGATCATGGCCGCCATCAAGCAGCGCGAAGTCGATGAGCGCATCGAACTCGATGATGCCCAGGTGCTCGGCGTCATCGACAAGATGGTCAAGCAGCGGCGCGAATCCATCGCGCAATTCGCGGCCGGCGGCCGCGCCGACCTGGTGGCCACCGAAACCGCCGAATTGACCCAGTTGTCGGCCTATCTGCCGGCGCAGCTTTCGGCCACCGAGCTCGATGCGCTGATCAGCGAGGCCATCGCCGCTACCGGCGCCGCCTCGATCAAGGACATGGGCAGGGTCATGGCCGCCATCAAGGCCAGGGCGGCCGGTCGCGCCGACCTGGGCGCCGTGGGCGTTCGCATCAAGGCGCGCCTGTCGGCCTGAGGCCCATGGCCGGCCGCATTCCACAGGCCTTTATCGATGAGCTGATCGCGCGCGCCGATATTGTTGAAATCGTCGGCAGCCGGGTGCCGCTCAAGAAAGCCGGGCGCGAATACAAGGCCTGCTGTCCGTTCCACGACGAGAAAACCCCTTCCTTCTGGGTCAGCCCGGACAAGCAGTTCTATCACTGCTTCGGCTGCGGTGCGCACGGCACGGCGCTGGGTTTCCTGATGCAGTACGAGCAACTGCCGTTTCCGGAAGCAGTCGAGGAAATGGCGGGGCGACTGGGCCTCGAGGTGCCGCACGAAGGTGGCAACGCGCCCGCGCAACGTGGCCAGGAAGAGCTCACCGATCTGCTCGGCCGGGTCGCCGGTTTTTACCAGGAATGCCTGCAGTCGAACCAGCGCGCCCGCACCTATCTGCAGGGTCGTGGCCTCGAGGCCGCGACGCTCGAGCGCTTTCGCATCGGCTACGCGCCTGATGCATGGAACGAAGTGCTGCGCCGCTTCGGCGGCACCGAGGAATCACGCCAGGCACTGCTGGCGACCGGCATCATTATCGAGCGCGACACGCCGCGGCCGGGGAGCGAGCCCTGGTACGACCGGTTCCGCGATCGCATCATGTTTCCGATCCGTGATCCGCGCGGCCGGGTGCTGGGCTTTGGCGGCCGGGTACTCGACAGCGGCGAGCCCAAGTACCTTAATTCACCCGAGACGGAGCTCTTTCATAAAGGGCATGAGCTTTACGGGCTGCACGAAATTCGCCTGGCGCGCACCAGCCTGCAACGGCTCCTGCTGGTGGAAGGCTATATGGATGTGGTGCGCCTCCACCAGGCAGGCCTGGCCTGCGCCGCGGCAACACTGGGGACCGCGACCACGCCTGAACATCTGCGCCGCGCGTTTCGCCTGGTAAGTGAAGTCGTGTTCGCTTTTGACGGCGATCGCGCCGGTCGCGCGGCCGCCTGGCGGGCGCTGCAGAATGCTTTGCCGGAAGCACGCGCAGGGCGCGAGCTGCGTTTTCTGTTTTTGCCCGACGGCGAAGATCCCGATTCCATGATCGGGCGCGAAGGCCGCGCCGCCTTTGAAGCCCGCCTGGGCAGCGCGCTACCGCTCTCGGAATACCTGATCGCCCAGCTGCGCGAGCAGGCCGATGTGTCGCATGCCGACGGCCGCGCGCGCTACGTGTCGCTGGCGCGACCGCTGCTGGCCAAGGTGGCGCCGGGCGTCTATCAGGAGCTGCTGATGGCGCGGGTTGCGCAGGAAGTGGGACTGAACGCCGACCGGCTGCGCCTGCTGCTGCAGGATTCCACCGACCCGGCCCACGCCGGCGACCTGCCCGCTGCAGGCCATGGCGATGACCCGCAGCGCAGCGGGAATCGCTCGCGCGGCGCGCGTGCGCGCCGTAGCGCTGGTGCCGGCGTCGGGCGTCGCGGCCTGCTGACCCAGGCGATCCAGATGCTGCTGCATTTTCCGGCGGCCGCCGCCGCGCTGCCGGCGCCGCTGGGCGCAGCGCTGGCCGCGATCGGCGAACCGGAACTGCCAGGCATCAGCACGCTGCGCGAACTGCTCGGCGCCATGCAGGCGAACAGCGCGCGCAGCACGGCGCAGCTGCTCGAAGAATGGCGCGAACGTCCGGAAGCGAAGCGGCTGGGTGCGCTGTATGCGGAACCCACGCTGCTGGATGCCACGCAGGCACGCGCCGAATTCAGGGGACTGCTCACCAGTCTCAGCGAACAGGTGAATAGCGAGCGCAGCACGCGTCGCTACGACGAACTGCTGGCACGGGTAAACACCCGCAGCGCAAGTGCCGAGGAACTACGGGAATTTCAGGCGCTGCTCACAAAGGTGGGGCCCGCGGGCTGACTCCCGAGGCACGAACCCGGCGCTCGGGCGCGAGCCTATGGCCAGCACCACCGCCACGACGATGGCTGCCAGGGCCGCTGTGCGGCCAAGTATTTGATCCTGCTTCAAAAATGACGCCCATGGACGCGCGCAAGCCCAGCTGGCGCTGCCCTACGCCTTTTAGGTAGAATTGCCGGATTTTCCGCATTCGCAGCAACTCCGCCTGATTGTTCTCTTTTGGGAACGATTGGGTCGGAGTTCTTGTCCTGAATATTCATCAAGGGACTGCCATACCGATGACGCGCAAGACCACCGCTCCCGCAACGCCCCCACGCAAACCTGCCGCGCGCCCAGCACCGGTCGCGAAGAAGGATGTAGCGCCGGCGCGCCGCCCGGTCACCGCGGGCAAACACGCTGCGCCGGCCAAACCTGCGGTGGCGAGCAGGCACGCGCTGGCAGCCAGGCCGGCGGCGCGGGCGAAAGCTGTCGCTACCGCAAAGCCTGCAACAGCTGCCAAACCAGTGCTGATCGTGAAACCGGTGGTCGCGGCTGCCAAGGCTGCGGACGGCAAGAGCGCGGTCAGCGCGAAGCCGGGCGCCGTGCGCAAGCTCGTTGCCGCCGCTGCGCCCAAGGGGCGCGCTGGCGCCGCGCCGAAGGTGCTCACGCCGATCTCGGGTATCGAACGACGCGTCAACATGCCGGAAGATCGCCAGTCACAGCTCAAGCTGCTGATCGCGCGCGGCAAGGAACAGGGCTATCTCACCTATGCGCAGGTCAACGATCACCTGCCTTCCGAAATCGTCGATCCCGAGCAGATCGAAGACATCGTCAACACCATCAACGACATGGGCATTCCGGTCTATGAGAAGGCACCGGATTCGCAGTCGCTGCTGGCCTCGGACCCCTCGGCGCCCGCCGATGAAGAGGCCATTGAAGAGGCGGCCGCTGCACTCGCGGCGCTCGATGCCGAGCTCGGCCGCACCACTGACCCGGTGCGCATGTACATGCGCGAAATGGGCACGGTCGAACTGCTGACGCGTGAAGGCGAAATCCGCATCGCCAAGCGCATCGAAGAGGGCCTCGATGCAGTGCGCCTGGCGCTGGCCAGCTACCCGGCCACGCACGAGCACCTGCTGCACACCTACGAACTCGTCAAGGCGGGCCAGGCCCGGCTGGTCGATCTGGTCGTTGGCTTCATCGACCCCAACGCTCCGGACGTCATTGCCCAGCCGCAGAACCCCACCAAGATAGACCTGGCGGCGGTGCCGGAAAAGGCCAGCGAAGAAGAGACTGAAGATGGCGACGCCGAAGAGGAAGTCGTCGACACCGGCCCGGATCCGGAAGAAGTCGCGCGCCGCATGGCTGCGATCCGCAAGCACCTGCAGACCGTGCTGGCGGCGCTCGCCAAGCAGGGCACGGACGATCCGCGCACCGACAAGGCGCGCAAGAAGCTCGCTGCGGAATTCATGGAGCTCAAGCTCTCGCCACGCATGTTCGATGCGCTGACCGCGCAGATGCGCGTGCATATCGGCGAACTGCGGCAGATCGAGAAGGAGATCATGGTCATTGCGATTCGCGACGCCGGCATGCCGCGCCGCGATTTCATCACCAGCTTTCCCAAGAACGAAACCAGCGCGCGCTGGCTTGCCAAGCACATCAAGGCCGGCAAGAAATATTCCGCGCCGCTGGCCCGGCTCAAGGATGAAATCGAGCGCCGCCAGAAGAAGCTGCACCTGCTCGAAGTGCTGCGCCACCTGCCCATCAGCGTACTCAAGGATATCAATCGCGAAGTCTCGATCGGCGAGGCCAAGGCACGCCGCGCCAAGAAGGAAATGGTCGAGGCCAACCTGCGGCTGGTGATCTCAATCGCCAAGAAGTACACCAACCGCGGCCTGCAGTTCCTGGACCTGATCCAGGAAGGCAACATCGGCCTGATGAAGGCGGTCGACAAGTTCGAATACCGCCGCGGCTACAAGTTCTCGACCTACGCCACCTGGTGGATCCGCCAGGCGATCACCCGTTCGATCGCCGACCAGGCGCGCACCATCCGCATTCCGGTGCACATGATCGAAACCATCAACAAGCTCAACCGCATTTCCAGGCAGATGCTCCAGGAGATGGGCCGCGAGCCGACACCCGATGAACTCGCAGTGCGCATGGAAATGCCGGAAGACAAGGTGCGCAAGGTGCTGAAGATCGCCAAGGAGCCGATCTCGATGGAAACCCCCATCGGCGACGATGAAGACTCGCATCTGGGCGATTTCATCGAAGACACTTCGGTCACTTCGCCGATCGAGCAGGCCACCAGCGAATCACTGCGCGAAACCACGCACTCGGTGCTGGCGCAGCTCACGCCGCGCGAGGCCAAGGTGCTGCGCATGCGCTTCGGCATCGACATGAATACCGATCACACACTGGAAGAAGTCGGCAAGCAGTTCGACGTGACGCGAGAGCGCATCCGGCAGATAGAAGCCAAGGCGCTGCGCAAGCTGCGCCACCCCTCGCGCTCCGAGCAGCTGCGCAGTTTCCTGATGGATGATTGAGCGGCACCGGGTTGCGGCCGGCGCCGCTAGTCGCCGAAAGTAACCCGCAGCGCCGTGCTCTCCGTCTGCGCGCATTCCAGCAGCTCACACCATGCCGTGGCGTTGAGCCCGAAGCGCGTGAACTCCGCCAGGTGCGTCGCGGTGTCGGCCAGCTCGGCCGGATTGCCCGCAGCGTGTGTGCCGATCACCGCCGCGCTCAGCGCAGCCGCCAGGTCATCCTGCGAGGCACTGTTGTCCAGCAGGTCCTGATCGGCGATGGCCTGACAGAGAGATTCCGGCATCTGCCAGTTGCGCGCGATCGCGCTGCCGATGCGTGCGTGCCACGCCGTGAGCAGCGAAATCGGGACCGGCGTACTGCCCGCCCCATCCGCGTGGCTGTCGAAACGCACATACAGATAGAGCTTGCCGATATTGTGCAGCAGGCCTGCCAGCAGCGCGGCATCCGCATCACCCTTGCCGGTGCGCGCGGCCACCAGGCGCGCCAGCGTCGCGACCTGCGTACCCTCGCGCCACAGCTGCTGCAGGGTAGCCTTCAGGCGTTGAAGCTTTGGCGCCTGGCGCAGTTGCAGTAACGCGTGCCCATAGACGGCGCTGCGCAACATGTCGTGACCGATGCGCAGGATGGCGAGCTTCAGATCTGACAGCGGGCGAGCGCCGCGCATGCACATCGCGGAGTTGGCCAGCGCCAGCACGCGCACCGCGAGCCCGGCCTCGGCGCCCAGCAGGCGTGCCAGTTCATGAATATCAAAATCCGGGGCAGCGAGCGCCGCGCGGGCGCGCTCGGTCACCCTTGACCACGACGGCAGGATGACTTCGCCGCTCGCCAGCTCATTCGCCAGCACGCGCATGAACTGCGTCAGCTGCAGATCCTGTGCCGCGGCAAGGTCGGGTTCAGCGGCGGCGCCGCTCACGATGTTCATGCAGCCACTGAGCGTCGGGCTCGCGCCTGCTGAAGCGCGAGCAGTACCCGCGCTTCACCGCTGACCAGGCCGCAGCGTTCCGAGATTTCCTGGATCGAGGTGCCACGCTCAGCCAGGCGCGTAGCGGCGCGATAGTCCGCCGTCGCCACGCCGTCGGTGGCGATTGCCGCCCGCTGTTCGGAACGCGCGACGCGCGGCGACGGCGCGCTGGCGCGCTCCATGGCATCGAGACGCAGCAGGTCGAGTTGTTCAAAGATGCGCTCCAGGCCACGCGCGGTGCGCACTCGCAGGCCGCGCAGCTGCGCGTAGAGCAGCAGAGTCGTGGCAGCCAGCATCGCCAGCACCAGGGCGGTGTTGATGGCAGCCCAGTCGAAGCGCAGGGTCGCCAGGTGAGTGGTCAGGTAGTTCATGGTCAGGTTCCTCATGAAAATTAAGATACTGTTCACGCCAGCTTCAGGGGCGCAGCGCCGCACGCTCGGGTTTTGAACCCAGGATAATGATCGCTACACGCCGGTTGGCATTGCGCCCAGCTGCATCACTGTTCGACTGCAGCGGCCGGTATTGGCCGTAACCGACGACCGCCAGGCGCTGCGGATCGACACCGTGCTCGGAAAACAGCCGCACTACGCTGCCAGCGCGCGCGCCCGAGAGTTCCCAGTTGGAGCGGAAAGCGCCGCTGCGCACCGGCACATTGTCGGTATGGCCCTCGACCTGTACCGCGTTCGGCCATGTCTTGAGCGCGTCCGCCAGGTGCTGCAGCACCGGCACCGCAGCGGGCGCCGGCTCGGCCATGCCGCTGGCGAAGAGGATATCGGCGCTGATCTGCACCTCGACTGCATCGCCGGTTTTCTTGACCTGCACGGCATTGCTTTGGATGAGGCTGCGCATCACGCCGCTGACGTCAATGGCTATGGCATCGAGTTCTTTGGCGCGGGCGGCCTCCGCTTCGAGCAGCGCACTGCTGTGGGCCTGGGGCGCAAGCGCATGCTCCGGCAAGCCGGTTGAGAAGATGCGGTTCAGCTCGCTGCTCGGCAGCTGTTCGCTGACACCGCTGGCGGTCGCGTTGAAACCAATGGCCTGTGGGCTGAGCGGCGTGCCGCGAAACGCGGCCGTCAGGGCGCTGGAAAGTACCCGGTACTTGCCCGTGTTCACCGACGAGATCGAATACATGACGACAAAGAACGCCAGCAGCAGGGTAACCAGATCGCCGTAGGGAATGGCCCAGGCTTCGTGATTGTCATGCTCGTCATACTTACGCCGCCGCTTCATGGCTGGGCTCTACAGCAGATAGCCGCGCAGGCGGCCTTCTATGACGCGCGGGTTATCGCCCTGGGCGATGCCGATCAGGCCTTCGATCAGCATCTCATGTTCATGAGCATGGCTCTGCACCGCCACCTTGAGTTTGTTGGCCATCGGCAGGAACAGCAGGTTGGCGAGGCCGATGCCGTAGACCGTGGCGGTGAACGCCGCGGCGATGCCGTGCCCCAGCTTGGACGGGTCGGCGAGATTCTGCATCACCGCCATGAGACCGAGCACGGCACCGATGATGCCCAGGGTCGGTGAGTACACGCCCATGCCTTCGAAGACCTTGGCGGCACGCAGGTCGGCGGCCTCGCGTACGTTCATGTCCACTTCGAGCGTGTCGCGAATGGCGTCCGGCGCGCTGCCATCGACCACCAGCTGCAGGCCCTTACGCAAAAAGGCATCCGGCTCGCGACGCATGAGCGGCTCGAGTCCGAGCAGGCCCTGCTTGCGTGCGATATTGCTCCACTCAACCAGTTTGGCGACCTGTTGTGCAGGCGCGCGCGCCGGCGGCCGAAATACCCAGGGCAGCATCACCAGCGCACGGCGCATGACATTCAGCGGGGTCTGCAGGCAGATGGCGGCCATGGTGCCGACGATCACGATCATGAACGCCGCCGAGGACAGCAGGGCCTGCAGGCCGGCGCCCTTGAGGACGGCGCCAACGACAATGGCTACTCCCGCGAGCAGCAGACCAACTATGCTGAGTATATCCACGCTGGCGCCTCAGACTCTCATACCCGCCACTCCGTCAGCAGTCCCTTGAGGCGCACGAGCGCCTGGCCGTGCAGCTGACAGGCGCGCGACTCCGTGACTTTCAGCACGGCGCCAATTTCCTTGAGGTTGAGTTCCTGCTCATAGTAGAGCGACAGGACCAGTCGCTCGCGTTCCGGCAGGCGAGCGATGGCGTCGACCACCGCCTGGCGGCGCGCATCATCGAGCGTCTCGGCCTGCGGATCAGGGCCCGCGTGGGCAAGCCGGTCGAGCGTCGAATCTTCGCCGTCATCGGCATCATTGAGGCGTAGCAACTGACAGCCCAGGGCGTCCTGGATGATGCCGTGATAGTCGCTGATCGAGACACCCAGCTGTGCGGCCACGTCAGCGTCGTTGGCTTCGCGCCCGGTGCGCGCCTCCACGCTGCGAATGGCTACCGCGGCCTCGCGCGCCTTGCGATGCACTGAGCGCGGCGCCCAATCGAGCTTGCGCAGCGCATCGAGCATGGCGCCGCGAATGCGGATGCCCGCGTAGGTTTCAAAACTGGCACCGCGCCCGGCGGTGAAATGTTGCGCGGCTTCCAGCAGGCCAATCATTCCTGATTGCACCAGATCGTCAACTTCCACCTGCGGTGGCAGTCGGCCCGCCAGGTGGTAGGCGATACGCTTGACCAGGTCGGCGTGGCGACGCACCAGGGCATCGCCGTCGCCGGCAGGGGCTACGCTGGCATAGGCTTGTGCACCGTTCATTTGACCACCTGCAGGCGTGCCGGCGGACGGGCCAGCATTTTTTCGAGAAAGAATTGAATGCCGCCGGACGGATCACCCTGCGGTGCCCAGTCCTGCACGGCCACAGCCAGTTGCCGGTAGGCGCGCGCTGCCGGTCCGCCCGGGTAGGCTGCCAGCACCGTGCGCTGCGAGCGCACCGCGCGCGCGACGCCCTCGTCGTCGGGAATCTCGCCGGCGTATTCGAGTGCCACGTCGAGAAAGCGATCGGTAACGCGCTGCAAGCGACGGAACAGGTTCTGTGGGTCACTGCCGGCGCGCACCATGTTGACCAGCACGCTGAAGCGCCGCACCCTGTGTTCGTGGCTGAGCGTCTTGATGAGCGCATAGGCGTCGGTCAGGCTCGCCGGCTCGTTGCGAATCACCAGCAACTGATGCTGTGCGGCCTGGCAAAACGCCAGCACCGAGTCGCCCAGGCCAGGCGCGTTGTCAACCAGCAAGGTGTCGTAATCTCCCGGCAGCGCGCTGAAGGAGCGCACGATGGCAGCCAGCTCGGCGTGCGGCAGATGCGCCATGCGCGCCACGCCCGAGGCCGCTGGGATGACACTGACGCCGTCAGCGGTGCGCAGCACAATTTCTTCGAGTCGCCGCTCGCCGCGCAGTACCTGTTCGAGCGTGCCAGTCGGGGTCAAGCCGAGCAGCACATCGACATTGGCGAGTCCGAGATCGCCGTCGAGCAGCAATACCTTGCGCCCGGCAGCGGCCAGCGCTGCGGCGAGATTGACCGCCACCGTGGTCTTGCCGGTACCGCCCTTGCCACCGCTGACCGCGATGACCTGAATGCCTGGCGCGGGCTGCGCGCCCACGGCCATTTTACGCTGCCGCATTTGTTCTTCCTCCATAGCGCCGCGCGAGCAGCTCTTCGTCGGCATGATTCGAGCTCAGACGCGCGAGTTCCGTGGCGCGTGCTATCAACTGGGGGGCGCGCGCCGGGCGCAGTTCATCGGTCATGAGCGGGCCGTCGCCCACCAGTGCGAGCGGCAAGTGCGTACGGATCAATGCCGACAGCGCGCCGCCCAGGCTCAGCGCCTCGTCGTAATGGGTCAACGCGCAGCACAGCGGCGCGAAAGCGCTGGCGCGTCGCAGTGTTTCAGCCAGCACTTCCGCCTGGCTGGTGGCCGGCAATACCAGCAGGCTGCGCAGCCCCGCCACGGCCGAGCGCAGCGTGGCGGCGAGTGTCCCGTTGCGCTCGGGATTCGCGCTCAGTGCCGGTGCGTCGATCAGCAGGCAGTCATAGCCAGCGATGCGCTCAGCGGCCGCCCGACAGGCAGCGGCATCGGTGAAACAGAAGCTGGCGACGCCGAGCAGCCTGCCCAGGGCCTGCGCCTGCGCCGCCGCACCGATGTGCTCGTCGTCGATCGTGACAATGGCCAGTGACCCGGCGCCGTGTTCCAGCACCCAGCGCAGCGCGAGCTTGGCCATGACGGTGGTGCGACCCGCGCCGGCCGCACCAATCAGCGCCAGTGCCGCGCCCTGCGCAAGCGGCGACTCCGCGATCGGCAGTTGCTGCGCGAGCAGATCAAGATGGTTGGCAGTCGGGGCGATGGTGCCGGCTTCGCCCGGCGGCTGTGCCAGCACCTTGAGCGCAACGTCACGCGCCAGTCCCAGGTCGGTCAATTCAGTGAGCGCCTGGGCGCGCAGCGGCTCGCGCCGCGTGAAATCGTTCCAGGCCAGCGCCGCCAGCTGCCGTTCGAGCAGCTGGCGCAGGGTGCGCAGTTCATCGCTCATGGCCTGCTGCTCAAGCGCCGGCGCAGCCGTCGGCGGCGCCACCATCGCCGCTGGCTGACTGGCATCGACAGTGGCGCCACCGTGCAGCAACTGCGCATCGATGGCGGCGCTTACTTCCACACCTGCGCCGAGCGCCCGGGTGCTGAGTATGACCGCCTCGTCACCGAGCTCGGCGCGTATCTGCCGCAGCGCGTCGCGCATGTCATTACCGAGAAAGCGCCTGATTTTCATGAGCTATGGAGTTCCCTGGAGCAGTGAGTAACAGTGATCATCAGCGCCCGACCGCAGCGACCATGCGCACGCGGCGGTTATCAGGTATTTCATTCCAGGCCAGCACATGCAGCCCTGGCACGCTGGCGCGCGCGAAGCGTGCCAGCGTGGCACGCAATGCCGGCGCCACCATCAGTACCGCGGCTTCGCCGGCGGCCTCCTGGCGTTGCGCCGATTCCACCAGTCGGGTCGCCAGCCGCTCGGCCAGCCCGGGTTCAAGCGCGGCATTGCCGGCGCCACTGGCGCCGAGCGAGCTTTGCAGGAGCTGCTCGAGGTCCGGTTCGAGCGTGACCACGGGTAGTTCCGCGGCGCTGCCGGCGATGTCCTGGACGATCTGTCGCGACAGGGCAATGCGCGCCTGCGCCTGCAACACGGCCGGATCCTGGCTGCGCGGCGCATGTTCGGCCAGCGTTTCGATGATGGTACGAATGTTGCGGATCGGCACCCGCTCGCTGAGCAGGCCCTGCAGCACACGCACCACAGTGCTGAGCGGCAGGGTCTTTGGCACCAGATCCTCGATCAGGCGCGGCGCCGTCTTGGCCAGGCCATTGAGCAGCTGCTGGGTCTCTTCGTGACCCAGCAGTTCATGGGCATGGCTCTGAACCAGGTGACTCAGGTGCGTGGCAATGACCGTGCTGGCATCGACGACCGTATAGCCGAAGGTCTGGGCCTGTTCACGCCGCACCGGATCAATCCAGATCGCCTCCATGCCGTAGGCGGGATCGCGCACTTCAATGCCGGCTGGCTTGCCGAATACGCGACCCGGATTGATCGCCAGTTCACGATCCGGATACACCGTGCCATCGCCGACCGCGACGCCAGCGAGGCTGACGCGATAGGCATTGGCAGAGAGTTCGAGGTTGTCGCGAATGTGCACGGCCGGCACCAGGAAGCCCAGCTCCTGTGAGAGCTTGCGGCGTACGCCGCGAATGCGCGCCAGCAGTTCGCCGCCGTTGGCCTTGTCGACCAGCGGCACCAGGCGAAAGCCGACCTCCAGGCCAAGCAGGTCAGCGGGCTGCACATCGTCCCAGGACAATTCACGCGGCTCGCGGCTGACCGGCGGCGGCGGCGCGGCGCTGGTCGCGACCGCCAGCGCCTGGGCCCGATTGCGCCGCTGCTTGATCCAGGCGCCACCGCCGAGCAGCGCGGCGAACAGCAGGAACGCGACATTGGGCATGCCAGGGATCAGCCCGAGCACCGCCAGCAGCGCCGCTGCCACCGCCAGGCTGCGCGGCTGGCCGAATAGCTGCGTGGCCAGCTCGCCGCCCAGGTCCTGGGCGCGCGACATGCGCGTGACGATGATGGCCACGGCGGTCGAGAGCAGCAGGGCCGGAATCTGTGCCACCAGGCCATCGCCGATGGTCAGCAGCGTGTAGACCCTGGCGGCATCACCGAATGCCATGCCGTGACTCATCACGCCGATGGCCAGGCCGCCGACGATATTGATCACCAGAATCAGGATGCCGGCGGTCGCATCACCGCGCACGAACTTGCTGGCGCCATCCATCGAGCCGTAAAAGTCCGCTTCCGAGCGCACTTCAATGCGGCGTGCACGCGCCTCGTCCTGGGTGATCAGGCCGGCGTTCAGATCGGCGTTGATGGCCATCTGCTTGCCCGGCATCGAATCGAGGGTGAAGCGCGCGCTGACTTCCGAGATGCGACCGGCGCCTTTGGTGACCACCACAAAATTGATGATGGTCAGAATCGAAAAGACCACGATGCCGACGGCGTAGTTGCCACCGACCACGAATTCCCCGAAGGCCTCGATGACGCGCCCGGCGGCGCCGGTGCCTTCGTGGCCATGCAGCAGCACGACGCGGGTCGAGGCCACGTTGAGCGCCAGGCGCAACAGGGTCGCCAGCAGCAGCACCGTCGGGAAGATCGCAAAATCAAGCGGCCGCGACACATTGACCACCGCCATGGCGACCAGTACCGAAAGCGCAATGTTGAACGTGAACAGCACATCGAGTGCCAGCGGCGGCAATGGCAGCACGATCATCGCCAGCACTGCCAGCAACAGCAGCGGCGCGCCCAGACCACGCCGCATGAGCTGCAGGATATTCAGGGCATCGGTGCTTCGCGGTAGTGCCATTTCAGCCATGTGTGATCGTGTACGCGCCGCGCTAAGGGCGCGGCGCTGCTCCTTTTGTGGAGAGAGGAGCAAGTCTTGTGCCGCCAACGGAGTGTCGGCTTACCGTCGCTGCGCCTGGCAGCGAATCGTGAGCGGCATCACACTCTGCGCCGCGGCAAGGCGCGGCGGCATCGCTCAGGCCGGCAAGTCGTCAATTCTTGGCGCGCTGGGTGCCGCGGCGCCGGTGCGCTGCGCGAGCCGCAGCTGGTAGACGTAGGTGAGCACCTGCGCCACCACCGCATAGAGTCGCGCCGGAATCTCATCGCCCAGTTCACAACCCGCATGCAGCGCGCGCGCCAGCGGCGGCGCTTCGAGCAGCGGTACTGCGTGTTCGCGCGCCAGTTCGCGGATGCGCTGGGCCAGCAGGTCCTTGCCCTTGGCCACCACCACCGGGGCACGCATGCGTGACTCGTCGTAACGCAGCGCCACCGCATAGTGGGTGGGATTGGTGATCACGACGTCGGCACGCTCCACTTCGGCCATCATGCGGCCGCGCGCCTGCTCCTGCTGGATGCGCCGGATGCGATTGCGCACTTCCGGGCTGCCTTCACTGTCGCGGGTCTCCTCGCGAATTTCATCGCGCGACATGCGCAACGAACGATTGTGCTGCCACAGGGCCAATGGCACATCCACTGCCGCGATCGCCGCCAGTCCGCCGCCCAGCGCGATCAGGGCAGTGCCGACCAGGTTGAGCGAATGCGCAATTGCCGCGCGCAGCGGCTCGGTGCTGAGCAGGGCAAATTGGCTGTACTGATGCCGCAACAGCAGTACCGCCACCAGGGCCACGACTGAAAAGCGCGCCAGCGACTTGAGCAGTTCAATGAGGCCCTGCAGTGAGAATAAGCGTTGCAGGCCCGCGACCGGATCGAGGCGTTGCCATTGCGGCAGCAACGCCGTGGCGCTGAAATTCCAGCCGCCGATCGCCAGTGGCGCCAGCACGGCGGCCGAGAGCATGAGGCCAAGCAGCGGCGCAGTGGCCAGCGCCGCGCGCAGCGCGGCCGAGCCCAGGGCGGCCAGCAGATAGCTGCTGTCCATGGCCTGGGCAGCGGTGATTTCGAAACTGCTGTGCATCATGCGCAGCAGGCCGCCGCCCAGCATGGCGCCCAGATTGTAGAGGCCGAAGCCACCGGCCAGGGTCACTGCCGCCGCGCTCAGGTCGCGCGACCGCGGCACCTGGCCGCGCCGGCGTGCATCCTCCTGCCGCTTTTGTGTCGGTGTCTCGGTTTGATCGTGATGGTCTGGTTCGGCCACGGCGCTGCTCTCAGCTGGTCAACGCGCGCATGAAACCAAAGGCTTCGCTCAGCAGCGCCGCAAATGCGGTGCCGATCGCCGGCATGCCAAAGGTCACGATGCTCAGGCCGAAGATCAGCGTTACCGGCAACCCGACCGCAAAGAGGTTGAGCGCCGGCGCCGCGCGACTCATGACACCAAAGGCCAGATTGATGACCAGCAGCGCCGTCACACCGGGCAGGGCAATGCGCAGCGCCCCACTGAACAATTGTGAACCCCAGTCGGCGACCGCTCGCACTCGCACCGGATCCAGCCCCGACTCACTCACCGGCAGACCCCTGAAACTGTCGACCAGGGTACTGATCAGGGCCAGGTGACCGTCGAGTGCCAGAAAGGTCAGCGTGCCGAGCACGACATACAATTGACCGAGCGCCGGCGTGCTCACGCCACGCAGGGGGTCGAGATTGAAGGCGAAACCCAGGCCCATGCCGTTGGCCAACAGCTGTCCGGCCAGCGCCAGGGCATCGAATACCATTTGCAGACTGAAGCCAAGCGCCACGCCGATCAGCAGCTGCTGCACCGTGACCAGCGCGCCCGCGACCGAAAGCAAAGCTATATCGGGTGACACCGGCAGTAACGGCACAACCGGCACGGTGATGGCGCCGGCCAGTACCACGCGCAAACGGGCCGGCACGAACCTGGCGCCAAACACCGGCGCCACCATCAGGCAGGCGCCGATCCGCACGAACGGCCAGAACCACATGCCCAGCCAATGCTGCAGTGTGCCCAGTTCGATGGTCGGCACCGCTCACCCCACCAGGGACGGAATACTTTCGATCAGCGTCCTGGTGTAGGACACCAGCTCCCGCAGCATCCACGGACCCGCTACCAGCAGCGCCACCGCCATGCCGACCAGTTTGGGAATGAAGGACAGGGTCATTTCATTGATCTGGGTCGCGGCCTGGAAGATGCCCACCAGCAGGCCGATCGCCAGCGCCACCAGCAGCAGCGGCGCCGCCAGCAGCATGGTCATTTCCAGCGCCTGGCGACCGATGGTCATGACGGTCTCGGGGGTCATCGGTAGAAACTCGCGGCCAGCGAGCCCATCAGCAGCGCCCAGCCGTCGACCAGCACGAACAGCATTATCTTGAATGGCAGCGAAATAAGTACTGGCGAGAGCATCATCATACCCATCGACATCAGGACACTCGCCACCACCAGATCGATGATGACAAAGGGGATGAACAGCAGGAAGCCGATCTGGAAGGCGGTCTTCAGCTCACTGGTCATGAACGCCGGCGCCAGAATGGTCAACGGCACATCCTTGGGCGTATCGAAGCCCTTGCCACCGGCAATGCGCACGAAGGTGGCGATGTCGCTCTCGCGCGTCTGCTCCAGCATGAAGGTCTTGAGCGGCACCACGCCGCGCTCGAGTGCCGCGCTGCCATCGATGGTGCCGGCCATGTAGGGATCGACAGCATCGGCACGGATGCGATCGATGACCGGTGACATCACGAACAGTGTCAGGAACAGTGCCAGACCGACAATGACCTGGTTGGGCGGCGCCTGCCCGGCGCCAATTGCCTGGCGCACGATCGCCAGCACAATCACTATGCGCGTAAAGGCCGTCATCATCAGCAGCGCTGCCGGCAGCAGCGTGATGGCAGTCATCAGTGCCAGCAGCTGAATTGTCAGCGTATAGGTCTGGCCGCCGGCCGAGTTGTGCACACTCAGGGCGGGGATGCCCGGCGCCGCCAATGCCATGGCAGTCGGCGCTGCCGCATGCAGCGTCAGCGGCGCGAGCATCAACAGCAACAACCAGGCGGCGCGCGCTTTCATCGGCCCAGGCTGCGACGCAGCAGCTCACGAAAATTGGGGCGCTCGCCGGCTGGGGAGGCAGGTGCGTCAGCTGGCGGCGCGCTGACCGTAACTTCCTGCAGCAGCCGCACGCTGCCGGCGGCAACGCCCAGCAGCAGGTGCTGCGCGCCGACCCGCAGCAATACCGCGCGTTCGCGCGTCCCCAGGGAAACCTGCGACACGACCGTCAGGCCTGGCGCATTCGCGCCCACGCCATTGCGTAACCGGCGCATCAACCAGGCCACCGCATAGACGGCCGCTACCACGAATGCCAGAGCCACGCAGACACGCAGCATCCCAAAGCCGCCGCTATCGGTCAGGGTCGGTCTGGGTGCGGCAAAAGCGACCCGCTCACCGGCTCCGGCAAGCACCCATCCGGGAACCAGCAGCGCAGCAATGCAGTACCAGTGCCAGTAGCGCACTGAGTGCAGGGCGGAGTGTCGGAACAGGGGTGTAAGAGTCTGCATGTCCGTAGACAAAGCAACCGCCGTGCCAGCGACGCCGACGGATTTCCGTCTACCGGCCTGACTCAGCGCAGTTTGCGGATGCGCTCTGCCGGGCTGATGACATCCGTCAGGCGGATGCCGAACTTCTCGTTCACGACCACGACTTCGCCATGGGCGACCAGGGTGCCATTCACATAGACATCGAGCGGCTCGCCGGTGGCGCGATTGAGTTCGACCACCGAGCCCTGGTTCAGCTGCAGGAGACTGCGGATGCTGAGCTTGCTGCGTCCGACCTCCATGGACAGCGTCACCGGAATATCCAGCACCACGTCGAGATTGATGTCGCCGCTGGCGGCCGGCGCCGGATCCCCGGGCTCCAGATTGGCAAGTGCCGCCGCCTGCGCCGGCTCGCCAGTCGGGAGCGCATCTGCCATCGCGGCTGCCGGGTTGTTCGTGCTCATTGAATGACAAAGCTCGTGAAGTAGACGCCTTCGATCGCCTCGCCCTTGCCGCCCTCGGCGCCAATGGCCTTGCGCACCGCCTCGAGTGTCGCGGCGCGCAGCTGTTCCTTGCCACCGGGAGCCATCAGCGCGTCGTACTGCTGCGCCGAGAACAGCAGCACCAGATCGTTGCGGATGGCGGGTTCGTTGTTCTTTATTTCCTCGACCACCAGTGGATCGCGACTCATTGCCTCGAGGGTCACCTGCAGATAGCGAACATTGCCCTCGGCGCCGAAGTTCACGACGAAGGCGGGGTCGAACTTGTAATAGATTGGCGCGGCTTTGGTGGCCTTAGCGGCCGCTGCCGGCTGGGCGCCCGCCGGCGCATGCGGTCGCAGGAACCAGAAAGCCGCGCCGCCCCCGACCAGCACCACCAGCGCAGCAGCGATGATCAGGGGTCGCTTGCTTTTCTTGCCAGCGGCGGCCTGGGCGCCAGCGGCGGGTTTCGCGGGAGTCGACATGATGACGGTGTTCCTTGGTGCGTATAACAGTGATTGATACAGCAAGCTGCGTGCCAGCCAGGTTTCCGGCGTTTCTATACGTATTCGTCAATGACGCCAAGCATGCGCCTGACGCTGATCATCGCCGCTGTCGACTGATCCGCGACGCCGGCCACGGCGCGGGCGCCATCACTTCGATTCTGTGACCCACGTCGCATCTGCTGCTGCACGCTGGCCTCACCGAGCGTCAGACCGGCGCCAGCCAGCACCTCGCGCAGGCGCGGCAGCGCCAGCTCGAGCGCCGCGCGCGTATCACTGTGTGCAGCACCAAAGCTCACATTGACCTTCGAGTCTGCAATATCGATGCGCACGTCCACCGGTCCAAGATGCTCGGGCGTCAGGCGCAGGGTCGCGCTTTCGATCCGCTGATCGGTCAGCACCAGGATCTGTGCGGCCATGGCCTGCGACCAGTGGCGATCGTGCACCGGCACACTGATCGTGCGCTCACTCTGCGGCACAGCGGCACTGCCGCCAGCACGCAGCGCTGAATTCGAATCAAAGCCGCCGGCCATGCCAGGCGCCACATTGGCATTGACGGGCGCGGCTGGCGCAGCCTTGCCATCCGCAGTCGCCGCAGCGCCGTCGGGCGCGACGTCGCTCCCGGTGGCAACGGCGAGCGCCGGGCGCGGATCGGGCGCGGCGAGCCCAAAAAGCTCCGCCAGCGCATGAATCTCCGCGGCGGCCGGCAGGTTCCCGAGCCCCAACGCGCCGGTGGCCGCGACGCCCTCGGGTCTTGCCTGATCCGTCGCAGAAACTATCGGTGCCGCTGCCGAAGTCCTGCTGCCCTCATTGGCGCCTGTGCCCTGCTCAGTACTCTTTAAATAGCCGGCAATCAGCGCCGGCATGGCAAGCGCAGCCGCAGCGCCGCCACTGCCAACGCCAATGGCAGACGCAGCTGTGCTATCGGCTGGCGTGACTGTCGCACTGGCCTGGCCTGGCGTTGCCGGATGCTCAATTCGCGTAGCTGGTCGCAACCACTGCAATACGGCCGCCAGGGCTGCCAGCGCCGGATCGGGAGCGGCAGTCATCAGCTCGCTCTGTGGTTCCTTGCCCTGCTCTTCGCTGCTGTGCTTGGGCAGCGCCTCGCCCTGCCCGTCCACAGGCAGCGCCGGGATCTGCAGTTGACCCAGAGCCAGCGAGAACGACGGCGCGACACCGCCCACCGCCAGAGACTGCAACATGGCGACCGGCAATTCCTTGCCGCCGCCCGCACTATCGACGGCCGCTGCGGCCGGCTGCGGCGTCATCGCGGCACCCGTGAGTGCATGGCACGCTCATCATTTTCAATCTGCTGACGACGCTCGTCTTTCATAACTGACTCCTGCTTTGCCTGTTCCACGACCTTGCCGACTACCTGCTTGCGGGTTGCCGCTTCACGCCAGTGCTGGCGCGCCAGTGTGCATTCCGCTCTGATCTGTTCCAGCACCGACTGCTGGGCGCGCACCGCCTCACCGAGCCGCGCGATGAATACCTGTTGCTCGCGCAGGCCGCGCATCGGCGCTCCTGCGGTCGCGTTCCGGTGAAAACTCTGTTCGTATTCCTGGCGATAGCGCAGCAGATCCTGCAGGCGTCGCTCGGCCTCGCTCAGCCGTCGCTCGCTCTCGCCCAACACCGAGGCCTGGTTGCGCTCGCGCATTCCGGCCAGCTCCTTGAGCGGTTGCAGACGTTTTTCACGCTTGTGCATGGCGCGCCGCTCAGCCCACAGCCGCGGTGCTGGCCAGCACCTGCTGCAGTTGCGCAATGCCTTCGGACAATGGCACGCAGGCATACATGTCCTGGCGCAGGTAGCCTTCTATCTGTGGCCAGCGGGCAATGGCCTCGTCGATGCGCGGATCACTGCCGCGCTGGTAGGCGCCAATAGTGATCAGATCGCGGTTGTGCTCGTAGAGGGCCGAGAACTGGCGCAGGCGACGCGCGAGCTCCTGATGCTCAGGGGTCGCGATGTCATGCATGACACGGCTCACCGAGGCCTCGACGTCGATAGCCGGATAGCGACCGCCGTCGGCGATGCGGCGCGCCAGCACGATGTGACCATCGAGGATGGCGCGCGCCGCATCGGCAATCGGATCATTCTGGTCATCGCCCTCAGCCAGCACCGTGTAGAACGCGGTAATCGAACCCTGCGTGCCGCTGCCATTGCCGGCGCGCTCCACCAGTTGCGGCAGGCGCGCGAACACCGACGGCGGGTAGCCCTTGGTGGCCGGCGCCTCGCCGATGGCAAGTGCAATCTCGCGCTGCGCCTGGGCGAAGCGGGTCAGCGAATCCATGATCAGCAGCACACTCAGGCCCTGGTCACGAAAATACTCGGCGATCGAAGTGGCCAGCCAGGCGCCATGCAGGCGCATCAGCGGCGGGTGATCGGCCGGAGTTGCCACCACCACGGCACGGGCGAGCCCGGCGCCACCGAGAATGCGCTCGATGAATTCCTTGACTTCACGGCCGCGCTCGCCGATCAGACCCACGACGATGACGTCGGCCTGCGTGTAGCGCGCCATCATGCCCAGCAGCACGCTCTTGCCGACGCCGCTGCCGGCAAACAGGCCAATGCGCTGGCCGCGCCCGACCGTCAGCAATCCATTGATGGCGCGCACGCCGACGTCGAGCGGCTCGGTGATACGGCGCCGCGCCAGCGGGTTGACGGGCGAGCCGGTCAGTCGCACGCGCTTTTCCACGGCAATGGGCCCGCGACCGTCGAGAGGTTGGCAAGCGCCATCTACCACCCGGCCCAGCAGGCCCGGCCCGACGCCGACGCTGCCTGCGTAAGGCCGCGGCAGTACGCGCGCATTGGGCTTGAGCCCATGGATATCGCCGGTGGGCATCAGGAACAGGCGTTCACCGGCGAAGCCGACCACTTCGGCGTCCAGATGCGCGCCGTCGGTGGTCACGATTTCGCAGCGATCGCCCACCGCGGCCTGGCAGCCTGAGGCCTCGAGCGTCAGTCCGACCATGCGCGTCAGTCGACCCTCGACCACAGGTGGCGGCAACTGCGCCACGCGCGTGGCGCCGCGGTTCAGGCTTTGTGCCCAGCTGTGCTGTTGCTGCTGGCGCAGGGCGTTCATGTCGCGGCACCCTCGGCGCTGCGCTCATCGCCAATTGCCGCGGCAATGGCGGCGCCCAGGCGCGCCTCTACCTGCGCGTCGATAAAGGAGTTCTCACTGTTGACGCGGCAGCCGCCGCGAGCCACGACCGGGTCTTCTATCAGGGTCCAGGCTCGTTCAGCGTTGGGCTCCGCCAGGCGCGCGCGCACCAGCGCAGCGTCGTCCGGGTGCAGCACGATACGTACCTCGCGGGTGTTGGCCGGCAGCAATGCCAGCGTCTCGCGAATCACGGCAATGATCTGTTCCGGCTGCATGCGCAGCTCACGGCGCACCAGCTGGCGGGCGATGGCACCGGCCAGGGTGGCGAGTTGCTGATGCATGGATTCGTCCAGCCCGGCCAGCGGCCGCGCCAGCAGATCGAGTATGGCGCCCAGCCGTGTCACCTGCGCGCGTTGTTCCTCGAGGGCTGCCTGCTGCTGCCCGAGTGCGGCAGCGGTGCCGGATTCCCGGCCCTGGTTGAAGCCGCGCTCCCAGGCCTCACGCTCCAGAGCGCTCAGATCTTCCAGGCGCCGCTTGCCTACCAGCGGCCCCTGCACCTGGGGCAGCGTCCAGGCCTGTGCCTGCAGGCGCTTCGACGCCGGTGCCGTGAGTTCAGACATATTCTTCGCCGCCCTTGCCGCCCAGTTGTATGCGGCCCTCTTCGCCCATGCGCCTCGCGGTCACCAGAATCTCCTTCTGCGCAGCCTCGACCTCGCTGAGTTTTACCGGCCCTTTGGCCTCGAGGTCGTCCTTGAGCATCTGCGCAGCGCGCTCCGACATGTTCTTGAAGAATTTCTGCTTGAGCTCCTCGTCGACCGCCTTGAGCGCCACGATCAGCTGGTCGCCCGGCACTTCGCGCAGCAGTTCCTGCATGCCGCGATCGTCGATGCTGCGCAGATCCGCAAACACGAACATCAGATCCTGCAGCTTCTGGCTGAGCGCAGCATCGCTCTTGCCGATCTCTTCGATGATCTTGCCCTCGGCCGCCGCGCCCACCAGATTGAGAATTTCCGCGGCCACCTTGGGTCCGCCAAAGCCACCGGTCTTGGTGGTGCTGTTGCCGGCGAACTGCTTTTCCAGCACTTCATCGAGTTCGCTGAGTGCGGAGGGGTGCACACCGTCAAGCGTGGCGATGCGTACGATCACGTCGGGGCGCAGGCTTTCCGGCAACGCCGCCAGCACTTCGCCACCCTGCTCGGCCTCCAGATAGGAGAGCACGATGGCAATGATCTGTGGGTGTTCGAGACGCAGCATGGCCGCGACCGCCTTCGGCTCCATCCACTTGACGGCTTCGAGTCCGCGGCTGCTGCGGCCGCGCAGGATGCGATCAATGACACCACCAGCCTTGTCGGCACCGAGCGCTTCGTTGAGCACCTTGCGCACATACTCGTCCGAGTCGACACCGAACGAGGTCTGCTGATCGACGCGCCTCGCGAACTGTCCCAGCACGCCGCTGACTTCCTCACGCGAGATGCCCGTGAGTTGCGCCATGGCGGCGCCCACTTTCTGCACCTCCTTGGCGCCCAGATGCCTGAGCACCTGCGCGGCATCCTGTTCGCCAAGCGTCAACAGCAGGATGGCTGCCTGCTCGACGCCCGAACGGCTGCTGGTGGCTGGCTCGGCCATCACTCACTCACCCAGGTCTTGACGACCTGCGCGACGCGTTTCGGGTCCTGTGCGACCAGGGTCTTGGCCTGCACGATCTGCTGCTCATAGGCCAGCGGCGCGGGGGCACCGTCAGCGGCGCCGCCGCCGGACGGCAATTCGCCGCTCGTGCCATGCGCGCCGGAACCGCCACCTGCCAACGCCGGCGTCAGCGTCGCGGCCGTCAGGCTGCGAATCATCGGTCGCAACACGCCCAGCGCTATCGCCAGCAGCAGCAACGCGCCGAGCGCCAGGCGGGCGATATCCTGCACCATCGGCCGCTGCCAGATCGGCACCGCCTCGGGTGTCAGCTCGGCCGCTTCGGCATGAAAGGCTTCGCTGACCACACTGACGCTATCGCCGCGTGTTTCATCGAAGCCGACCGTGTTCTTGACCAGCTTGGTAATGTCATCAATCTGCGTGCTGCTGAGCGGCGCCGCCGTGGTTTTCCCGTCGGCGCCCAGCCTGGTCGGGTTGTCCACCAGCACCGCCACGGTCAGGCGCTTGATGCGTCCGCCGGGCTCGCGCTTGTAACTCAGGGTGCGATCGATCTCGAAATTGCGTGTCGCCTGTTTACTGACACTCTCGGCGACGCCGCTGGCGGCGCCATTGGC
>JBAVRE010000049.1:0-2241 GCA_049694695.1 Steroidobacteraceae bacterium | reverse complement strand
CGGATCTGACAGCGCTTACCTGGCCCGCCTTCTTCACCAGCCTGGTGCCGGTCACGATCGGCAACATCATTGGCGGCGGCCTGCTGGTCGGAGGCGTGTACTGGTTCATATACCTGCGGCCGTCGCGTGCAGTTGACGAGCAGAGCTAGTCTGCTCGCGGCCGCAGTCGCGGCGCTGGGCGCAGTCGCGCCGCCGGTGCTGATGGCGGCAACGATTGACGCCATTACCTCAATCGGAAATCGCACCGTTGGTCTCGAATGGGCGTATGCCGACCGGCACATAGCCGGAGTGGCTCTGAGTGATCTGGCGAATGGCTACAGGATTCCGATTACCGCACCATTCGTCATTGCGCTCAAGGACGGGCAGAGCCTCGGAATTGAACAACTGCTCCTGGTCCGTTCTCCCAACAGGACTACGCTACCCGGTAATCCTGATGCTTCACGGGCCTCGGAAAGACTTCCCTCAGACGTAGTCACCATGTCCTTTACTGATGCCGACAATCGCTTTCAAATTGAATGGCGATTGCTGCAGCCTCAGGGAGCCAGCTATATCAGGGCGGAACTCACTATTTCTGCTGCCAGGCAGGACGAAGCCATCAAGCGGGTCGGCCTCTTTCAGGCCGTGGTGCCCGGTGCCGAAGTCGTCGGCAAGGTCAGGGGTTCGCCGGTGGTCGCGCGGCGCGATTACTGGATGTTTGAGCACCCGCTGTCACAGAGCTCCACGAGTCTCGACGGTACTATCCGCCTGTGGATCGAGCGGACGCTGCCGCTGATCAAGGGTCAATCCATTGCTTATTCGGCGGTGGCTGGCGCCACTGGCGCAGGCCAGTTGCGGCGCGACTTTCTGGCCTACCTCGAAGCCGAACGCGCTCATCCCTACCGAACCTTTCTGCACTACAACTCGTGGTATGACACTGGCTATTTCACGCCCTATACCGAAGCAGATGCGCTGGATCGAATCCAGGCTTTCGGTGAACAGCTGAACAGAAAGCGGGGTGTAATGCTCGATTCATTCCTGTTCGACGACGGCTGGGACGATCGGACCGGCAGCTGGGCATTCAGCAAGGACTTTCCGCGCGGTTTTTTGCCGGTTCGTGACGCGGCAGCGAAATATGGTGCAGCACCGGGAGTCTGGCTCTCACCCTGGGGCGGCTACAGCAAACCGAAAGAACAGCGGGTTGCAGCAGGAATAAAAGCGGGTTACGAGATCATCGACGGTGGCTTTGCTCTGTCGGGGCCGCGCTACTACGAAGGCTTTCGCTCAGCCAGTTTGCGGCTGCTGCAGGAGCAGGGGATCAACCAGTTCAAACTGGATGGCACCGGAAACGCCGATAAGGTGTTTCCTGGGTCACGCTTCGACAGCGATTTTGATGCTGCTATCGCCCTGATCGCCGACCTGCGACGCGCCAAACCCGATCTGTTCATCAATCTGACCACCGGAACCTATCCGTCGCCGGCCTGGTTGCGCTACGCGGATTCGATCTGGCGCGATGGCGATGATCACGCGTTTGCCGGTGTCGGCACCTCACGCGAGCAATGGATAACCTATCGTGATCGCGAGACCTATGAAAATGTCGTGGTCGCCGGACCACTGTTTCCCCTCAACGCGCTCATGCTGCACGGCATTATCTATGCTCAGTTTGCCGCAGGGCTGCAGTCCGATCCGGGCCATGACTTTGCCAACGAGGTGCACGATTACTTTGGCACCGGCACCGCGCTTCAGGAAATGTACATCACGCCCTCACTGCTCAGCGCCAGCGACTGGGATGTGTTGGCCGAAGCGGCGCGCTGGTCACGGGAGAATGCCGATATTCTCAAGGACACCCACTGGATCGGTGGTAACCCGGGCAGGCTTGATGTCTACGGCTGGGCGGCGTGGGCGCCGCGCAAAGGGGTCATCACGCTGCGCAATCCAGACTCGAACCCACGCATATTCACTCTTGAAGTGAGCCGGGCGCTCGAGTTGCCAGCCGGTGCGGCACGACGTTTCCAGATCAGCAGTCCCTGGAAGAGCGCTCGTCAATTGCCTTTCAGCAGCCTGCAAGCCGGGCAACAGGCGTCAATTACGCTGGCACCATTTCAGGTGCTTACCATGGAGCTGGTGCCGAAATAATCGTCCCTCGTTCACCCGGATCGCACGGCAGTATTGATTGCCTGTATGTTTCCCGCCCACTAGACTAATTGAGTAGGCAATGAAGCCGATACCTCGCCAGCGCCGGGAGTCCAATCCATTTGTCAGAAC
>JBAVRE010000048.1:0-39956 GCA_049694695.1 Steroidobacteraceae bacterium | reverse complement strand
GGTCGAGATGGTGTGGTTCTCGTCGATGAGCAGCAGAGTGCCGGTGGCGCGGGTGAGTGCGCGCAGCGTCGCGTGATAACCCGCGATCGGCTGGACCATGCAGCAGTTGGTCAACACCGGCTCGGTGATCACACAGGCAATATCGCCCTTGGCCAGCGCGCGTTCGAGCGCCGCAGTGTCGTTGAACTCGACCACCTCGGTGCCCGTGGTCAGGTCGGCGAACTGACCGATGAGGCCGGGATTATTGCGGGCGCGGCCATTGGCCAGACTGACGTAGGTCTCGTCCACCGCACCGTGGTAGCAGCCGTTCATCACCAGGATCCTGGCACGATTGGTCACGGCGCGGGCGACGCGCAGTGCGAAGCGATTGGCGTCCGACGCGGTCGTGGCCACCTGCCAGTGCGGCAAGCCAAAGCGTTCGCACAGCAGCTGCCCGACGGCCAGCGTGTCTTCGGTCGGCAGCATGTAGGTCAGGCCGCGGCCCGCCTGTTCGCGCAGCGCGCGCACCACCGGCGCTGGTGAGTGTCCAAACATCGAGCCGGTGTCACCGAGACAGAAGTCTGCCAGCTGATGCCCGTCCACGTCGCGGAGCTCAGCGCCCTGCGCGTTGGCGACCACCAGTGGAAACGGCAACGGCCAGTCGAGCATCCAGTGCAGCGGCACGCCGGCGTAATAACTACTCGCTGCGCCGGCCGTCAAGGCCTGCGAGCGCGGATGGTCGCGCGTATAGCGCTCACACTCCCGCGCGCGCAGCGCGCGCACGGCTTCAGGCGTAGAAATCGTACTCACGATTGAAAATGTCCTCGATCAGTTCGGCGTACTCGCCGCGCTTGAGTGCCGCATAGAGCCGCAGGAAGTCCGGCGGCAGGTACTGGGGCAGCAGCGCGGAGTGTTCGAAGCGCCCGAGCGCGACCAGCAGATCGCCCGGAAAGTCGACATCGGTGCCGTAGCGCGATTTCCCGCCCAGCGGCGCGGTGGGCTCGAGTTTGTTCTGCAGGCCGTGGAGAATCCCGGCCAGGATAGCCGCCATGGTCAGGTGCGGACTGGCATCGGCCCCCGCCACGCGGTGCTCGAGCCGGCGCGCCTGACCGTGGGCAGCTGGCACCCGAAAGGCGACGCTGCGATTGTTGTGGTCCCAATCGCGCGTGGTCGGCACGAACAATCCCAGATAGCGTCGCTGGGAATTGAAATTCGGTGCGAACAGGGCCAGCGAGTCGTACATGAACGCCTGGGATCCGGCAATAGCCTGATGCAGCAAGGCCTCGCCGCCGGCGGCGCCAAAGCGGTTCTTGCCCGCTTCGTCGACCAGGCTGACGTGCACGTGCAGACCGTTGCCCGGCTGGTCGGCGAAGGGTTTGGCCATGAAGGTCGCCTCCAGACCCAGTGAGCGCGCCACGCCCTTGACGAGTCGCTTGAGCAGCACGGCGTGATCGGCGGCGAGCAGCGGATCGGCGACGTGGTGAAGGTTCACTTCATACTGGCCGATGCCGTATTCAGCGACCGCACCACACACCGGCAGATCCTGCAGCCTGGCCGCCTGATCGACCCGCGAGAGAAACGCCGCGGCATCTTCAACCGCTTCGAGCGACAGGTTGGCCGCGCGTCGCGATGGCGTGCGCCCGGGTAAAGCGCCCACCATTATCTGGCCATCGGGTCCGCGTTTCGGGTCGATCAGGTAGAACTCAAGCTCGCAGGCGACCACCGGGTGCAGTCCGGCGGCGCGGCAGCGGCTGACGACGTCGCGCAGCAGCACGCGCGGATCGAACCACAGTTCCTTGCCGCTGCTGGCATTCTGCATCTGGCAGACGACCTGGGCGGTCGGCATCACCGCCCACGGCACGCGCCGCAGCATCTGCGAAATCGGCATGGCAGTGCCATCCGGGTCGCCATCGGCCTTGCCGAGTCCCAACGGACCCTGGCCGAGTCCACGGCTATCGGCGATGAGCGCGCAGGAGGAAAACTGCACGCCCTCGGTGAATATCTTCTCGCCATCGCCAACCGGCAGGCGCTTGCCGGAAGTGTTGCCGTTGACGTCGATCGAGAAGGCGTCGATGGCTTCAATGTCGGGGTTGGCTGTCAGGAATTCGCGCCACTCACTTAGTGGTGCACTCGCGGACTTGGTATGTTCATGCATGATTACCTGCCTTAAGGTGATGCGCTCAGAGCCGATCCCTGAGTGCGTAAAAAGACATGGCGGCCACCAGCGTCGGCCAGCGCAGCGCCGGGCCGCCGGGAAACGCGGGCACGGGCAGCCGCGACAGCAGCTCCAGTTCAGCGCGCTCGCCGCACAGCGCGTCGGCGACGATCTTGCCGGTGTAGGGTGCCAGCAGCACGCCCAGTCCGGAAAAGCCACTGGCATTGACCAGGCCTGGCTGCAGTTCGCGCACCAGCGCCATGCGCGTCGGTGTGATGCCCAGCGTCCCGCCCCAGGCGTACTCGAAGCGCACCGCGCGCAGCTGTGGAAAAATGCTGAGCATCCGCGGCCGCACGAACGCACCGATATCTTTTGGAAAACGATAGCCGTAGTTCTCGCCGCCACCGAACAGCAGCCGGTGGTCCGGCGTGAGGCGAAAGTAATTGACGACGAAGCGCGAATCGGCAACCGCGGCGTCATTGCTGATCAGCGCCGCGGCGCGCTCCGCGCCAAGCGGCTCGGTGACTGCGATGTAATTGTGAATTGGCATCACATGCCGCTCGACCGTCGCGGATAACCCACGCAGGTACCCGTTGCAGGCCAGCACCACCCGCGCCGCGCGCACCGCGCCGCGTGCGGTGGCTATGCGCCAACCCTCACTGTCCGCCTGCAGGGCCGTAGCTTCGACGCCTTCATGCAGGCGCGCGCCGTGGCTCGCGGCAGCGCGGGCGATGCCGAGGGCGAAGTTGAGCGCGTGCAGGTGGCCGCCGCGCGCATCCAATGAACCGCTGTGGTAGGCGTCGCTCGCGACCATGCTGCGCATTTCGTCGCGCTCGATGAAACGCAGGTGCGGATAATTGTAGCTGCGCTGCAGATGTTCGACCTCGCGGCGCGTGTCCACCCCGTAACGTGCGCGATGATCGGCGTGCACGCGGCCAGAACGAAAATCGCACTGGATCGCGTAACTGTCGATCAACCAGGCCAGATGCGCACGCGCCGCGAGTGCGAAATCCCAGTAACGGCGCGCGCGCGCCAGGCCGAAGCGCGCTTCGAACCACTGCTGATTGCGTCGCATGCCGACGTGCACCTGGCCGCCGTTGCGCCCGGACGCGCCCCAGCCGAGGCGCGATTGCTCGAGCAACATGACATCGACGCCGTGGCGCGCCAGGTGCAGCGCCGTGGCCAGGCCCGTGTAGCCGCCACCAATCACGCATACATCACAGCGGGCCGAGCCGTCGAAGGGCGCTGTGACGACCGACTCCCGCAGCGTCGCCGCATAGTACGACGGTGCATGCTGCGCGCTCGGTGCCAGGGCCACCGGGTAGCGGCGCGCCGGAAATTTCACGCCCTGAGCGCCGGCGTCGCCTCGTCCAGCGCCGCCCTGATGGTATCGACCAGCTGGTCGATCTCGGCATGCGTGATGATCAACGGCGGACAGAACACGATCGTGTCGCGTATCGCGCGCACCATCAGCCCGCGGCGGATGCAGATGTCGCGAACCATCGGGCCAGCGGTGCCTTCCTTGCCGGTGAAGCGCTCATTGGTGCCCGGGCGCGAGACGATTTCGACTCCGCCGACCAGGCCCAGTGAGCGCGCCTCGCCGACCAGCGGATGACTGCGCAGGCGCGCCAGCGCCTGCGCGAGGTACGGACCGGTATCCTCAGCGGTGCGTTCCACCAGCCGCTCGCGACTGATGATCTCCATGTTCTTGAGCGCCACGGCCGCGCACACCGGGTGTCCGGAATAGGTGTAGCCGTGTACGAATTCACCGCCCGCTTCCCGCAGGGTCGCCACGATGTGACTGGCGACGCCGGTCGCCGAGATGGGCAGGTAACCGGACGACAGCCCCTTGGCCATGGTGACGACGTCGGGTCGCACGCCGAAATGCTGGAAGCCGAACCAGCGGCCCAGGCGTCCGAAGCCACAGATCACCTCATCGCTGATCAGCAGGATGCCGTACTTGCGGCAGATCGCTTCGATCATCTGCCAGTATCCTGGTGGTGGAATGATCACGCCACCGGCGCCCTGCACCGGTTCGCCGATGAACGCCGCGACGTTTTCCGGGCCTACGCTGAGGATCCGCTCTTCGAGCGCCGCGGCGGCACGCGCGGCAAATTTCTGCGGATCCTCGCCGAACGCATCGCCGAACAGATAGGGCTGCATGATGTGTTCGATACCGGGAATCGGCAGGCCACCCTGCGCGTGCATCGCCTTCATGCCGCCCAGGCTCGCGGCGGCGACCGTGGAACCGTGGTAGGCATTCCAGCGGCTGATGAAGATGCGCCGCTGCGGCTGGCCTTTGACCGTCCAGTAATGCCGTACCAGGCGAAACGCGGTGTCGACGGCCTCAGAACCAGAGTTGTTGAAGAACACGTGCGACAGCTCGCCACCCAGGCGGCTGGAGATTTCGGTGGCGAGCCGGACCGCCGGCACGCTCGCGGTCTTGAAGAAGGTGTTGTAGTACGGGAGTTCCTGCATCTGTTCATAGGCAGCGCGCGCCAACTCCTCGCGCCCATAGCCGACATTGACGCACCACAGCCCCGCATGAGCATCGAGCATCGATTTGCCTTCGGCATCGTAGATCGTGCAGCCTTCGGCGCGCGTGATCAGACGGCTCCCGCCCATTTCGGCCTGCACTCGAAAATCGCTCTGTCCCGGCAGATGATGGGCGACGTCGAGTCGGCGCAGCTCCGCGACTTCCGGCGTCGACAGCTTCAGATGGCTCATAGCAAACTCCTCAATTGAAACGATGGACGCTCATGCGCCCGGCAATTCGTTGACGGCGCGATACGCCTGATCGATCGCCACATCGGTGTAGGCGCCACCGCCAGAATCGGAGTTGGCGATGGTGATGCGCCCAAAACGACGCCGACCGATCACCTGTGGCCGCTCGCTTTCCGGCAGCTCGGGCTCGAACAGCGAGTTGTGTTCCGGCGCGTAACCGTGCGGCCAGCGGTTGACGGTGATGGCAGTAATGTCGGCCGCCGGATCGAAGCCGCCGGGACCCAGTATGCGCCCCAGCTGATCGCGAATGTTGCGCTCGAAAGTCTGGAACGGGGTCGCCAGCAGCTCGGCACGCCCAGCCCGGTTCTGTTCGTGCTCGCTCAGTCCCGGTTGGCAGGGCGTGCGCGTCATCCAGATGAGGCTCGGCTCGCTGGGGGAGCGGGAACTGCGATAAGCACCGATGTCCACGGTCGGGTTCAGCCGCACGTGCGTGTGGTAGCCGCCCGGCGCGTGAATCTGCCAGACCCCGAGCTTCGCGAACGCCTGCCAGTTGCGGATCGCCACGCTGGTATACACCAACGGCGTCTTGACGAGCGCGTGCAGTGCCGTCTTCTGCGGCTCGGGCAACTGCGGGCACAGGTAGGGAATCATCATGTTGTAGCACGCCAGCACGCAATGGCGCGCCCGCACGCGCAGCCGGCGCCCAGCGCGCAGGTAAGTGACGGCAGCCTCTTTGGCGGACGCCGCTGTGCCCAGGTTCTCAACATGCAGGACGGTGCTGTTCAGGCGCAGGCGCACCGGCTGGGCGCTGCGATCGAGCCGGCTGTAATCGACGCGCGCGGTGATTACATCCTCTACAGTGCTGCCGGGCACCGCCTCAGGGACCAGGCGACGCACCAGCAGGCGTGCGATGGTCGCATTGCCGTCGGGAAAATGCAGCCGCACCGAGCCGCCGGTGTCGGCATAACCAGCCGGCGTGAAGCCCATCCCCGGAATCGAACCCGGCTCCAGTCTGAGTCCCTTGAAACCCGGCGAGTCGATGCCCCAGGCATCGAGCGCTGAGACCGCATCCGCGCCCACGCCCCACTCACCCTGCGTGCGGCTCTGGTAGAAGGCGAGCACTTCGGGTCTGACCTTGACGATGTTCTGCAGGTAATTGCGGTAGCTGACTTTCGCCAGCCGCTGCTTCTTCTCATTCGAGCTGAGCCCGGGCAGATAATCGCTGCTGCCCTCCTCGACCCGTTGCAGGTCACGCCGGGCAGCGGCTGAGAGCGGCGCGGCGGCCAGAAACTTAGCCCACGGCTTGCTGCCATAGCCGACCGCCAGATGGTCGGATCCGAAGGTCTCGCGATCGAAAAACACGCCGTCGCCGAGCCCGAGCCCCGAATAAAACTCCGGATGCTGGATCGTTTTCGCGAGCGTGGCGGCATCGATACCGAGCCTGCGCAGCAGCCCGTCGGCGACCGTGCTGTAGGGCCGCGGGCTGTCGATCATCAGCGTGCCGCCGTTCACGAGACCCAGCTGGCCACCGAGATCGAATTCGTTGCGCTTGGCATGGCCACCAAAATCATCGTGATTGTCGAGCACCAGAACGCGCGCCGCCGGGTGTTGCTCGCAATAGAAATGTGCGGCGCTCAGGCCGCTGATGCCGGCGCCGACGACCACGAGGTCGTAGTGCTCGTCCAGATCGGCGGGCGCGGGCTGCGGCGCACCGTCGCGCAGGGCATGCGCTGCCTCGAAGGAACCGGCATGGCTGCCGCGCAGCCCGGTCAGGCTCGGCGGGTAATAGCCAGGCAGATCCTGGGCGCCGGGCGGCAGCGCCGGCGCGCCCTGCGTGCAGCCGGGAAGCGCGGCAGCGGCCAGAATGCCTGCCGATCCGATCGCCACTCCCTGGACGAAATCGCGGCGGCTTATGGCCCGGTCCATGCCTAATTCTGTGTCGCGCAGTGAACGCGAGCGATCACGGGTCATTTCTGCTCCCCTCCCCGACTGATTATGGCTGTGTCGCGCCCGATTTGCTGTGGCTGGACCGGCGCCCACGGCGCTCGGTCCGCGCCGCATGTATGCGACCTAAGCAAGCTACCGGGATCCTGCCCCGCGAGTCAACCACAGGCTATCCGGGAGCGGCCAGCGGCCGAATTTGCCTTAGGATGGCGTGCATGCCCTCAATATCAATCTGGCACGCCGGCGTGGCCGCAGCGCTGTTGCTCATGCCGTCGCTGGCGCCGGCCCGCACAGTGCGCGCGCTGCCGGAAATGGCGGCGCCAGGCCCGGCAGACCGGGTGCTGGTGATCGCCCCGCATCCGGACGATGAAACCCTGTGTTGTGCCGGCATTCTGCAGCGCGCCCTCGGGGCAGGCGCAACGGTCGGCGTGGTGTGGGTCACGGCCGGCGACAGCTTTGAAATCGATGCCGTGGTGGCCGAGCGCACCCTGCGCCCCAAGGGCCTGGGGCTGGAGAAACTCGGCGCGCGTCGCATTGCGGAGGCACGTGCTGCCGCCGACCTGCTGGGCGTGCCGCGCGCCAACCAGTATCTGCTGGGCTACCCCGATCGTGGCCTGAGCGCGCTGCTGATCGATGCGGGCAACAGCACGCATCGCTCGGGTTATACCGGTGCCAGCGCCGTACCCTATGCGCAGGCCCTGGCCCCTGGCCATCTTTATACCGGCAACAACCTGCGCCACGATCTGGGCCAGGTCATCGCACAGTTTGCACCGACCATGGTGCTGGTGGCAGCGCCACAGGATCGCCACGCCGATCATCGCGCCAGCGGCCTGCTGGCGCGCGAACTGCTGGCGGCCCGCCTGCCGGGCGCACGCGTGCATTACTGGATCGTGCACGCCGGACTCAAATGGCCCTGGCCGCATGGCCTGCACCGCACGCTGCCTCTATGGCCGCCGGCGCGCGCGGCTGCGCTCAGCTGGCAAAGCCTGAGCCTGGATGACGCCCTGCAGTTGCGCAAACTCCAGGCGCTGCGTCAGCATCGTACCCAGCGTGAAGTGATGGGCTGGTTTATGAATTCCTTCGTGCGCAGCAACGAACTGTTTGCGCCGGCGCCGGCACTGCCAGCGCCACCCTGAAACGCCCGCCTAGGCGGCCATCGGCAGCGGCGCGGGACGACCCAGCGCGTAACCCTGCAGAAAATCGCAGCCAATGCTGCGGGCCGCGTCGGCCGCGGCATCGTCCTCCACCTGTTCGGCGATCACCTTGAAATTGAGCGTACGCGCCAGCTTGATCATGGCTGTGACCATGGCCTGATTGATCGAATCGCGCGCCAGATTGCGCATGAAGGAACCGTCGATTTTCAGGTAGTCCACTGCCAGCAGGCGCAGATTCGAGAATGAACCCAGACCACTGCCAAAATCATCGAGCGCAAAGCGACAACCCATGCCGTGCAGCACGCCGATGAAGCGGCGTGCCTGCTCGAGATTGGCGATCACCGCGGCTTCGGCGATTTCGAAGCACACCTGCGCAGGGTTGGCGCCGGTGCTGTCAAAGCATTCGACCACGAATTCCAGAAACTGTGCATCGGCCAGGGTCTGGCCGGAAATATTGAGCGCGATACTGCGATTCGCCGGCAGCGCGATCGCGCCACGACCCAGGGCCGTGAGCGTGGTCTGCACGATCTGCCGGTCGATCAGGCCCATGAGCCGATAGCGCTCGGCGGCCTGCAGGAATTCCACCGGGGCCACCTGCTCGCCGGCGTCATTGCGCAGGCGCACCAGCACTTCCATGGCCGGGCCCGCGTCGCCGTCGCCATAGGCGGCGACAATCGGCTGGCAGTAGAGCTCGAAACGGTTTTCCTTGAGCGCGCTCTGCAGCAGCTGCAGCCAGTGTATTTCACCACTCTGGCGCGCATAGACTTCATCACGCGCGGAATACACCGCTACATGGCCACCCTGCCGCTTGGCCACGTAGCAGGCCGAATCGGCGGCCGCCAGGGCTTCCTCCAGGTTGCTGGAATCGCGGGCGATCTCCACCAGCCCGATGCTGGCGCCGACATTGAAAATGCGATCGCGCCACACGAAGCGATGATCGGCCACCTTGCGACACACTTCGTCGGCGATCTGCCTGGCCTTGTCGAGCGGGCAACCCATCAGCAGCATGCCGAACTCATCGCCGCCGAGGCGCCCGACCACGTCGGAATCGCGCACCGCAGCGCGCACCAGTTTGGCAATGTCGCGCAGCAGGCTGTCGCCGGCCAGATGCCCGCTGGTATCGTTGATGAGCTTGAAGCGATCGAGATCGAGATAACAGAGCACGTGCCCGGGCTCGCCGCGTTGCGCCGCGTCGATGCCCTCCTGCAGGCGGCGCTCGAATTCACGCCGGTTGATGAGGCCGGTGAGCGCATCGTGCGCGGCCTGGTAGGAAATCTGGCGGGTCAGGCCGCGCGATTCGGTGACATCGTGGAACACCAGCACCGCACCGCTGGCCTCGCCGTCGGCCTCGCGCAGCGGCGCAGCGGCCACCTCAATCAGGCGCTCGGGACCGCCGGGCTGGCCGACCACCATGGCGCGGCGCCCCAGGTTCATCGGCGCGCCGGAGCTGAGGGCCTGGCGCACCGGTTCGGTCAGCAGCTTGCGATCCGACTCCTTGACTACTTTGGCCAGCTCCTCGAGCGCCATGCCACTGGCCACGCCTGCCGCCAGCCCCAGCATTTCGCTGGCTGCCGCATTGACGTAGTCGACCTTGCCGTTTCGATCGACGGTCAGCACGGGCCCGGGCATGGATTCGAGCGTGGAGCGGGCACGCGAGCGTCCGCCGCCCGCAGCGCCCAGCGCCGCAACGGTCTGGGTGGGCAACACCTCAACGCCAACAATCAGCAGCGCATCGTGTCCTTCGTGCTCGATAGGCCAGGAACTCAACTCGAGTCGCGCGTGCTGGCCCTGGAGCCCGAGCAGATCGACTTCATAGCGCTCCGCCGCCGGTTCCCTGGCGAGGCGATGGCGCAGATTCTCACCGACCAGCTCGGCAAACTCGGGCGGCACCAGATCCTCGAGTCGCCGGCCCAGCAGCTCATCAGCCGGCGTACCGATCAACTGCGCAAACTGCGGGTTCGCGTAGAGGATGCCGCGCGCGCCGTGTATCAGGACCACCTCATGCAGATGCTCACCCAGCGCGTTGAGCGGCGCCGGCGCCGCAACCTGCACTTCCGGGCTGGCGCTGCCGGCGCGGGTCAGCAGGTGATTCACCACGGTCACCAGGGCTGAAACCTCGCGCTGATCGGTGTCCAGTTCGACCCGACCGCGCAGGCTTCCACCCACCGCAATGCGATGCAGCTGGCGGGTGATGCCCTCGAGGGCACCGCGCTGGCGACGCTGCAGCACGTAGAGCGCCAGCAGCAGCAGCGCGAGCAGCGCAAACAGCAGCAAAAGTAGGGTCAGAATGGACATGGAGCAGTCGGGATCCCCTGTGATACAACCCTGCCCGCGCGCCGAGTTGCCGGAAAGGCTGGTGCAGCATAGCCCAGCGGCTGCTCGTAACCGAGCGCAAATTGACCATATGATGGCGACTGGGGAATACACCTTAGCTCCCGGCAGCTGCAACCAGGCCGCTGGCGCGGCGGGCGCGTGCAATTAAGTTAACCGTAGTATCCTGTACCCCTGTAAATCATGAACAACCAAGCCGCTCTCAATCAGATGACTGCACAGCAGGTGCGCACCTGGGACGTACCCGATATGCGCACGCTCGCTGCCATGCGCAGCGTGCCACGCGAACGCTTCGTGCCGCCGGCATGGCGCTCGCTGGCCTGCGCCGATTGCGCGCTGCCGCTCGCTCATGGCAAGCACATGCTCACGCCCATGATGGCCGGCCGCATTCTGCAGTCGGTGGCGGTTCGCGGTGGCGACCAGGTGCTGGAAGTGGGCACCGGATCGGGCTATCTCTCGGCCTGCATGGCGCTCATGGGCGGCCAGGTGCAGTCGCTCGAACTGCACGCCGATCTGGCCGCCACGGCCCGCGCCAACCTGCAGGCGGCGGACTGCAGCAGCGTCGAGGTCAGCTGCGCCGACGGTCTGGGGCTGGTCAGCGAGACCGCTTACGATGTCATCGTCCTGACGGGCTCACTGCCCCTCTATCAACAATGCTTTGAGCGCGCGCTAAAGTTCGGCGGCCGGCTGTTCGTCGTGGTTGGCAGCGGGGCCGTCATGCAGGCCCGGCTGGTGCGCCGCCTGGGCCCGGCGGAGTTCACCAGCAGCGTACTGTTCGAAACCTCGCTCGAGGCACTCGAGCATGCCCCCGCCCCGCCGGCCTTTGAGTTTTAATTCATGAATGCTGTAACCCAGATCACCCCTGCCGGGTTAAAGGCCCTTATGGATGCCGGAAGTCCTCACTGCCTGGTCGATGTGCGCGAGCCCTGGGAAGTCGCGCTGGCCCGGATCGACGGCAGCGTCGACATTCCGCTGAATGAGATTCCAGCCCGCCTGCAGGAACTTGACCGCCAGGCTGCGATCATTGTGATGTGCAAGCTCGGCGGTCGCAGCCAACGGGCAGCGGAGTTTCTCGCCAGCAAGGGGTTCGACCGGGTCAGCAACCTGCAGGGCGGCATCGACGCCTGGGCGCGTGATATCGACCCGCAATTGCCCGCCTATTGAACCGCGCGGCACACCGTACAACATGGAAAAGCGCTCATGAATCGCCACTGGATCCTGTTACTCCTGTCACTCGGCGCGCTCGGCGGCGCCAGCGCCGAGGACCTGCAAACCGTCTACGATCATGCGCTCATCGCCGATCCGACCATGCAGCAGGCTGCGGCGCTGCACATGGCGAGCCGCGAAATTCGCACCCAGGCGATCCTGGACATGCTGCCGCTCAACGGCACGGCCACCAAGAACTGGACCGGTGTGGCGGGCACTTCGGTGAGCACGCCGGCACTCGCCAACCTCGGCTTGCAGGTCAATCTGTTCTCCTGGAACAACTGGGTCGCACTCAAGGCGGCCAGCAGCAGCGTGGCGCAGGGTGAAGCCAACTATCTTGCCGCCCAGCAGGAACTGATCGCTCGCGTGGCCCAGCAATACTTTTCGGTGCTGAGTGCGCAGGACACGCTCGCCGCCCAGGAGAGCGCGCTGCAGTCGGTGGACCGCCAGCTCGAACAGGCCGAGCGGCGCTACGAAGTGGGCCTGATCGCGATTACCGATGTGCAGATCGCCCGCGCCTCGCGCGATAGCAGCGCCGCGGGCGTCATTGCCGCCAAGCGCACGCTCTCGAGCGCCGAAGAGCAGTTGCGCGCGATTACCGGTGAAAAATATCAACGCCTGGCGAAGCCTGGCGATGGCATGCCGCTACTGGCCCCTGATCCGGCCAGCGTGGACACCTGGGTCAGCACCGCCCTGAGCCAGAATTCGAACCTGACCGCCAGCCGCCTCGCCGCCGATATTGCGCGCGACAGCTACCTCACCGCGATCGGCGGCCACCTGCCCTCGATCAATGCCTCGGCGTCACGCTCGTGGGCTCTGGACGGCAAAGACAGCCCGAGCACGCTGGCCCTGAACGGCATAAACACCCAGGATATCGTCTGGTCGGTGGGCGTGTCGGTGCCGCTGTTCAGCGCTGGCGCCACGCAGTCGCGTGTGCGCCAGTCCAGGTATCTCTGGAGTGCGGCCAAAGCCGGCTACGAACGCACCCTGCGCCAGACCGAGCAGCAGGCCCGCGATGCCTACCAGGGCGTCATCAGCCAGATCGCCCAGGTCGGGGCCTTCAAACAGGCTGCACAGTCAAACCAGATTTCCCTGCAGGCCACCGAGGCCGGCTATGAAGTGGGCACCAAGACCGCCATCGACGTGCTCACCGCACGGCAATTGCTGGTGCAGGCGCAAACCAACTACGCGCAGGCCAAGTACGCCTATCTGAACAACATCGTGGCGCTGCGCCAGGCAGCCGGCAACCTCGATCGCGCGACGATCGCCCAGATCAATGGCTGGCTGGTCGAACAGGCGCCGGCCGAGAATTCCACGCCGCCTGCCGACGCTACCGCGGTCCCAGCGACTCCCTGATCTGCCCGAGCAGGCGCTGCAGCGCGCCGCGATTGGCAGCCACGGTGGCCAGCGCCGCCGCTGACAGGGCTCGCAGCGCGACCGTGTCGTCCGGCAATGAAACCACGGCGGCGCGGAGGTCCGCCGCCGTAGCCACAATTTTCACCGCACCCCGCGCGGACAGTTCTCGCGCCACCTGCGGCGCGGCGCTCTGGCACGGGCCAGCGATGGTCGGCACGCCCAGGGCCGCGGGCTCCAGCAGATTGTGGCCGCCGACGGGCACCAGACTACCGCCCACGAAGGCCAGGTCCGCAGCGGCGTAGAAATTTTCCAGATCACCAATGGTGTCGAGCAACAGCACCGCAACAGCATGGCAGGCTGCGGCGCTGGCGCCCGACGCGGCGCTGTAACGCAGCCAGCGCAGGCCGCTGCGTTCGAGAATTCCTGCGACCTCATCGAAGCGCGGCCGGTGACGCGGCGCCAGCACCAGCAGCGCATCGGCGCGCGAGGCGCGCAGTGCCCGGTGGGCGTCCAGCGCGGCCTGCTCCTCACCCTGGTGGGTGCTGCCGGCCACCCACAGCAGGCGCGCTGGAGCGTAGCGGGCGCGCAGGGCGGCGCCGGCGGTGCGCAGGGTTGGGCCCGGCGTGCGATCAAACTTGATATTGCCGCAGACGCTTGCACGTTCGGGCGGCAACCCCAGTGCAGCGAAGCGCTGCGCGTCGGCGGGAGTCTGCGCCGCCACCATGACTGCAGTGCGCAGCGCTGGTTGCAGCAGGCCCGGGAATTTCTTCAGGCGCCCCAGGCTACGCTCCGAGAGTCGTGCGCTGGCGATGAGTACCGGCACGCCCGCGCGCGCGCACTCATTGAGCAGGTTGGGCCACAGTTCGGTTTCCATGATCACCAGCATGGCGGGTCGCAGGCGCCGCAGCGCACCGCGCACGCAGGCGCCCAGGTCGTAGGGCGCGTAGCGCACATCGACGCCCGCGCCTGCGCTCGCGCCGGAATCCGGGCCCGTGCCGATGCGGGCCAGCGCCTGGGCGAGTGCGCGGGCGCGCTCACGCCCCGCCGGCGTCGCGCAGGTGATCACCATGGGCCGCGCCGGATACTGCACGCGCAACGCCTCCAGCAGCGCGCCCGCCGCCTGGACTTCGCCCACCGAAACCGCGTGCACCCACAGGCTGCGCGCTTCGCCCGCCAGCGCCGGGCCCAGCCCAAATCGCGCCCCCCAACCGGACAGATAAGCCCGATCGCGGAGTCCCCGCCATAGGTAGAGCAGACTCAGCCAGGGCAGCGCCAGCGCGGCCAGCAGGCTGTAGAGCGCTCTGGACAGACTCACGCGCCACTCCCGCAGCCACCCTCACGGAAAGGCAAGCGCAGCTTCCTGTAGCGGCTCTAGCCGGGTGGCGAAATAACTGTCGAGCAGCAACTGCCAATCGGCGCCGGAAAATTGCCCCGGCAGTGGCGCCGCGATTTTCTCGAGCGAACGGTGCAGGCGCACCAGGTTCGCATCACTCCACCAACCCGGTGCGCGCAGCGTGCCGCGATCGAAATCGATGAGCCACACGGCATCGTCGGCGCCGAGCAGAATATTGTGCGCATTCAGGTCGGCGTGGCACACGCCGCACAGATGAAAGCGTCGCAGCCAGCGGCCGACCGCCACCCAGGTGCGCAGCGGCACCGGTGCGGCACGCAGCGCTGCCGCCAGCGAGACCACATCGCGCAGCCGTTGCACCAGCAGATCGGCGCGGTAGGTTCGACCCTGGCGCTGGTAGCCCGCCGCCAGCGGCATCGGCACCGGCAAACCGACGCGATGCAGGTGATAGAGCAGATGCCATTCGCGAAACGATCGTGTCTGTTCAGCGCCGCGCCACCAGTAGCGATCGCTGGAGAGCCGGGCGACTAGGCCGCCGCGCCGGTAGTGCCTGAGCACAAAGCTGCGGCCATCTGCCTCGATCAGGCTGGCCGCACCGCGCCCCTCGCTCGCCAGGCTTACCGTGCCGCGCTCGCGCCACCAGTCAGGATCGAGCCAACCCGGCACGGCGTTGCCGGCGCGCGAGCTGTCATATAGCATCGCGCCGCCGCCCTGCTCGATGATGCGAACTTCAGCGCCGGTGGCGAGAAAATTCAGACCTGCCACGCTGCGCCTATCCCCTGCATGAGTGAACCCGCCACACCGCCCACGAGCCTGTGCATTCTGCGCCTCTCGGCCATTGGCGATGTCTGCCATGTCGTGCCGATCGTGCACACCCTGCAACAGGCCTGGCCGGAAACCGCCATTACCTGGGTGATCGGCCGCACCGAAGCGCGCCTGATGAGCCTGTTGCCTGGTGTCGAGTTTATCATCATCGACAAGCGCTCCCTGTTCGGCAGCATACGCGCCCTGCGCGCGCAGCTGGGCGGCCGCCGCTTCGAGGTGTTGCTGCACATGCAGCTGGCGCTGCGGGCCAGTCTCTATGCGGCCTGCATTCCAGCGCGCCTGCGCCTCGGCTTCGATCGCGCCCGCGCCCGTGAACTGCAGTGGCTGTTCACCAACCGGCGCATAGCGGCCCGGCACAACGAGCACGTGCTGGACAGCTTTTTCGGATTTACCGCGGCCCTGGGGCTGGCAGCGCGCCGCCTGGAGTGGCAATTGCCCGTGCCCGAAGCGGCCAGCGCCTGGGCGCGAGCGCAGATTCCCGATGGCCTGCCCACGCTGATCGTCAGCCCCTGCTCCAGTCACCGCCTGCGCAACTGGAGCGTTGAACGCTACGCGGCGGTGATCGCCCATGCCGTGCGCCACCACTATCTGCAGGTGCTGCTGTGCGGTGCGCCGAACGACTATGAGCGCGAGTTCGGCGCCGCGATCGCGCGCGCTGCCGGGGTTCCCGTCAGGAACCTGATCGGCACCGACACCCTGCCCCAGCTGCTGGCCCTGCTGGCGCGGGCCACGGCGCTGCTCACCCCCGATTCCGGGCCGGCGCACATGGCCACCATGGTGGGCACGCCGGTCATCGGGCTCTATGCCGCGACCCGGCTCGAGCGCAGCGGTCCCTATCTCTCGCGCCAGTGGTGCGTCGATCGTTACGAGCAGGCGGCGCAGCGTTTCCGCGGCCGCAGCGCGGCGCAGCTGCCGTGGGCGGAAAAAATCGAGGAGCCGGGTGTCATGGATCTGATTGAGACCACAGCGGTCATCGCCCGGCTCGATGAACTGCTGGCGATGCCCCTGCTACGATAGCCATAGCCATCACACGGAGCGCAGCATGCAGGATATTCTGGTACCGATTTCACCGGGTGAATTGCTCGACAAGATCACCATCCTGCGCATCAAATCAGCGCGCATGCGCGACGCGGCCAAACTGGTCAACGTCAGGCACGAACTGCAGCTGCTCGAGCGGACCTGGCAGCAGGCGGTGCCCGCGGGCGTTGACCTGGCGGCCGATGAGCGCGCGCTCGAGGCCGTGAACGCCAGCCTGTGGGAAATCGAGGATGAAATCCGTGACCAGGAAGCGGCGCGTAGCTTTGGGGCGCGCTTCATCGAGCTGGCGCGCGCGGTCTATGTCACCAACGATGAACGGGCGGCCATCAAGAAGCGCATCAATGCGGCGCTGGGCTCGGCGCTGGTGGAAGAGAAATCATACCGGCCCTATCGCTAAGCTTGCCCTCACACGCCGAGGCTACGGTAGAGCTGCTGCGTCTGCGGCGAAGGCTCCGACTGCAGACTGAGCAGCAGGGTTTCGCGGCAGCGCTCGTAGGCATCTAGGGCCGCGGCAATCTGCCCATGACGCTGGTGCAGCGTCATGAGATGTCGATACAGCGTTTCAGCCAGAGGGTCAATGTCGATGCCGCGATTGTAGAGGTCGGCGGCAGCGCCAGGTCCACGCTGTTTTTCCAGTGCCTGGGCAGCGTCAGCTATGAAACGCAGCATTCGGGCGTGCAGCTGCTGGCGCGGACCCGCGGCCCAGACGTAGTCATGATCCTGCAACAGCAACTGCCCGCGATACAGCGACATTACCCGCTCGACGCCAGCCTGCAAGGGCTCACCGGCCGCCTCGGCAGTGGCCGGCACGGTGTCATCCCTGAACAGCGCGCGGCACTCGGTCAGTGCCTGCTCGAGCGCCCAGCTGTCAATCCAGAACTTGTGGGCATGCAGGCTGAGTTTGCCGTCCTGCAGCACAATCGCGCTGTCATCGCCCAGCAGTTTGCGCAGCCGATGCAGGGTCGTGGTCAGCGAGCGTTGCGCATAGTCGCTGTCGATGCGCGGCCAGAGTGCGTCAGCGATCCGTTCCAGCGGAATCTGCCGGCCGCCGAACGCGATCAATGCCTTCAGCAGTTCGAGCGCGCGGCTTTGTGAGCGCGCGCCGCTCGCGCCTGGCTCGCGGCTCGGCAGCTCGAGAGCAAACTGCCCGAGGACACGCACGCGCCAGGTCCAGGGCCAGTCTTGCAGGCCGTAGGGCGGCGCCGCCGGCAACAGGTTGCGGTTGCGAATCAGGCTGACGGCATAGGCGGTCTCGATCTTTTTTTCAAGCGCCAGGACGCACAGCTGTGCCAGATGTTCGGGCAGCCAGAACATGACGTAGCTGAAACCGCGTTCGCGTCCCAGACTCAGCGCTTCACGCAGTCGCGCCTCGGCCGTGGCGTCCTCACCCTGGCACAGCGCCAGTCGCGCCGCCGCCAATAACGACATGAAATCGAACAGCCGGCTGCGAATCGGTGCAGCCACCTGCAGCGCGCGCCCGAGCTGCTCGCCGGCGGCCTCGAGTTCACCGATCGCAAGCAACGACTGCACCACGGCCAGGCCCGACAGCGCCTGGAAATATGGCGCTCCCAGCTGTTCAGCGATACGCAGTGACTCGCGCGCATGTTCATGCGCCTGCCAGCTCTCACCGCGCAGCAGTGCGTCCCAGCCCAGCATGTATTCGCGCATGCTGGCGCCGAAGCGCCGCACCCGCACGCCGCGAACACCAACCTCAGCCAGCAATTCTGCTGCGCTCGCCAGATCGCCCGCCGCCAGTGAGCCGCCAGCGCCATGCAGCAGCAAGGTGCCACGCCACAGCGCGACGCCGGAACTTTGCGCCAGATCGAGCCCGTCGTACATGGCCTCGAGGCAGGCCTCCTGCCGGCCCTGCAGCATGTAAAACATCGACTCGAGCTGCCGCAGCGTCACGACCGACACGGGCGGCACCGCCGGATCCTCGGCAATGGTGCGCAGCGCCTCGATCAGCGCCGCTGCCTTGGCGAACTGTCCGGTCCAGGTCAGCACCGTGAGCACGTAAATGCCTGCGGTCAGGCGCAGGCGCACGGCGCCCGGTTGCTGCGCGAGGGCCAGCGTGCGCTCGCCCCAGGCGTAGATCTGCGGATGCTGCGGCTGGCGCAACACCAGCGCTATGAACAGGCTTTGCGTCAGGCGCGCTTCGATGGCGGCACTCGGCCAGTTCGGCTGCGCCGCTATCAATCGATCGGCCTCGGCGATCCAGTGATCGAGCGGGCACAGGTCGTCGGGGTCATGCACCCGGGTATCGAACAGGCCGGCTAACGACAGATACTTGCCGGCCTCATCGGCGCTGCTGGCGCGTGCGCAAAATCCGCGATAGGCGCGCTCGAACTGCGCGGCAGCATCGTTGGGCGCGCCGGAGAAACGCGCGGAAGCCAGCCAGTATTGCAACCAGGGCTCGGCCTCGGTGGCGGCAGGCGGCAGCGCCTGTATCCAGCGCGCCAGCGTTTCGCCGCGGCCCTGCGCCAATAGATGCTCGGCATGCTGCAGTATCAGGGTCTGCAGCGCCGGCCAGTCCTCGATCTCCAGCAACAGCTGTGCGGCAACGTCGCTCTGGCCGCGTTCGGCCAACAAGGCTGCGGCGCGCCGGCGCGCCTCGAGCAGCTCACTGGCGCTGTAGATCTCGCGGGCCTTGCGGGTCAGGAACTCGCGCACCAGCGGATGCACCTGGTAGAGCATTTCGTTCTGTGCCGGCGTGGCGATCAGCAGGAAGGCGTACTGCAGTACCCCGTTGAGCAGGCTGACGGCGTCCAGGTCGGGGCACAGGCGCTGCACCAGGCTGGGGCTGAACTGCGGCAGCATTGCCATGCGCAACAGCAGGTCGCGCGTCGCAGCATCGAGCTGGCGAAATATCACCTCGCCAAAGTAATCAAACAGCAGTGCCGGCGAGGGCCGCAATTCGCCAGTCTCGGTGAGCGCACGCTTGTCCGTCAGCAGCATCGCCAGCGCAACCACCCAGCCCTGCGTGCGTCGATAGAGCGTTGCCAGCGCCACATCGTCGAGCTGCACGCCGCGCAGTGCGACCACACCATCGTGCTCATCGCGCGTCAGTCTGAGTTCGTCCCAGCCGATAACACTCAGCTGGCTGTTGGCGCGAAAGCGCGCCAGCATTGGCGGCGGCTCGAGTCGCGAAATCACAAAGACATTGCCGCCCGGGGGAATTTCCGACAAGCCTGCCTGCAGCAGGCTCGACAGGCCGGCCGCCTCCAGCCCTTCCTGGAAATTATCCAGCACCAGCGCGAACGGCGCGTGCAGGCGGCTGAACAGCTCGCGAAAAAAGCGTCGCGTGAAGCCGTCCAGGTCGGCCATGTATTCCGACGCGAGCAACGGCAGTGCGCGGCTGTCAGGGTAACGCTGCTGCACGGCCTGGCTGACAAAATAGAAAAACGTCGCCGGGTCGGCATCGCTACCGTCCACCTGATACCAGATGGTATCGACCGGCCGGTGCGCCAGATAGTCGGCCACCAGTGTGGTCTTGCCAGACCCCGGCGGCCCCGCAACCCATAACACCGGGCAGCTGTGCGCCGCGTCCAGCACCGTGAACAATCGCTGGCGTGCCAGCGTTTTGGCGGGCACCGGGCGTGCAGTCTTGGCGTAATGGACCTGGGATGCGGGCTCGTTCATCGCGTTAGCGGGCCAGCAGCGCTGGCAGCCAATGGGTCAATCCCGGCCAGTAGCTGACCAGCACGACCGTGAGGGCGACCACGCCGATCATCGGCAGTACCGCCCAGACAATTTCACCGAGCGGTCGGTTGAAACGATAGCTGGCCAGAAACAAATTGATACCTACCGGTGGATGCAGGAATCCGAGTTCCAGGTTCACCAGAAAGATTACGCCAAGCTGCACCGGATCGATACCATATTGCAGTCCCAGCGGCACGATCAGCGGCACGACGACCACGATCGCCGAGTACATATCCATCAGGCAGCCTACGACCAGCAGCGCGAGGTTGAGTGCCAGCAGGAACACCAGCGGCGAGTGTATGTATGCACCCACCCAGAGCGTCAGTCGTTCCGGAACCTGTTCAGTGACCAGAAAATTCGTCAGCCCCGTCGCCGTCGCGAGTATCAGCAAAATGCCGCCGGTGAGCAGCGCGCACTCGCCGCCGATGCGCGGCAGATCGACCCGCAGGCGCAGATCACGGTGGACAATGGCCTCGACCAGCAGGGCGTAACCCGCGGTCAGCGCTGCGGCCTGTACCGGCGAGCTGACCCAGCCACCGAACATGGCACCGACCGCCACTACCGGCAGGCCCAGTTCCCACTTCGCTGCCCACAGCGCGCGTCCGGCTTCGCCCCAGTCAAACCGGCGTCGCGCGCGCGTGCCGGGCGGCTCGCACCAGCGACCCCACAGAACCGCGAGCGTCACCAGCAGCAGGCCGGGCAGCAGCGCTGCGGTGAACATGCCTTCGATGCTGACGTCGTACCTGGCAAGCGCATCTGGATCGAAGCCCTGCAGGGTCTGCAGGGCGACGATCGAGTAAAGAATAACGGGCAGACAGGGAGGAAACAGCAGCCCGATGGAGCCGGAGCCGGTAATCAGCCCGAGTGCGTCGCGCTCGCGGTATCCGGCGGCGCGCAGCGTCGGCAGCAACAGACCACCCAGAGCAAGTATCGTCACGCCGGACGCACCGGTAAAGGTCGTGAAGAACGCGCACGACAGCACGCTCGCCATGGCCACGCCGCCGCGAAAGGGCCCAAGGCAGGCGCCAAATACCCGCACCAGGCGCGCGGCCGCGCCACTTTCGGCCAACAGATAGCCGGTCAGCGCAAACAGCGGCAGCGTCGGAATCACCGGCATGGTCGCCAGCGAATAGTGCTTGACCGCCATGGCCGCAGTGGGCTGGCCCGTGGACCACATCAGCAACAGCGCACTGCCGCCGATAATCGTGAACATCGGCGCGCCGCACAGCAGCGCCACGCCGAGGGCCACGAGCCCCAGCGTCCTGCCGGTTACCGGGTCCCAGGGCACGAGGCACAACATCAGTCCCAGCGCGGCGGCAGTGAGCGCCAGCAGGCGCGCACGCGAACTCAAGTGCCCCACCAGCAGGACGCGCGCGCCAATCAACAGGAACCCGGCGGGAATGCACATCTCGATCTGCCATAAGGGCAGGCCAGGTAACAGTTCGAGGGCGGAGCCGCGCTCGGCGCTGGCGAAGTGCCAGCCGGCAACCGCAAGCTGCACGCACACCAGTGCTGCGATGGTCTGTCCGGCACCGGCGGCGAGCGCGCGCGCGCGCAGCGGCAGATGATTGAGCAGCAGCGGCGTGGCAATCAGGCGCTTCGAGGCTGCTGCCAGCAGGCCACCCAGCATCGTCAGTAGCAATGTGAGGTGCGCGACCAGGCTGGCCGGCGGCGCCGGGGCACCCAATCGATAGAGGATGCGATCAAGCAGTGGCAGCGCGATCATCGCCAGCAGCAACAGCGTCAGTACCCATCGCTCGATCTGCCGCGCTGCCCTGAAGCTGCGCTCGCTGCCCAACCGCGCGGCGAGCCCGAGCGGAACCGACTCGGCACCCACGGCGCTCATGCGCCGCTGCCGGAACGATATTGGGCCAGCAGGCGCATGACTTCATCATGTATATCGGCCGGCACCGTGCGTCCGCGAATACGCTGCTGAAACACTTCGGCGGCCGCCTGCCAGGCGGCGCGCTGGGCGGCCGTCAGCTGGTGCACGATCAACCCGCCGGCCTGCATCCGGGCCACAGCCTGATCGCTCTCAGTCCGATTGCGGCGGCGGATCTCAGCGCCGGCCTGATCAGCGGCGCTGCGCAATGCGGCCTGCTGGGTGGCGCTCAGCCGGCCCCAGCTATCCTTACGCAGAACACAGGCTCCTATCAGCGGCGCCCACTCCAGATCGAGCATGTGAGGCAGGCGTTTTTCAAACTGGCTGACCAGTGCAAAGATGGGCGGCACGCTGACGCCGGTAATCTGCCCGGTGGCAATGCCCTGCAGGATGTCGGCGGTTTCCATCTGCACCGGGTCGTAATCCAGCTCGCGGAGAATCTTGTACTGCTCGATGGCGCCGGCCCAGACGAACACCCTGGCCTGCTTGAATTGCTCAGGCGTAACCACGGGTTGCCTGAAAAAATAGCGAATCCAGCCGGCATCAGCCCAGAACACCACGATGAAGCCTTTGGCCGCCAGCCGCTGCGCGATCAGCGGCTGCAATTTTCCGGTGACGTATTCCAGTTCGCCGAAGTTGCGAAACAGCAAGGGATAGTTCTGCAAGCCGGAAATACCGGGCTCAATCTCCGCCAGCCCGACTGCCGTGAACAACCCGCCCTGCAGGGTGCCGACACGCATCAATCGCACCATGTCGGCTTCGCTGCCCTGCGCGCCATCCGGATAGACGACCAGTCGCACTCCCTGGCTTTGCCATTGCCCACCCATGGCTTGCAGGGCCTGATGGAAGCTCGATCCACGTGGCGCCAGCGTGCCAAGATTGATGCGTGCCGGCAGCGCCGGCGCCGAGCCCACGCGGGCACAGGCCGCGATGCTGGCCAGCGCGATCAACAGCTCACGGCGCGAGGGTCTGGGTTTGCTCATGGTGGTGTCTCGGCTGCGGGTGGTGCGGGTTCCGGCAGGAACAGCTCATCGCTGCGCGCCAGCAACCAACGTGCGCGCCGCTGCATGATCAGTGTTTCAAGACGCCGATCGGGGTCAGCATCGGCGTCGATCGCCAGGGCCTGGTTCAGCAGCGTGACGAACTCCGCGCGCGCCCGTTCCGGCACGCACACAGACTCGGCCAGCGCCAGGTAGGCGCTGGCGCGCTTGCTGCCGCTCACAGCGAGCGCGCGCGCAAAGTGTGCGCGCGCCACCGCCGGGCGGGCGGCGCGCGCCATCTCAAAGCTGATCATGAAGCTCTGCAGCGCCCCGTCGTCGTAATCCGGCTGCAGCTGTGCGGCGCGCGCCACCAGCGCATCGACGATCGGCAGATCGCCAAGCAGCTGCGGGTCGTCCTTGGACTGGCCAATGGCGGCCGCCCAGGCGACAGCGCTCCAGTACAGGGCCTCCAGGTCAGCAACGCTGGTGGCCTGCAGTGCGACGTCCGGATCCTCGCGCAGCTGCCCGGCAATGCCAGCGTGGCGCACCTCGAGCCCGCGCAGGCCGTAGTCGCGCGCCCGCAGATACATGCGCCGGGCCCGTTGCCGCAGCTCCTGCGAGCGCGCAAAGTCCTGATCCTCGAGTTGCTCGGCATCAAACTGCAGATAGGCGTAGCCGTACTGCGTGAAGCCACTGGCCGCCGCCAGCAGCATGCCTGCATGACGCGGACTGCGGGCGAGCAGACTCTCGATCAGCTTGAGATTGAACGGCGCGGCCGCGCGGATGAACTCCGGATCATCATCGCGCGCCACGACCGTACTCTCACCCGAGAGCGCATCACCTGCCTTGTTGACCACCAGGCGCTGGATACTGCAGCCGCTCTGCAAAATGCACAGTGCGGCCAGTACCCACTGCAGTCGCTGCGGCTTCATTGCACGTCCCGGATCAGATGCTGCGCGTGACTGCTCAGTGCCCGCCCAGGGTCTCAAGTGCCGCTTCGGCAATGAGTTCATGACCGGCCCTGGTCGGGTGTATCGCATCCCAGAACATATGCTGGTCGGCGTTGCCGCACACGGCATTGACTACCACCGCAAAGCGCAGGCACGGAGTGGTGAAATCCGCAATGCCGCTGGCGGCTGGATTGAGCGCCACACCCTGGAGCGTGGCGTTGATGTCAAAGCGCTTGATGTCGATGCCGGGAAGCGCACCCAGAGCGGCAACTACCTGGGCGAGCCCGCCGTTGTAGGCAGCGGTGAGTTGCGTGGCGGCATAGAGCGCCACCGGACCGAGACCCGCAACGTAGGGCGTATAGCCGAGATCCGGCATGTCGACCAGGAGGAAATGGCGCGCGCCCGCAGCCCACAGGGCCTGCAGGTTGCCAGCCGTCGCACCGACAGCCTGCTGGATGATGGCGCCCGCAGTCGCGAAGCTGGAATCCACGGCCAGGCTTTCCAGCGCGTCCTTCAGATCATTGGCCCCGATCCAGACCACGTAGAGCGCCTCTGGCGGGGCCCGATTCCCGGCCTGACCCAGAAACAGACCCACCTGCGTCGCCAGGTCGTAATACGGAAAGCCCGCTGCACCGGCGCGCGCCCGCGCTCTGCCGACCGCAAAATTGGTGCCGCCCAGATGGCGCAGCGCCGGGCCGCTGCTGTTGCCGGCATCCAGTTCGCGCCCCAGCTGCTCCACCCAGGTAGCGCCATTGGAAAAATGCATACCACCGATGACGTAGGGCGCATCGGGTATGGGTGCAAAGGGCCTCAGAGAAACTTCGTGATAGGCGGCGTAGTAGTTGCCGGGGTCAGAAAGACTATCGCCAAACACCACCAGCTGGTGGTGCGCGCGCTCCGCTATGCGTTCGTTCGCACTCAGCGGCCCAACGATCAATAGTGCCAACGTCACCAGGCAGGCGGACATGAATTTATTCTTCATCGGATTTACTCCCAATTACATTTGCCAACGAACACCGACCGCCAGCGCATCGCTGCGCCAACCGGTACCACTCACCAATTCAGGCAGCAGCTCCAGATCCATGCTGATGCCTGGACTGAAGTTCCAACTGAAACCGATCCCGTAGGAGGCAGAGCCCAGCTGCTGGTCGGACGCCGCGAAGTCAGCGTCCGCCTGCAGGCGCAGTCCGGTGTAGCCGAGCAGGCCATAGACTTCGCAGCGAGCGCAGACCGGAACCGCGGCGCGCGCATAGATGCCGTAGATCTGCTGAACCCTGACGTGCAGCGGCATTCCGAACGACAGCGCATCGCCACTGCCCGGGGCATCCGTGCCGAGTCGTGCCTCGAGCATGAAGTGACGATTGAAACGCCAGCCGACTTGCAGGTAGAGATAATCCGGCTCTGTGGAAGTCAGGTCCGGTTCACGGTATTCGATCACGCCAAGACCGGCGCCAAGCAACCAACCGCGCGCACCGGACGGCTGCGCGTTCATGTTGGCCCGGTCTGCGGCAGCTGCCAGCGGTGCCCCACTGAGTGCGGTGCAGGCCAGAATAGTGCAGATCGAGGTCTTCAACGGCGTCACTCCCTATGGCTGGTGCCATGGGCAGGGAGTGTGGAGTCGGGCGTGTTACCGGCGACCCACCGATGACTTACAGGTTACTTACAGTTGCGCCGGGCGCTGCCGGGCACTCGCTGCCGGGATCAGCGCTGCAGCGTGTATTCCGCGCCGCAGTACGGGCATTTGGCCCAGCCGCTCTGCTCTATGGCCAGATAAACGCGTGGATGTGAATTCCACAGCGCCATCGCCGGCATGGGGCAGGACAGCGGCAGGTCGTGGGTGGTGACCTGGTACTGGGTCTGGGAGTTGGCCGCCTGCGGCGCGCTGGGTGTATTCATGTTTTCATTATACCTGCATCGTGGCATTCCAGATGGCCGTGACGGCGGCACGCTCGCCCTGGAACTGTGACTCGTCAACCAGCGCAGCCAGCCCAGCGATGGCGCGGTGGTGACTGCATTCGCGATAGCTGCGATAGGCCGCCGTGAGTGTATCGATCGTGGCCTGCGGCACCAGCGCCGCGGAACTCAGTGATTCCAGCTCGCGGATGGTGTCGGCGAACCAGGCGAGCGGCGGGTATTGTCCAGCCCACAACAGTGCCCAGTACTGTGCCAGAAATTCTATGTCGGCTATGCCACCCCGATCCTGCTTGAGATCGAATTGGCCCGGCTTCGCCGCTGACAGCTCGCTGCGCATGCGCTGGCGCATGTGGGCGACATCGTTGCGCAGGCTGTCGCGGCGCACGCATTCCTTCAGCACGCGCAGCCGCAGTTGCTCAAAGCGCTCGCGCAGTCCGGCGTCCCCCGCCATCGAGCGCGCATGCAGCAGCGCCTGATGTTCCCAGGTCCAGGCTTCGCGCTGCTGGTATTCCTCGAAGGCTTCAATGCTGGTGATCAGCATGCCGCCTTTGCCGCTCGGGCGCAGGCGCATGTCCACCTCATAGAGCCGGCCAGCGGCAGAATGCAGCGTCAGCATATGCACCAGTCGCTGCACGAAACGCACGAAGAAGACCTGGTTGTCGACGCTGCGCGCGCCGATCGTCGCTTGTTCGGCGCCGATGGAATCGTGCAGAAACACCAGGTCGAGATCCGAGCTGTAACCCAGCTCCATGCCGCCGAGCTTGCCGTAACCCACGGCACAGATGCGCACCGCGCGCCGCTCGGCGCCGCTGCCGCACATCGGCGTGCCGTACTGCTGCGTGACAAACTGCCAGGCAATCTTCAGGGTCTGCTCGACGATGATCTCAGCCAGCTCGGTGAGCCGATCACTGACGACCATGAGCGGCAGGCGGCCGGCCAGATCGGCCACGGCTATCCGAAACAGCGCCGCACGCTGGAAATGCCGCAGCTGCTCGACCGTGCGCTCGTCATCGCCGACCTCCACTTCGGCGCAACGCTGTCGCAGCTCGGCGTCGAGCTCCTGGCGCGTGGGCAGCTGTTGATACAGGCGCTCGTCAATGAGTTCATCGAGCAGCAACGGGTAGGCGGCAATCTGCGCCGGTAGAAAATCGCCGTGGCGCGCGAGCTCGATGAGTCGGCCACGGGCTGTGGCGTTCTCCAGCAGCAGCGCGAAATACACCGAGCGCCCCCCGATCGCCTCGATGATTCGCAGCAAGCGGCGCAGCAGGGCCAGCGCGTCCGGGAGCGGCGCCAGCTGCGCGACCAGCGTTGCGAGCAAGGCGTCCAGGCGTCGCCGGCCCGGCTCATCGAGGCGTCGCAGCAAGGCGGATGAGTACAGATCGCGCAGCAGTTGCCCGGCCAGCTGGGCCTCAACGTAGCCCTGCTCGCGCAGGTGCAGCGCCAGATCCTGGGCACTGAGTTCGTCGCCTGCCAGCGTTGCGAGCGCGAGCCCCATGCGCTGCGACGCGCCACCGGCCTCGCCCTGCACGATGGCATCGAAGGCGCTGCTTACCCGTTGCCGATGGGCTTCAAGCAGGCTCGCCAATTCATCCCACGATCCGCAATTCATGGCGCCGGCAATACGCCGCTGCGCCACTGGATCGCCGGGCAGGCTGTGCGTCTGCTGATCGCTGTACATCTGCAGCCGGTTCTCGAGCCGCCGCAGGAATTCATAGGCGGCACTCAGCTGCGCGACGCTGGCCTCGGGCAACAGCCTGGCACCGGCCAGGCGCGGCAGGGTCTGCAGCAGCGAGGCGCTTTGCAGACGCCGCTCGCTGCCGCCGCGCACCAGTTGCAGGGCCTGCACGATGAATTCGATTTCGCGTATGCCGCCGTACCCCAGCTTGATATTGTCGTGGAGTTCACGCCGCTCGACCTCGCGGCTGATCAGCGCTTTCATTTCGCGCAGTGACTCGAATACGCCGAAATCGAGGTAGCGGCGATAGACGAACGGCTGCAGGCTGGAGCGAAATACTTCCGCAAACAGTTCCGGTTCAGTCACGGCGCGCGCCTTGATCCACGCGTAGCGCTCCCAGTCGCGCCCCTGTCGTTCGAGGTAGTCCTCGAAAGCCGCCACGCTCGCTACCAGCGGCCCGCTGGCGCCGAAGGGGCGCAGACGCATGTCCACGCGCCAGGCACGCCCATCGGCGGTCGCCGCGTCCACGAGGCGGATCAGCATCTGACCCAGGCGTGTGTAGAACTCTTCGTAGCTGATGGCGCGCGCGCCACCGGTCTCGCCATGCCCGGCAAACAGGAACACCAGGTCGACGTCCGAGGAAAAATTCAGTTCCTGGCCGCCAAGCTTGCCCATGGCGACAATCAACAGGCCGCGCGCCGCTGCGCCATCGCCGCCTGGCGCACCGTGCCGCTCCGCCAGCACCTGCCAGGCGAAATCATGTGCACTGCGCAGGGCGAAGTCGGCGGCGTTGCTCAAGTCGCTCAGGGTTTCGGCCAGACTGGCCCAACCGGCCAGATCCCGCCAGGCGATGCGGGTGAGCTCGGCGTGACGCCAGCAGCGCAGCGCATTCATGAATCGCGGTTCGTCGGCGGCGCTGGCGACTGCTGCGGCGTCGCCCGGCAGAAAAGCGGCCAGCGGCAATGCGTCGGCGAAATCCTGTGGTGCGCGCTCCAGCAGCAGGGGTACAACGCGCGCGTCGCGCGCCAACGTGGCCGCGACGAAATCACTGCCATCGAGCGCGCGGCCCGCCGCCACGCGCAGCCGCAACGGCGAGCGCTGCAGGAGCGCGGCAATCTCCGGCGCGCGCTCGGCCAGGCGCGCGAGCGCCTGCTGCCCGCCAGAGTCACCGGCATTAACGCTCGACACCCGCTAACCGCCTGTCAACACGTTGCTGCCATTCTGAAACGCTGCTCCAGATGAGCAATCTATTCTGGCCGGGGAGAGCAAAGCAAGGAATCCGGGGACGGCGGCTGCGGTGCGCGGACAAAAAAAGAGCCCCGCAAGCGGAGCTCTAAGGTAATGCGCGGAAACGGGGGGGTCTTGTTCCGCGACTTTGGGGTGATTGCGAACTTGCGTCCGCCATCACCCATGGCCGATATGATACCCGCTTCAATTGGTTTGTAAAGTGAACTGTTTGTTACACGCCCAACTTTTCCGGCCTGCCAATACGCAGCTTCCACCCGGAATAACAATAATATTTTCAACGAGTTATGGCCGCGCCTACAGCCCTGGCGGCCCTCAGGTACCCGCTTCCGCGGCCTCCAGATCGGCACTCGCCGCCAGCCAGGCGCCCTCCGTTTCCTTCAGCAGCCGCGCCAGTTCGGCCTGGCGCGCCAGGGCCGCCTGCAGTTGTGCGCGTGACTCGTGCTGGTATAGCTCTGCAGAGGCGAGGCTGGTCTCGAGCGCCGCGCGTTCACGGGCAATGGTTGCCAGCTGCTGTTCACATTTTTGTATGGCGGCTCGCAAAGGCGCGAGTCGGTTGCGCCCCTCGGCTTCGAGACGGCGCTGCTGGCGGCGTTGTTCCGCACTGAGGGGTGCGGGTGGAGGCGGCGCGCTGGCCGCGCCAGTCGCCGTGTTGGCTGTACTGCTGGCCGAGCCCGCCGGCGCAACGCCGCTCGCCAGCCAGCTCGCGTAGTCCTCCAGATCACCGTCAAAACTCTTGGCACGGCCATCGTGCACCACGATCAACTCGTCGGCCACGGTATTGAGCAGATGCCGGTCGTGCGACACCAGCACCACGGCGCCAGGAAAATCCTGCAACGCCACCGCCAATGCCTGACGCATCTCCAGATCGAGATGGTTGGTGGGCTCATCGAGCAGCAACAGATTGGGGCGCAGGTAAGCCACCAGCGCCAGCACCAGCCGCGCCTTCTCGCCGCCAGAGAACGGCGCTACCGGTTCGAACACCCGCTCGCCGCGAAAACCAAAAGTCGCAAGATAGTCGCGTAACTCCGCTTCCGTGGCGCGCGCCGCGCGCGCCCCGCCGGTACGCCGCAGATTCTCCAGCGGCGACTCGTCGGCGCTGAGCTGCTCCAGATGGTGCTGGGCGAAGTAACCGATGCGCAGATCACGCGCTTCGGTGCGCGTGCCGGTGAGCGCGTTGAGCTCGCCGGCCAGCAGCTTCATATAGGTGGATTTGCCGGCGCCGTTGCGGCCCAGCAGCGCATAACGATCACCTGGCATGAGCGTGAGCTTGACCTCGCGCAGCAGTGCAACACCGCCGTAGCCGGCGCTCTGCCCGTCGATCGCCAGCAGCGGGCGCGGCAGCTTGGCAGGTTCGGCAAATGCGAACTCGAAACTCGCTGAGTCGACGTGCGCGGGGGCGATGCGCTGCATGCGCTCGAGCGCCTTGAGGCGGCTCTGCGCCTGCCGCGCTTTAGTGGCCTGGGCACGGAAGCGCTCGACGAACGATTCCATATGGCGAATCTCGCGCTGCTGGCGCACATACAGCGCGGACTGCTCGGCGAGCTCAGCGGCGCGCTGCGCCTCGAAAGCCGAGTAGTTGCCGCGATAGGCGTGCACCTGCTCATGCTCGATATTGACGATGCGGTTGCAGACGCGATCCAGGAATTCGCGATCATGCGCAATCAGCAGCAGGGTGCCGGCATAGGCGCGCAGCCAGGTTTCCAGCCAGAGAATGGCGTCGATATCCAGGTGGTTGGTAGGCTCGTCCAGCAGCAACAGATCCGAGCGGCACATGAGCGCGCGTGCCACATTGATGCGCACCCGCCAGCCGCCGGAGAAGCTGCGGATCGGCCGCTCATCTTCCGCAGGCGCAAAGCCCAGGCCATGCATGAGCTGCGCAGCGCGGGCCCGCGCATCGTAGCCGCCAACCTCGGCGTAGCGCGCATAGAGCGTGCCCAGGCGCGCGCCGTCGTTCAATTCGGTCGCAGCCGCGATCCCGGATTCTATGGAACGCAGCTCGCTGTCACCATCGAGTACAAATTCGATGGCGGGCTGTTCGGTAGCGTCGATGTCCTGGGAGACGTGCGCCGTGACCAGATTGCCGGGCATGTCAAAATTGCCGGCGTCGGCATGCACGGTGCCGCGCACCAGCTCCAGCAGCGTGGATTTGCCGCTGCCGTTTTCACCGGTGATGCCGACCTTCTCGCCGCGAAACAGGCTGAAGGTGGCGCCGGCGAACAGCACGCGCGGGCCGCGGCGGACGGCGATGTCGGAAAAATTCAGCAAGCCGACAGCGCGTTATCTGGCGCGCGCCAGGACTCGCTGCGCCTGGCGCAGGTGTGGAATATCCACCATCCTGCCAGCCAGTGTCAGGGCGGCCACGCCCGGATTGGCGGCGAACAGGGCCACGACCGCCGCCGCATGCGCGAGCTCGGCAGCGCTGGGCAGGAAGCACTCATTGATGATGGCGACCTGGTCGGGATGGATGGCGAGCTTGCCGACAAAACCATCGCGACTGGCTTCCAGGCAGGCAGCACGCAGGCCCGCGGTATTGCGAATATCGGCATACAGGGTATCGATGGCCGCCACGCCCGCGGCATTGGCGCCGAACAGGCAGAGCGAGCGGGCCAGCTGAAACGGCTGCGTCCAGCGACCGTCGCCATCCTGGTTACTGGTGGCGCCAATGGCCGTGCTGAGATCCTCGGCGCCCCAGGTCAGGCCCAGCAGCCGCGGGCCACAGCGCGCCAAATCACCCAGCGCAAACAGCGCCTCCGGGGTCTCGGTGGCCACGGGCAGGATGCGGATCTTACCGGCCGGCAGATTGTGCTGGCTCTCAAAGGCGTCGAGATAGTGCGCCAGCCTGATGATGTCGTCAGCCGAGCGCGTCTTGGGCTGCATGATGCCATCCGGCCGGGCGCCGATCAGCGCCGCCAGATCAGCCAGGGCATCGCTCGTATCGAGTGGATTGATACGCACCCACAGCTGCGTTGTCGGGCGCTGTGGGTGCGCGAGCAGAAATTCCCGTACCCGCGAGCGCGCCGCAGGCTTTTGCTCCGCGGCTACCGAGTCCTCCAGGTCGAGAATCAGCGCGTCGGCGCCGGCACTCTCACTCCTGGCGAGCTTGCGGTCGCTGTCGCCGGGCACGAACAGGCAGGAGCGCAGGCTCATGGGGCTGGCTTCCGGTGCATCAGCGCCGAGCGCTTGCAGCTGGCCACCAGCACGTTCTGCTGGTTATAGGCGCGATGCTCAAGAATGACGATGCCGTTCGCCGGTCGCGACTTGCTGTCGCGGACTTCAATAACTTCGGATTCAACATGCACCGTGTCGCCATGAAACAGCGGCGCAGGAAAACGCACCTCGTCCCAGCCGAGATTGGCGACCGTGGTGCCGAGCGTGGTGTCGCCGACCGATATGCCGACCATCAGTCCCAGCGTAAATGCACTGTTGACGATGCGCTGCCCGAACTCGGTTTCGGTGCGGCAGTATTCTTCATCCAGATGAAGCGCGGCCGGGTTGTGCGTCAGGGCCGAGAAGAACACATTGTCCGCCTCGGTCACCGTGCGCCGGATCGCGTGCCGGAAGATCTGCCCGACACGAAATTCCTCGAAATAGAGTCCTGCCACACGCCCTCCGGGCAGTGCAATTGCCGCCGCTATTGTAAGGGACGCCCCGGCGCTTGTCGCAGACGCAGCAGCGCCGCAGCGCAGATTTCCCGACGCCGCGCGGCGCTGGCGGCGCTCCAGTCGGTAATTTCGCGCAGCGAACGCCCGCAGCCGACGCAGACCTGGCGCTCATCGAGCTGGCAGACGTCAATGCACGGCGAGGCCACCGGATTTTCAGGGCGAGCGGTACTCATGAGCGCGGCGCAGCCCAGGCGTGAATGACCCGCCGCAGCGCCTCGAGTCCGGCGGTCAAGGCGGCCGGTCCGGGCTGCAGGATCAACGGTGACTTGATCTCGTGACATTCGCCATCGCGGACCGCCGGCACCTGCCCCCAGCCGGGCCGCGCGGCCACCGTTTCCGGGCGGAAGCGCTTGCCGCACCACGACCCGAAAATGATATCGGGTGCCTGCGCAATGATCTCGGCGCCGTCAGCGATGATGCGCCCCCTGGCCAGCGAACTGGCGGCGCGCTCAGGAAAGATATCGTCGCCGCCGGCGATGCCAATCAGTTCGCTTACCCAGGCAATGCCGGAGATCATCGGCTCATCCCATTCCTCAAAGTAGACACGGGGTCGCCGCGGCAATTGCGCCGAGCGCGCACGCACCGTCTCGATCCCCGCCTCGAGGCTCTGCGCATAGCGCTCGGCCTGGTCGTGCGCGCCGACCAGCGCCCCGAGCCGGCGGATATAACTGCCGATGCCCGCGACTGAACGATGGTTGCTGATCCACACTTCGATGCCCTGTTTGATCAACGCCTGGGCGATATCGGCCTGGATGTCGGAGAAGCCAATGACCAGGTCGGGCTGCAGCTCGAGAATGCGGGCAATTTTCGCTACGGTAAACGCCGATACGCGCGGCTTTTCCCTGCGCGCCTGCGGTGGCCGGACCGTGAAGCCACTGATGCCGACGATGCGCCGCTGCTCGCCGAGCGCGTACAGCACTTCGGTGGGCTCTTCGGTCAGGCAGACGATGCGCTGCGGGTAATGGTCTGGCGCGCCAGCTTCGCTCAAGCTCACAGGCAAAGACTCAGACGCTGCGGCGATATTGCCCGCCCACCTGGTAGAGCGCCTGGGAGATCTGGCCGAGCGAACAGACCTTGACGGCTTCCAGCAGCTCTGCAAATACGTTGCCGCCGGCCGCGGCGACCGACTGCAGATTCTGTAGGGCCGCCGGCGCACGCCGTGCGTTGCGCTGCTGGAAATTGCGCACGTTGGCAACCTGTGCATCTTTCTCCGCATCGCTCGAGCGTATCAGCGGCGCCGCGCGCCGCAACTCACCGCTGCCTTCCGCGGCCAGGAAAGTGTTGACGCCGATCAGCGGCAGCGAGCCATCATGCTTCTTCTGCTCGTAGTACATGCTCTCTTCCTGGATCTTGCCACGCTGGTACATGGTTTCCATCGCACCCAGCACGCCACCGCGCTCGGCCATGGCATCGAACTCCTTGTAGACCGCCTCTTCGACCATGTCGGTCAGGTATTCCATCAGGAAGGAACCCTGCCAGGGATTCTGGTTCTGATTCAGCCCGAGCTCGCGATTGATGATGAGCTGAATCGCCACCGCCCGGCGCACGCTCTCTTCGGTCGGCGTAGTCAGCGCTTCATCGTAGGCGTTGGTGTGCAGCGAGTTGCAGTTGTCGAACAGCGCGTAGAGCGCCTGCAGCGTAGTGCGGATGTCATTGAACTGGATCTCCTGCGCGTGCAGTGAGCGGCCCGAGGTCTGAATGTGATATTTCAGCATCTGGCTGCGCGCCCCGGCGCCATAGAGGTCGCGCATCGCCCGGGCCCAGATGCGCCGCGCCACGCGGCCGATCACGGCGTATTCCGGGTCCATGCCATTGGAGAAGAAGAACGACAGGTTGGGCGCCAGTTGGTCCACTTTCATGCCGCGGGCACGGTAATACTCGACGATGGTGAAGCCGTTGGCCAGCGTGAAAGCCAGCTGGCTGATGGGGTTCGCGCCGGCCTCGGCAATGTGGTATCCGGAAATCGAGACCGAGTAGAAATTGCGCACCTGGTGATCGATGAAATACTGCTGGATGTCGCCCATCATGCGCATCGCGAATTCGGTGGAGAAGATGCAGGTGTTCTGCGCCTGGTCTTCCTTGAGGATATCGGCCTGCACGGTGCCGCGAATACTGCTCAGGGTCGCGGCCTTGATGCGCTGATAGATCGCAGTGTCCACCAGCTGATCACCGCTCAGGCTCAGCAACGCCAGGCCGTTGCCATCGTTGCCCTCCGGCAATTCACCATGGTAGGCGCTCACCGGCGCCGCCAGCGACTCCTGCCGGTGCAGCGCCGCGATGCGCTGCTGCGCTTCGGGCCAACGCCCCTCGGCGCGCAGGTATTGCTCGACCTGCTGATCGATCGCCGTATTCATGTACATGGCCAGCAGAATCGGCGCCGGACCATTGATGGTCATCGACACCGAGGTCTGCGGCGCGGCGAGATCGAAGCCCGAGTAGAGCTTCTTCATGTCATCGAGGCTGGCGATCGAAACGCCGGAATTGCCGGTGCGTCCGTAAATATCCGGCCGCGTATCCGGATCCTCGCCATAGAGCGTGGTCGAGTCGAAAGCCGTCGAGAGGCGCGTGGCGCCATGACCCTTCGCCAGCAGATGAAAGCGCCGGTTGGTACGCTCCGGGCCGCCCTCGCCGGCAAACATGCGGATCGGATCCTCTTCCTCGCGGCGGTAAGGATAGACACCGGCCGTGTATGGAAAGCTGCCGGGGAAATTCTCGGTGAGCAGAAAGCGCAGCTGTTCGCCCCAGTCCTTGAATGCCGGCGCCGCCAGTTTGGGAATCCGCGAATGGCTCAGGGTCGGGGTGTAGTTGTCGCCGACCAGTTCTTTGCCGCGTACCTGGTAGCGGTACTGTTCGGATTTCACCTCGCTGACGCGCTGCGGCCAGCGGCGCAGCTCGGCCAGTGCCGTCGGATCGATAGCCTGCAGCGCTGCGTTGTAGGCGCGACGCAGACTGCGGCAAGACTCATCCACCGTAGCGTCGGTCAACGCCGCGGTGGCATAGGGTTCGAGCGCCGGCGGCAGCGCGCTGTCATTCAGCACCTGCAGGGCAGCGTGCAGGCCGCCGGCACGGTGCGCACTGGCGGCCGCCGCGAGACTCTCGGCGTGCGCACGCCGCCCGTTGGCGGCAATGTCGGCCAGGTAGCGGCTGCGATTGCCGGGAATCAGCGATTCGCGCCCGACGCTCTCGACGCTGCCGGGCCCGCGCGGATTCCAGCTGCTGCCATCCGGCGGCGCCGCGGACCCAGGCACGCCGGCGGCCGCGCGACTCGACAGCAGCGCGCACAAGTGCGCGAACAGTCGATTGACGCCCGGGTCGTTGAAACGGCTGGCGACGGTCGGAAACACCGGCACCTGCTCATCGGCGACTTTCCCGGCCTTGGGATGGTTGCGCCGCCACTGCTTGCGCACATCACGCAGGGCGTCTTCGCCACCGCGCTTTTCAAATTTATTGATCACGATGACTTCGGCAAAATCGAGCATGTCGATTTTCTCGAGCTGGCTGGGAGCACCATATTCACTGGTCATGACGTAGACCGGAATATCCACGGCGTCGGCGATCTCGGAATCAGACTGGCCGATACCGGCGGTCTCCACCACGATCAGATCGAAGCCGGCCAGCTGCAACAGACCGATGACCTCCTTGAGCACTGCGCTGGTGGCCAGGTTCTGGCGGCGCGTGGCGAGCGAGCGCATGAAGATGCGCTCGGAGGACAGGCAGTTCATGCGAATGCGATCGCCCAGCAGCGCGCCACCCGAACGTCGCCGGGTCGGATCCATGGCGATCACCGCGATGTCGCGCTCGGGAAAATGGCGGCTGAAGCGCTGCAGCAGTTCGTCATTGAGGCTGGACTTACCGGCGCCGCCGGTGCCGGTAAGACCGATGACCGGCGCACGTCGCCGGCCCGCGGCAATGGCGCGGTGAATGAGCGCGCTGGTTGCATCGCCAGGCGCGGCGCGCTCCAGCGCCGAGATGCTGCGCGCCAGCTGCAGCTGATCGCGGGCACTGGGTGGCGCGAAAGCAAAGGCCGGTCGCTGCGCGGCGCGCACCCGCGTGATCACGTCATCGATCATGCCGTCGAGCCCGAGACGCCGGCCGTCTTCGGGTGTGTAGATCTTCTCGATACCATAGGCTTCGAGCGCGGCGATCTCTTCGGGAGCTATGGTGCCGCCGCCGCCCACGATGATGCGTATGTGGTCAACACCCTGCGCGCGCAGCTGATCGACCATGTAGCGGAAGTACTCATTGTGGCCGCCCTGGTAGGACGACACCGCAATACCGTCGGCGTCTTCCTGGATGGCGGCACGCACGATCTCGGCGACGCTGCGATTGTGCCCGAGGTGCACCACTTCGGCGCCATGCGACTGCAGCAGCCGGCGAATCATGTTGATGGCGGCATCGTGCCCATCGAACAGCGAAGCCGCCGACACGAAGCGCAGCGGCGCTGCCGCTTCGTCGCCAGCGGGCAGAAGCTCGGCCAGCCGGGCGCCGGCGGTGGTGCGGACAGCAGTCATGCTTTGATGCTACTCACGGGTAGCATAGGCGTCAACCGGGCGGGCTGGCGGTCCTGCGCAGCAGCGCCGCACCCGAGGAATAGCCGCCGCCGAAGGTCACTACCAGTGCCAGATCGCCTGCGGCCAACTGCGCCTGGTACTCGATGAGCGTGATGATCGCGCTGGCACAGCCGGTGTTGCCAAAGCGTGCAATGGTCGAGGCCAGCTGCCCCGGCTGCATCTCCAGCCGATCGGCGACGTGATCCATGATGCGCTGGTTGGCCTGGTGCGGCACCAGCAGGCGAACCTGGCTGGCATTCAGGCCATTGCGCTGCAACAGCAAACGCGCGGCCGCCTCCATGCCTTCGCAGGCCTGGATGAACACATCCTTGCCATTGGGCATCACCAGCCCCTCGGCACGCGGTCGCAACGCCACGCCCTCCGGCCCCACGCCGACGTGTCCGAGGCCGGCGGTCCAGACGTCCAGAACTTCGAATTTGGCGGCCGCCAGGCTTTCCCTGCTCAGCAGCATGGCCGCGGCGCCATCGCCCCACAGATGCCCGGAGCGCTGATCGCTGTCATCCGAGTAGAGGCTGTTGTGATCGGCGGCGACGATCAAGGCCCGCGTGGAGCGGCTGGAATCAAAGAAAGCGGCCGCGACTTCCATGGCATTGGCCACCGACGAGCAGGCCGAAGAGAGCGTAAAGGCCCGCGCCTGCGTCAGGCCGCACTCGCGCTGCACCGCGTGCGCGACCGTGCCGATCAGGTCCCAGGAGGTGTAGGAACAGCCGATGATCAGGTCGACCCCGACCAGCCACTCGCGGTGACGGCTATCCAGCGCGCGCACCGCACTGACCGCCATGGTGTTGGTGTTTTCATCCGCGCTGGCGCGCCGTCGTTGCTGGATGCCGGTGCGGCGCAGAAAGAAATCGGCATCGCGACCAGTCAGCTCACTGAGCTGCCGATTGTCGACGATTCCTTCCGGCAGATAGCTGGCCAGGTCGAGTATGTGCAACAGCGCTGCCTGCCGCTGCAGGCCCCAGGTTAAAAATTGAGCCGCATGCTACTTGCGGGTAGAGTCGCAGTCAACGCAATCGCCCGCGGGCACAGCGACACCCTTGAAAATGACCAGCGCCGACCACCAGCCCGAACACCTGCCGGCGAACTCGCCCTGGCCAGCGCGTCGGCTGCGCACGCGCGATCGTGATGGCAAGCGGGTGGCGATCATCCGTGCGGCGGCGCGCGCCTTCAGCGAGCACGGCTTTCACAACACCTCCATCGACATGATTGCCAGGACGCTCAAGGTCACCAAGCCCACGGTCTATTACTACGTGGCCAACAAGGAACAGTTGCTGTTCGAGTGTTTCGTCGCCGGACTGGAGCGCATCCGCACAGCCATGAGCCGCGCCGGGCGGCTGCCGGAACTGGCCGGCGACCGGCTGCAACTGGTCATCAGCAATTACGCCCAGGCTATCGCTTCCGAGTACGGCTGGTGCATGGTGCGCGCCGAAGATCAGGACCTGAGCCCGGCGATGAGTGCGCAGATCAAGGCGCTGAAGTCAGAGATCGACCAGGGCATCCGCCGTCTGCTGCGCGAGGGCATGCGCGATGGCTCGATCCAGCGCTGCGATCCGAAGATGACGGCCTTCGCCATTGCCGGAGCGCTCAACTGGATCGCGCACTGGTACCGGCAGGATCAGTCGATGTCCCCGCGGCAGATCGCGGCAGCGTTCTCTGGCATCTTCTATGCGGGACTGTCGCCGCGGGTCACGGCAGGAAAGGCGCGGCGGGTCAAAGCGCCCGCGGCGCACAAGTAAGACGCAGCGCATAAAAAAAGGCCGGGGTTTCCCCCGGCCTTTCTGGTCTCACGACTCAAGCGTCAACTGACGCGTGATGAACCGTAACGCGGCTGCGTTACATATCCATGCCGCCCATGCCACCCATGCCGCCCATGCCGCCGCCGCCGCCACCACCGTGGCTGTGCTCCTCGTCTTTCGGAGCTTCGGCGATCATTACTTCGGTCGTCAGCAGCAGGCCGGCCACTGAAGCCGCGTTCTGCAGCGCCAGGCGCGTCACCTTGGTCGGGTCGAGGATGCCCTCTTCGAGCATGTCGCCGAACTCGCCGGTGGCGGCGTTGTAGCCGTAGCTGCCCTTGCCACCCTTGACCTGGTTGAGGATCACGGCGGCGTCTTCGCCGGCGTTCTCGACAATCTGGCGCAACGGCTCTTCGATGGCGCGCTTGAGAATCGCGATGCCGACCGTCTGGTCTTCATTCGCACCCTCGAGCTTCTCGAGCGCCTTCTGTGCGCGGATCAGCGCCACGCCGCCGCCCGGAACCACGCCTTCTTCGACGGCCGCACGCGTGGCGTGCATGGCGTCTTCGACGCGGGCCTTCTTTTCCTTCATTTCGATTTCGGTAGCCGCACCGACCTTGATCACGGCCACGCCGCCGGAGAGCTTGGCAACGCGCTCCTGCAGTTTTTCCTTGTCATAGTCGCTGGTGGCTTCTTCGATCTGCTGGCGAATCGACTCGACCCGCGCCTTGATGTCGCTGGGCTTGCCGGCGCCGTCGATCAGCGTGGTGTTTTCCTTCTCGACGACGACCTTCTTGGCCTCGCCCAGATCATTGACCGTCGCCTTCTCGAGCGACAGGCCGACCTCGTCGGAGATCACGGTGCCACCGGTCAGCACGGCGATGTCCTGCAGCATCGCTTTGCGGCGATCGCCAAAGCCCGGGGCCTTGACCGAGGCCACCTTGAGAATGCCGCGGATATTGTTCACAACCAGGGTCGCGAGCGCTTCGCCTTCGACATCTTCAGCAACCACCAGCAGCGGACGGCCGGCCTTCGCAACGGCTTCGAGCACTGGCAGCATCTCGCGGATGTTCGAGATCTTCTTGTCGACCAGCAGAATGTAGGGCTTCTCGAGCTCGGCAGTCTGGTTGGCCTGGTTGTTGATGAAATACGGCGAGAGGTAGCCGCGGTCGAACTGCATGCCCTCGACGACGTCGAGTTCGTTCGACAGGCCTGAGCCCTCCTCAACCGTGATCACGCCTTCCTTGCCGACTTTTTCCATCGCTTCGGCAATGGTCTTGCCGATGCTGACATCGGAGTTGGCGGAAATCGTGCCGACCTGTGCGATCGCCTTGGTGTCCTTGCAGGGCTTGGAGAGCTTCTTGAGCTCTTCAGTGGCCGCAATGACGCCCTTGTCGATACCGCGCTTGATGTCCATCGGGTTGCGGCCCGAGGCCACGGCCTTGAGGCCTTCGCGGATGATCGCCTGCGCGAGCACGGTGGCGGTGGTGGTACCGTCGCCGGCTTCGTCAGAGGTGTTGGAAGCGACTTCCTTCACCATCTGCGCGCCCATGTTCTCGAACTTGTCTTTGAGTTCGAT
>JBAVRE010000047.1:0-3989 GCA_049694695.1 Steroidobacteraceae bacterium | reverse complement strand
CAATCGCGGCCGAATCGGCCAAATTTGGCCAGACCGGGGTGCGTATTGGCAGCGCGCCGGTGCTCGGTGGCACCAACTTCCTGTCCATGAATATCGGCGAAAAGCGCGCCAAGGAGGTCGCGTTCATGTGTCGCCGCTATCCGGCGAGTGAGGCGCTCAAACTTGGCTGGATCAACGCGGTAGTCCCGGATGCGGAGCTGGAGGCGGAAGTCACCCGCTGGGCGGACGAGCTGTTGCAGATGAGCCCCCGCTATCTCGAAATCGCCAAGATAAGCTCCAACCTGTGGTGGAACCAGGCGCGCGACAACTACCTGGCCGGCCTCGGCATGCTGGTGCAGGCGATCGGCTCCAAGGACATGATCGAGGGGGCCACAGCTTTCATGGAAAAGCGTCGCCCGCAGTTCGAGGGTCGCAAGAAGGGCTCCGCAACATGAATTTCGAACTTGATGCCCCGTATATCGCGTTGCAGCAGCAGGCTCGGGAATTTGCGCGAGTGATTGATCCCTACGCTATTGAGGCCGACGATTCGAGTCAGGTGCACCCAGCGGTGCTGGCCGCGCTGCAACAGAGCAGGCTGTGCACCCTGATGGTTCCTGCCGAGTACGGCGGACGCGGCGCGCGCCTCGACCCACTCGCGATCTGCATCGTCAGGGAGGTCCTGATGGCGACCTGCTCGCACGCCGATTCGCTGTTCGCACTACAGGGCATCGGCAGCTACGCGATCACGATGGCCGGATCGGCACAGCAGCGCGCCGAGTGGCTGCCAAGGGTCGGCCGCGCCGAGTCACTCGCCGCACTTGCGCTGACGGAACCCGTGGCCGGCTCGGATCTCAAGAGCGTCACCACTGAGCTGAAAGCGACGGCGTCCGGCCTGCTGCTCAGTGGCGCGAAGTCGTTCATCTCGAATGGCGCCGCCGCGAACTTCTTCGTGGTCTTCGCCAGGGAGGACAAGGGCTATTCGATGGTGCTGGTTCCAGCGAAAACGCCCGGCGTGTCGGTGAGCGCCTCGCCGGAACTGATCGCGCCGCACGTGCTTGGCGAGATCGAGTTCAACAATGTCGCATTGCCGGTTGAGGCGCGTCTGGGCCAACCCGGCCAGGGGCTCGATCTGGTGCTGGCGACGCTGGGTGTGTTTCGCATTTCCGTGGCGGGCGCTGCCGTTGGCCTTGCGCAGGCCGCGCTCGAGGAGGCCGTGCGTCATACGCGCGAGCGTTCGCAGTTTGGCCGGCCGCTTGCGCGTCTGGGGCCGGTCGCGCAGTTGCTGGCGGACTGCGTTACCGAGATTGAAATGGCGCGGCTGCTGACCTACCGCGCAGCGCACCGTGCGCTTCAAGATCCGGCAGCTGCGCTCCATCATTCTTCCATGGCGAAGCTGGCGGCAAGCGAAATGGCGTCGCGCGTAGTGGATCGCTGCGTGCAGATGATGGGTCGGTGGGGGCTGATCCGGAACTCGAAGATCGAGCGACTCTACCGGCAGGCCCGGCCCATGCGGATCTACGAGGGTGCCTCGGAGGTGCTCCGCCTCGGCATCGCCCGGCAGCTCATACAGGACATCCCATGATCGATCTCGATCTGGATGGCAAGGTTGCGATCGTGACGGGCGCCGGCCGGGGCCTGGGCCGCGCCGCTGCCCTTGCGCTGGTCGAACAGGGCGTGCGTGTGCTGGCGGCGGCCCGCTCGGCGGGCGAAATCAACGAGCTCGCGTCGCTTGCGCCCGCGAACATACTTGCGCTTCCCTGCGATATGCGCGACCTGACCGCAGTGGCTGCGCTGCCGGCGGCGGCCATCGCGAAGTTCGGGCGACTCGATATCGTGGTCAACAACGCTGGAATTGCCCCGGCCGGTGATTTCCTCGAGCAGCCCGACTCGATCTGGAACGAAGTGATGGCCGTCAACGTGCTCGCACCGATGACGCTGACGCGCGCGGCCGGGAAACACATGATCGCGCGCGGCTCGGGCAAGATTGTCAACGTCGCTTCGACCTCCGGTATTCTCGGCAAGGCGACACTGGTGGCTTACTCGTCATCCAAAGGCGCGCTCCTGCAGTTCACCAAAGCCCTCGCTGCGGAGTGGGCCGCCAGGGGCGTGCAGGTCAACGCCATTGCGCCGGGCGCCTTTGCGACCGACGCGCAGCGCGCGGTACTCGAATCACCCGATCTGCTCGCGCGGCGTACCCGCAAGATTCCCGCGCGGCGTATGGGCGCCAGCGAAGAAATCGGGCCACTGGTCTGCTACCTGTCCTCCAGTAAAGCGGATTTCGTCACTGGCGGCGTGTTCGTGATCGACGGCGGCGAGTCCTGCCGCCTGTAGGTCCCGCATGGCCCACTCAGTGCAACCAGCAGACTCTCTGACGACCAAGCGGGCCACAGCCCGGGACGAGGCCGCGCGGCCTCTGCTGCGCGGTGACCAGCGGCGGCGGAGCATACTGACGGCGCTGCACGACTGCGTGCTCGAGCGGGGCTATGGCAACACCACACTCGCCGATGTCGCGCGTGCGGCGGGTATGTCGCCGAGCCACCTGCTCTACTACTTTCCGGGCACCAATGCGATCCTGGCCCACTACTTCGCGAACGTTGGCCAGCGCATCGTCGAACGCCTCAATGGCATCCGCGCCGAAACTCCGGAGCGGCAGATCCACCTGTTGGCGGATCTGTTCTTCGCCGGCAAGGGCATCACGAAGTCCGAGATCGGTTTCATGCTCGAGTGCTTTGGCGTGGCAGTGCACGACAAGCAGCTGCATCGCGAGAAGACCGCGCTCGATCGGGCCTGCAAGGATTACCTGCAGCAGCTGTTCGAGAGCTCGCCCTGCGGTACGTCGAACGCCAGGAGTTCTGCGGAACTCGCCTACGCGATTCTTGTTGGCCTGCGCACGGCGGCGTATTTCGATCAACGTCTTGCGCCCCACAAGGCGCGCCGCCTGTTCCACGCCGAGATGATGCACCTCGCCAACCTGACGGCCACGGTGGCCGGCAGGAAGCCCAGGCGCAGCTAGCGTGAACCAGCGATCGGCCTGGCTGGCGCGCTCGCTCGAAGCGGCCATCGACCCGGAGCTGCCGATCTGCGACCCGCACCATCATCTGTGGGATTTTCCGGGCAGCCGCTACCTTGCTGAAGAGCTGATGGCAGACCTGGACGCAGGGCACCGCGTCGTTGCAACGGTATTTGTCGAATGCGACCAGCAGTACCGCGCGGACGGTCCGGCAGAGCTCAGGCCCGTAGGTGAGACGGAGTTCGTCGAACAGCTTGCAACCGCGAACGACCGGCAGGGGTCAGCGACCCGAATCGCCGCGGGCATCGTCGGCTTCGCCGATCTGACGCTTGGAGCCGCGGTGCAACCGGTGCTGGAGGCACATCTGCGGGCCAGCCGGCGCTTTCGCGGTGTGCGCCACGCCAGCGCCTGGGACGCCAGCGACCAGATTCGCAAGTCGCACAAGGATCCCGCGCGCTTCCTGCTGCGCAGCCCGGAATTTCGCGCCGGGCTTCAGTGCCTGACCCGTCTCGGGCTGAGTTTCGACGCCTGGCTGTACCACCCGCAGATTCCGGAGCTTACTGAGCTGGCCACGTCAGTGCCGGATGCGACCATCATTTTCGATCACATGGGCGGCCCGCTCGGGGTAGGCCCCTACGCCACCGCACGCGAGAGCGTGTTCGCCGAGTGGCGCGCGAACATGGCGGAACTCGCCACCTGCCCGAACGTCGTAGTCAAACTGGGTGGGCGGACCATGACGATGAGCGGCTTTGGCTGGCACAAGCGCCCGGCACCGCCCTCCTCGATCGAGCTCGCACAGGCCATGGGGCCCTACTATCGCAGCTGCATCGAGTTCTTCGGCGCGCAGCGTTGCATGTTCGAAAGCAACTGGCCCATGGACAGCCCTTCCTGCTCGTACACGACGCTATGGAACGCGTTCAAGCGGCTGGCACGGGAATACACCCCAGCCGAACGCGCGGCACTGCTGCATGACACCGCTGTGCGCGTCTATCGCCTGTAG
>JBAVRE010000046.1:0-1868 GCA_049694695.1 Steroidobacteraceae bacterium | reverse complement strand
GCCGATACGCCGCGCCATCACCGCCGGTGTGCAACTGGAACTGGCGCCAGGTGTGATCGTCAAGGCAGACTACGTTGACCTGGCAGCGCCAGAAGATGGCGATCGCATTGATCTCGGGCTGGGCTATGAATTCTGACGTGCAGGCAACATTGAAATGAGTGCCCGACGGCTGAGAATGTTGGCTGGCGGCTGTGCCGCGCTGTGCACCGTGCAGGCGCCGATAGTCGTGGCGGCGCAGTATCTCTCCGTGCAGCAGGCGCAGCGCGCCATTTTCCCTGAGGCCCAGCGCTTCGAGCTGGTGACGCTGCGTCTGAGTGCGACGCAGCGGCAGACTCTGGCGCAGCTGGCTGGTGTGCAGCCGCCGCGCGGACGATTGCAGGTATGGCGGGTGCACGGCGTCGGCGCAACCCTGGGTTATTTCTTCAGTGACGAGGTTGTGGGCAAGCAGGATTTTATCGACTACGCGCTTGGCATCGATGACGACGGTACGCTGCGCGCACCCGAGGTCATGGCCTATCGGGAAAGTCACGGGGGCGAGGTTCGTAATGCCAATTGGCTGCGGCAGTTCGCGCAGCGACGCGCACCGGCCGCCAGGTTGCAGGCGGGCATCGATATCAAGAACATCGCAGGCGCGACCCTGTCCTGTGAGCATCTCACTGCGGGTATCCGTTATCTCGCGGCGCTCTGGCAGGTCGCGTTGCAGGCCAGCTCGCAGGCGGCGTCGTGAATCGCCGCGTCCAGGGCAGTCGTTTGTCAGCGCAACTGCGCGCCAGCCTGCACCTTGTGTTCAGCGTGCTCTGGCTGTCGGGCGTGGCCTGGTTGCTGCTGCACTATTTTGCTGCCCGGCCGGGGGAGTTTGGGTTGGTGCGCCATCCCCTGGAAGCGCCGCTGATGCTGGTGCACGGCGTGGTGGCGATGCTGGCGCTGTTCGTGCTCGGCTGGTTCGCGGCCCTGCACAGCGCCGATGGCAACCTCCGGCGCGCGCGCCGCGACAGTTGGTGGGTGCTGTCAACGTTGATCGGCGTGCTGGCGATCGCCGGTTGCCTGCAGTTTTTCGTGAGCGGCGAGGGTGCGCAAGCGGCGCTGCGGCTGGTGCATGAGGTCTGCGGCGTGGCGCTGTTGCTGCCGGTGCTCGCGCATGTGTGGAGTTTCAGCTCGAGCGCCCGAGCGGTTGATCGTGGGCAGGCCCGGCATCATGCTCATGGCCATGCCCATGGGCGTGCGGCATCTTCGCACAACGCTCGCAGTTGACCCAGCCCGAATCGCCGCTGGCGTAGTATTCCTTCTTCCAGATCGGCAGGCGGTGCTTGATCTCATCGATGATGTAGCGACAGGCGCGAAATGCTTCGTCGCGGTGCGGCGCAGCCACACCCACCCAGACTGCGATCTCGCTTAAGTCCAGCGCGCCGGTGCGGTGCACGCACAGCGCCCGCTGCACGCCGAAGCGCGTTCGCGCTTCGGCAATGATTTTTTCCCCTTCGCTCAGGGCCAACGGCGCGAAGGCTTCGTATTCCAGGCGCGTGACCTGCTGGCCCTCGTTGTGGTCGCGCACCCAGCCTTCGAAACACACGTAGCCGCCGCAGGCGTAGTCTTGCAGTTCGTTGCGCAGCGCGCCCGCATCGAAGGCCGCGGGCTCGAGTCGAAAGGCGCTCATCCGCCGGCCACCGGCGGCAGGAAGGCCACACGATCACCCGCGTTGAGCGTCTGCGACCACTCCGCAAACTGATCGTTGATCGCAACCCGCAGTTGCTCGGGGCGCAATTGCAGCCTGCGCGAGCCGCGCAGCTCCTCGAACAAGGCCCGGGCATCGCGCGCGCTGCTTTCGAGCGCTTCCTCGCTGCGCCCCGCCTGTTCGCGCAGGATGGCGA
>JBAVRE010000045.1:0-7574 GCA_049694695.1 Steroidobacteraceae bacterium | reverse complement strand
CAGCACCTCATCGTCCTTGGTGAAGGCCACGATCGAGGGGGTGGTGCGATCGCCCTCGCTGTTTTCGATGACCCGCGGCTTGCCGCCTTCCATGACGGCGACGCAGGAATTGGTCGTGCCGAGGTCGATACCGATGACTTTACTCATGACTCCACTCCAGAAATATCAAATTCGCTGCCGGTTATATTTAGGCGGCAGCGCAGAAAATCAAGCGAATCAGCCGCCCGGGGCCGCGGCTGCCGGCGCCCTCGCCACGATGACGCGTGCCGGACGCAGCAGCCGGCCGTTGAGCTGGTAACCCGACTGCAGAACCTGCAGTACGGCGCCCGGCGCCACGCTGGTGGAATCCTGGGCCAGCACGGCCTCGTGCAGCGAAGGGTCGAACATCTCGCCGCGCGGATCGAGGCGCACGATGGAAAATTTCTCAAAGGCCTTGTCGAGCAGTTGCAGCGTGGCCAGCTGGCCGGCAATCAGAGTGGCGCTATCGGCCTGGGCCGAACTCTGCGTGGCCAGCTCCAGGCTGTCGCGCGCCGGCAGCAGCTCGGCGGCAAAGCGCTCGAGTGCGTAGCGTTGGGCGCTTTCAATATCGCGCTGGGCGCGCTTGCGCACATTGTCGAGCTCGGCGAGTGCACGCATCTGGGCATCGCGTGCGCTGGCGGCAGATTGCTCGGCCAGCGCCAGGGCCGCATGCAAGCCGGCGCCTTCGCCGCTGGCCGCGTCATCCACGTCGGCGCCTGTAGCCGCTCGCGCTGAAGTATCGGTATCGGAATGCATTGGGGTCACAAAATTCTTTATTTACAGTCAATTACCGAATAACTTTAAAGTATTTTATCACTAAGGAGCTGCGGATCCTGCCCAGTCGTGGGGACTAGCGGCGGGAATTCAAGGCCGAGCCCAATAATTTTGCCGTGATATCGACGATGGGTATGACACGCTCATAGGCCATGCGTGTCGGCCCGATGACGCCCAGCACGCCCGCGACCCCGCCACCGGTGCTGTAGGGTGCGGTGACAATGCTGCAATCATCCAGGATCTGATAACCAGACTCGTGGCCGATGAAGATCTGCACGCCATCGGCGCGCAGGCTCTGGTCGAGCAGGTGCAGGATATCGCGCTGCTCGTTGAAGGCCTCGAAGAGTTTCTTGAGCTTGTCGACACTCGACAGTTCGGCCAGGCCCATCAGGTTGGTCTCGCCGGCGATTACGTATTCAATGCCCTCGGTGGCCGGCTGCTGCTCACAGATGCGCTGCGCCATGGTAATGGCGTCGAGCATCACCTGATTCATGCTCTCCTGGGTCTGACGCAGCAGTTTCACCAGTTCGGCCTGCACCTGCGACAGGGTCCGATGGCGGCAATGCTCGTTCAGGAAATTGGCAGCGCGCCGCAGTTCCTCCGGAGCGTAGCGGCGCGCCAGCTGAATGATGCGGTTCTGCACCTCACGGTTATTGAAAACCATCACCACCAGCACCCGGTTTTCCGTCAAGCCGAGAAACTCGATCTGGGTAAGTGTCGCTGCCGGGGCCAATGGCACCGTGACCACGCCTGCCAGATGGGTAACCTGCGAGAGCAGCTTTGAGGCGGCCGCCACCAGGGACTTGGGACCTTCGCCAGCGCTGTCGAAGTGCTCGCGCAAGCCGGCGAGTTCGCTGGCCTCGGCCGCCGGCAAGTCGGCGCGCATCAATGCGTCGACAAAGAAGCGATAACCCCGATCGGTCGGCACGCGGCCGGCCGAGGTATGGGGTGAGGTGACGAAACCGAGTTCCTCGAGGTCTGCCATGACATTGCGAATCGTCGCGGAACTCAGGGCCAGGCCAGAATCACGCGACAGGGCGCGTGAACCCACGGGCTGGCCCTCGCGGATATAGCTTTGCACCAGCACGCGCAGCAGATGCTGGGCACGCTCGTTAAGATTATCCTGCGGGTTAGATTCGTTGCTCATAGTGCCTGCATGGCGGGTATGTTGAGGCTACCGAGCCTGTTTCCGCCCCGTCAAGCGAGGCGTAGGTCGCAGCCTGCGCCTTTTTGCAGATTTGCGCCTTGGGCGTCGCTTGGTGGACGTGCTACAAAGGGCGGCATGACAGCCGCGCCGCAGATTTGCGCCTTGATCGGGCATTTTGCCGAACCCCGCATTGCGGAAAGCGCCGTGGTGGCAGTGGCTGCCCTGCGTGAACGCGGGGTTAAGGTCCTGGTGGCCGACGACCAACCCGCCGCCGCCCTGCCTGCCCATACCACGCCCACGCCGCGCCTGGAGCTGGCCGCGCGCGCCAGCTTCATGATCGCCGTGGGTGGCGATGGCACGCTGTTGCAGGCAGCGCGTCTGGTCGTGGGGCGCGACGTGCCGCTGCTGGGCATCAATCGTGGACGCCTGGGTTTTCTGACCGACGTCATGCCGCAGGATGTGGCCAGCAGCATCGACGCCCTGCTCGACGGGCGCTGCGAGGCGGATCGGCGCCCCCTGCTCGAGGCCAATCTGCACAGCGCCTCGGGCGAACGCTCGCGGCTGCTGGCACTCAATGACGTGGTGCTGCTGCGTCGCGATACCGGCCGCATGCTCGACTTCGATACCCGCGTCGATGGCCGCTACGTGAATTCGCACCGCGGCGATGGCATGGTGGTGGCTACGGCCACGGGCTCTACGGCCTATGCCCTCTCCTGCGGCGGCCCCATCATCGATCCCAAGCTCAATGTGCTGGTGATGGCGCCGATCTGCCCGCACACGCTGGCCGATCGCCCGATCGTGGTTTCCGGCGATGCGCATATTGAAATTCGCTCGCTTGATCGCGGTGCTGGCCTCGCCCAGGTGGCCTGCGACGGCGAACATCTGGGCGATATGCTGCCCGGCGATCACCTTGCAATCAGCGCCATCGGCAGCTCTATTACGCTGCTGCACCCGCCAGGTTTCGACTACTTCCGGCTGCTGCGCTCCAAGCTGCGCTGGGGGCGCGGCGAAGAATTGCGGGAGCGCTGACAGCATGCTGCGCAATCTGCAGGTCCGCGATCTGGCGATCATCGAATCGGTGGAGATCGATTTTGGCACGGGCCTGACGGTCCTTACCGGCGAAACCGGCGCCGGAAAATCCATGCTGGTCGACGCGATTGAGCTGCTGGCAGGCGGTCGCGCCGGTGCCGAGGTGGTTCGGGCCGGCGCCGAACGCGCCGAGCTGAGCGCCAGCGTCGATATCAGCAAGGTCGGTGGCGAATTGCGCCGCCTGCTCGAAGAGCAATCCATCAGCGAGGACGGCGAATTGCTGCTGCGTCGCTCCATCGGCGCCGATGGCCGCAGCCGCGCCTGGCTGAACGGACAGAGCGTGCCGGTTAGCGTGCTGCGCACGGTCGGCGAGCTGCTGTTCGACATTCACGGCCAGCACGAATTTCAATCGCTCATGCGCAGCGCCGCACAGCGCACGCTGCTGGACAGCTTCGGCCAGCTTGAAGCACTCGCCAGCCAGGTGCGCTCCACCCACGCCACCTGGCTGGCACTGATGAATCGCAGCGTGACCATTGAAGCGGCGGCGAGCGATCGCCACGCCCGGCTCGATCTGCTGCGTTATCAGGTGCAGGAACTGGAGGCGCTGCAACTGCGGGCCGATGAGCACGCCGCGCTGCTGGAAGAGCGCAGTCGCATCGCCAATCGCGGGCGCCTGGTCGAGGCGGCACGCCTCAGCCTGGCTGGCCTTTATGAAGACGATGCCGGCAACGCCCATCAACTGCTGGCCCGTGCAGCCGCCACCCTGCGGACGGCCGGCGCACTCGATTCCGAACTCGCCAGTCTCCATCCGCTGCTCGATGAGGCCGCGGCGCGCGTGCAGGAGGTGGCGCATGCCCTGACGCACTATCTCGACAGCCTGGAATTCGACCCAGCGCGGCAGGAGTTCGTGGAGCGCCGGCTGGCGGCTATCGAAGATCTGGCCCGCAAGCACCGCGTCGAGGCGGCCGAACTCCCCGCCTGGCAGGGTGCGCTGCAGCGCGAGCTCACCAGCATGGAAAACGCTGCCGGCGATCTGAGCGCGCTGCGCGCCCACGTCGCCGCCGCACTGACGGCCTATCATGAACAGGCCCGGTTGCTCACGCTGGGGCGATCCAAGGCCGCCGCCGCCATGGCGCGCGAGGTCAGCGCGCGCATGCAGGAACTCGGCATGATCGGCGGGCGTTTCGTGGTCGATCTGGGTCCACTCGAGAGTGCCGAACCTTCCGTACATGGGGCCGATCGCATCGAGTTTCGGGTCAGCACCAATCCCGGCCAGCCGCCGCGCGCGGTGGCCAAGATCGCCTCCGGCGGCGAGCTGGCGCGGTTGTCGTTGGCGGTGCAGGTGAGCTGTGCGCGCAATGCCGCCCCCTGCATGGTGTTCGACGAAGTCGACGCCGGGATCGGCGGCGCCGTGGCCGAGATCGTCGGGCGCGAGTTGCGGGGCCTGGGCGCCTCAGCGCAGGCGCTGTGCGTGACGCATCTGGCGCAGGTCGCCGCGCAGGGTCATCAGCACCTGCGGGTGAGCAAGCTCAGCGACGGGCGCAGCACCCGCATCAGCGTGAGCCCACTCAGCGGTGAGGCGCGCGTCGAAGAGATCGCGCGCATGCTCGGCGGACTGGAGATCACCGCACGGGCGCGTGATCACGCCCTGGAGATGCTCGAGCGCGTAATGGCAGATCAGCCGCGTGCCCGAGGCAGGAGCTTGCGCGCCGGGCAGTCGGCGCGCAAACAACGTCCGTAAAGCACCAGCGAGTGCTCCTGGATCGTAAACTGCAGGCGCTCGGCAATCGCCTCCTGGCGCTCTTCGATGGCGGTATCGGCGAACTCTTCCACGTGACCGCAGTCCATACAGACGATATGGTCGTGGTGCGCACCCTGGTTGAGTTCGAACACCGCCATGCCGTCTTCAAAGTGGTGGCGCGCGACCAGGCCGGCCGCTTCAAACTGGGTCAATACCCGGTAAACGGTGGCCAGGCCGATGTCCTCGTTAGATTCAAGCAAGCGCTTGTAGATCTCCTCCGCTGACAGGTGGCGCGTGGCGCTGCTCTCCAGCATCTCGAGTATTTTCAGGCGCGGCAGCGTTACCTTCAAACCGGCTTTACGGAGATCTTTGCCTTCCATGAGTATTGTGCAACTTGATACGGACCGGGGCGGAGCGGCTGCGTTATGATAACCCTTATGCAAGTTACCACCACGGGCCGACGCCCACCACCGCGATTTGCAAGCTGCGCATTGGCCTTGGGCCTGGGCGCAGTGTTGCTGGGCCTGGCGCAGGGTTGCGTCTACCGCATGCCGATTCAGCAGGGCAATCACATCGACCAGTCGGTGGTCTCGCAGGTCAAGCCGGGCATGACGCATGCGCAGGTGCGCTATCTGCTGGGCACGCCCATGGTGCCGGGCGCATTCGCCAACGACCGCTGGGACTACGACTACTACCTCAAGACGCGTCGCCTGCATTCGCCAAAACGTGCGCACGTCACCGTGTTTTTCAGCAATGACGTGGTCGAGCGGGTCAGCAGCGACGCGCTGGGCGACCCGGCTGAGCCGGTCAGCAAGCGCCCGGTCACCGCCCCCGGGGTTTGAGCGCCGAGCGCGCGCGCTGGCGACGCCGCTGGCGAGGGTCAGCGCTCAGCGGCCGGTAGAGTTCAATGCGATCGCCGTCAGCGGGGATCGCGGTACGCGCCTGGCACTGCCCCCAGATACCAACCAAGGCCCCTTGCCAGTCGGCGCCACTTTCCCCCAGTGCGTTTCGTGCAGCCTGCAGCGCCGCGTCGACAGGGTCGCTGGCCGCCAGCTGCACTTCGCACAACAAGGGGCCGGCGGGCGTATCCACCGCCACCAGGCAGCGCTTCTCCTCAGGTCCGTTCATGGCCGGCTCCGCGTGGCGCGGCCTGCGCACGGGCGACGAAGGCCTGCACCATGGCAGTGGCCGTGCTCTCCAGCAGCGGCTCGAGCAGGGCCGCCTTGAAGGCACTTTTGAATTCAAACTGGAGATTCAACTCGATTCGGCAACCGTTGCTAGCCACCGGCGTAAAGGTCCACACCCCGTGCAAAGCGCGCAGCGGACCATCGACCAGTTCCATGCGAATCTGCTCATGCGGCTGCAGATGATTGCGGGTCGTGAGCCGCGTGCTCAAAGGACCGCGGTGCACGACCAGCCGCGCCACTACTTCGTCCTTGCCGCGCATCAGGATCTCTGCGTGCGAGCATCCCGGCACGAAGTGCGGGTAGCTGGCGACATCCGCCACCAGTGCGAAGACCACGGCAGGAGGCTGGGCGATGAGAGCGGAACGGGTCAGGGTGCGCATGGGATACGGAGTCTGGAGTATCCGCCCGATGGACTCAACGGCGGCGGGTACAATGCGCGCATGCCCAAGTCAGAGAATGCCGGTCGCCTGATCGCGGAAAACCGCCGCGCGCGCCATGAATATTTCATCGAAGAGCGCCACGATGCCGGGCTGGTGCTGGAGGGCTGGGAGGTCAAGGCCATGCGTGCCGGCCGTGCCCAGCTGGCCGAGGCCTATGTGTATATCCGCGGCTCCGAGGCCTTCCTGATTGGCGCCCATATCTCGCCGCTCAAGACGGCCTCGACCCACAAGGTGGCCGACCCGGCGCGCAGCCGCAAGCTGCTGCTACATCGCAACGAACTCGATCGCCTGATCAGCGCGGTGGAACGGCGCGGCTACACCATCATGCCGCTGGAGCTCTACTGGCAGCATGGCCGCGCCAAGCTGCAAATTGGCCTGGCCAAGGGCAAGCAGAAGCAGGACAAGCGCGCCACCGAGAAGGACCGGGACTGGCAGCGCAGCAAGGCGCGCGTGCTGCGCGGGCGCTAGTCAGGAGTGCCTAGCGCGCCTGCAACACCGTTAGATGAACGGCCTGCGTCTCGGCTGACGGCGCAACACCCAACTCTTCCGCCAATAATCGGCGACATTGCTCGTAGGTGCGCAGAGCCTCGGCACGATTGCCAGCGGCCGCGTGCGCCCGCATCAACAGCTGATAGCTGGTCTCACGATAGGGATGCGTGCTGATCGCCTCACTGGCGACCTCGACCGCCGTGTGGGGCTCGTTGTTGCGGATGCAACTGTCCGCCAGACACTCACAGGCACGAACATGGAAGCCGGTCAGTTGTGCACGTGCCTGTTCGACCCACGGCCCGCTCTCGCCCACCATGAAGGGTCGGCGGAAAATATGACAGGCCACATGCGCGGCCGACCACGCATCGCCGTATTGCCCGGTCTTCTGAAAACCCTCGGCAGCGTGCAGCGAATCACGCGCCGCATCGACATCCACCCAGGTATCAACGGGAATGTTCAGTTGATAACAGCCCAGTGCCGCCGGGAGCACCGACGATTTTTGCAGTCCAGCCCTGGCCAGCAGCACGCGAAGCTTGCTGGCAATGGCATTGAGGGCGGTGTCCCGGGCCCGTGGCTGCCGCTGCTGCCACAGCAGTTCCGCCAGCGCATCGCGGCTGACGGCCGTGCCACGGCGCCACATCAGATGCGTAAACATAAGCAACCCCTGGCGACCGGGAAATGCATCCTGCTGGAATGCTGCGCCTTCGGTCTCGATCGCAACCCCACCGGTAAGGAAGATCCTGAGCGGC
>JBAVRE010000044.1:0-8495 GCA_049694695.1 Steroidobacteraceae bacterium | reverse complement strand
TCGAGGCTGCCCTTCAGGGCAAGCCGGTTGTGCGGGGTTGCCATGGCAACGTCCTGCGCGTGCGCCACGCCGTGTACGACCTGCCACTCCGAAATCAGCGTGCGCACCGTGGTGCTGCCATCAGTTCCCTGGAAGATGCGCGCGAAGTCATAACCCTTGGTAACCGCCAGCCCCGCCGGGCCGGCAAAGAAGAAGGCGCCGACATCAACGAGGTTGAAGTTCTGGCTGGACTCGTAGCGGGAAAACTTCTTGTCCAGATCTCCCATCTCGAGGGTGAGATCCTTGCCATGCAGGGAAGCATCGCCGTTACTTGCCTGCGCCAGCGCGCCCGTAAGCGGCCCCCTCAATGTCAGGTTCGTGGAAAAGTCCATAAACCCGGTTCCGGCATTCTTCGGCGACAGGGCCTTGAAGAACTCCTCCACGCGGAACCGCGTGAGGCGACCGTGGAGCACGTACACCGGTACAGCGCCGGAATAATCCGCATGGATGCTGCCCGATCCGAGTCCACCCAGCAGTCGCATCACGACCGGCTCGACTGCGACGGTCCCGCTCTTCGCGTCGAAGGTGAGCGCCAGGTCGGTCGCCGCAAGATCAGCGATCCGGAAATGCCCGCAGTCGAGCTTCGCCGCAAAGGACAGATTCTTATGGAAGTCCGCGCGAGCTCCACCCGGGAGCCGCAGGCGATCCACATTCAGGTTGCAGGCCGAGGCCTCGAGACGCCTGCCGGTCGATTCATCTGCATAGCCAAAGGTTGCATCCGAGGCTGAGATTTTTGCAATGGCCAGCGCGGCGGCGTCCTGTTGGCCCTGCGACGAGCTGTCGACGTTCCACTTCCCCGCCCGGTCTATTTTGATCGCAATCCGCAGTCGCTTGAGTACAATCTTCTCGAGCCGCACTTCGTGATGCAGTAGCGGCAGCACGGCAATGCCAAGGTCGACCTCTCCGGCCGAAGCGACATCGACGCCACCGTTGCGGACATGGACGTCTTCGAATGTGAAGTGCAGCGCTGGGAAAATGCCCATGGCCGACCGACCGCCGACACTGACTTCCATGCCGAGCGCCTCCGTGGCGGCGGCGGTTACCCGCGCCTTGGCATTCACACCGAGGTAGAGAGTCGCTACGGCGGCGACCAGGATCGCAAGTCCGACGAGGCTGCCCACGGCAACCAGGGTCAATCTGCCCTTCCTCGTCAGTTCCTGAACCACCGTGCTTCACCGCCTCTTGTGTCGAAACTTCACATTCAGGATCAGGCCACCGCACCGAACATGGCACCGACAGCCGCAGTGATCGCCATCGCCAGTGCGCCCCAGAACGTGACCCGCCACGCACCGATCAGTGCACCGGCACCACCGACCCGCGCGGCAATGGCGCCAAGCAAGGCCAGAAAGACCAGCGACGCCCCGGTAACCCAGGGTATCAGGCCACTACCGCGTGCCAGGAGGGTCACTATCAGCGGCAACGCCGCGCCGACCGAGAAGCTGGCGGCCGAGGACAGCGCTGCCTGTATGGGTCGCGCGCTGAGAATCTCCGAGATTCCGAGTTCGTCGCGGGCGTGGGCGCCCAGCGCATCGTGCGCCATCAATTGCTCCGCCACCTGCTGGGCCAGGGCGACATCGAGCCCGCGCGCGACATAGATGGCCGAGAGCTCACGTCTTTCAGATACCGGATCGGCCGCCAGCTCGGCGCGTTCGCGCTCCAGATCCGCCTTCTCCGTATCCGCCTGCGAATGGACCGAGACATATTCGCCCGCGGCCATCGACATAGCTCCCGCCACCAGGCCTGCTACCCCGGTCAGCAAAACGCTGCTCCGGCTGGCACTCGCAGCCGCTACACCGACCATCAGACTCGCAGTGGATACGATGCCGTCATTCGCGCCCAGCACGGCCGCGCGCAGCCAACCGATCCGGTCAGTTCGGTGATGTTCAGTGTGGCGTAGCAGCGCTCTCATGGTGCCTTGATGTCCGTGGGTCGCGCGTGATACGCCAGTCTTCGAGACCTCGTGTCAAATCAGAACGTCAGTCATCCTTCCTGAGCTTGATGTGGTTGTGGACTTCCTTGACGTTTTCCGTCTCACGGGCAATCGACCCGGCCTTATCGATCGCTTCCTGGGTTCGGGCATGGCCGCTCAGCCAGACCACGCCGTGTTTATCGGTATCCACATGAATACGCCCCAGACTCGTGAAATGTTCCGCGGCCAGCCTGGCTTTGATTTTCACCGTAATGGCCGAATCCTTCACGAAGGCCTTCGGGTGGGACCGGTCCGTGTCTGAATCGTCAGTGGCCAATACCACGGCAGACCCGAGCATCGCGCTGATTGCAAAGCAGCATATTGCAAGCTTTCTGTTCATGACTTCTCCTTGGACTTCAGCTATTTTGCAGCCTTCTTGAGGTCTTCCCGGACATCACCGAACTTCGCCTGAGCCTTGCCCAGGTTCTTTTCAATATTTCCCTTCACTTCCAGCGACGGGTTGCCCACGAGCTTTCCGGCAGCTTCCTTGATCGCTCCCTTCGCTGTTTCGACGTGGCCCTTGACCTGGTCTTTGTTGATGCTCATCGGATTCTCCTTACATGACATGCCGGCAAGTGGCCGGCGCGCGACACCTCAGGGTCTGGAGGGCTCCGGGCTGCCACCCCACACTCCTGTCAGGTGGTAGTTTCGACAGGCACGGACTCAGTGTCTGTACGCAGCCGAACAGAGAGTTTGCGGCACGCGCCACTCACGCTGGTCGCCTCGGTTCACGACCTCTATCGACGTCGACCCTGAATGACCTGAATCAGGATCATGACTACGAGCATGGTGGCCTTCCTCTTTCAAGCGCAGTTTGTTGATGGGGTATTGTTCATGTACGCCGTTCGCCCGATGCCGACGCGGTCTGTGGCCGCCAGGGCGGCCGTCATATGGGTATGCCGCTGCGTGATTCCTATCAGGCGTTCGGCTTCCCGCTTGACGACGCCATAGCACTCGCAGGAATGAGTTTCCAGTTTGGCGCGGTCGACTACGTATATGTGGCCGCGGCGGCAGCGGATGGATCCGCCGAACTGCAGCCTGCCAGCGGCGTCGGTCACGCCTTCCCGCCGTACACCCATCAGCGCCGCAATGCGCTCGTGTGTCATCGCCAGCTCGCTCGATTCCTGACAATCCAGAAACATGAGCAACCATCGACAAAATTGCTGATCGATGGAGTGATGCCGATTGCACGCAGCGGTTTGCGCCACTTGCGTCATGTATGACTGTGTATAGCGCAGCAGTATGTCCTGCATCGGACCGCGACGTTCGCACTCCCGGTGCAGCCACTCCTGCCTGACCTGATAAGCCCATCCCTCGCTCTGCACGACCGCACAGCGGGTCGCCGAGTCACCGCCCAGTACGGCCTCGATGCCCACGAAACCCTCGTGGCCCACGAGAACGACGGCGTCGTTTCTGCCCCCTGCAATCATTGATGCAATGGAGACGACCGAGGTTGCTGGAAAATAGAGGTGCTCGAATCGCACGCCAGGCTTATGGAGGACATCCCCGTGTGTCATCAGGATCGGCCTGAGATACTTTCGGACCTGCTCCCATTCCACCTCGGGCAGCGCCGCCAACAGCGTGTTGCCAGGGACGAACATTGCGCTGCCGGGAATAGCGGCCATCGAACAGCCCTCTACAGACGCTATCTGCAGAATACGCGGCCGCGCTCGCACATTGCATGCGCAAATATACTTATCTGGCCCAGGGGACGCGCTGCACAAAGATCTTGCCACACCTGGAGGTGTGTCGGGAAGCGAGCCTTGGCTCGTGCGGATCTGATGCTCGTGCGCCATCATCTACTTCACGGCATCTATCACGGGAATGGACCTCTGTGAGAATGGTGGCCAGCGTGGTGACTATTCAGACAATTGATGGATAGTTCGCAGTAGGATCAGGCATATGGTCTGGGAAGCTGCCAGGATCGGCACTTCCCAGGTATTCAGGGCTGGTGCATGACAGTAATCGGCTTGTTACTTCGGAGTTGAGGGTCGAAAGATGCCGTACCGTGCAATCATGGCGCAGCGACTACGCCTTCTGGAAATAGATGAAAGCACGGTCGCATCCCTTGGACCAATCAAACAGTCGCTCGACACCGAGTTCGATCAACTCCTGGACAGGTTTTACGCCCATATTCTCAAGCAGCCCGAAATGCGGGCCATGTTCTCCGACAAGGAGACCATGGCCAGGGCCCGAGCGGCCCAGAAGCGCTACTGGCTGACACACCTGTTCGCCAAGCAGTTCGACGCCGGCCAGTTCGAGCAGGCCGAAAAAATCGCCCAGGCCCATTTGCGCATCGGTCTCGAGCCCTCGTGGTACATGAGCGGCTATTGCTACATGCTCAATCAGTTTGTGGAACTGGCATGCGCCTGCCACAAGAATGACAGCGTGAACGCATCCGCGACGATTCAGGCAGTGAACAAACTGGTGTTCCTGGACATGAATACAGTCATCGACAAGTACCTCGAGGCAAAGAATGCGACGATGAGAGATGTGCTGCGCCGCGCCACAGTCTTTGGCGAAGACATGGCGGCAATCTCCGCCGAGCTCGAGCATGCGCAGCGGGATCTGCAGCAGAAAGTTGACTCGGCGGCACCCAGCACGGAGATCGCCAAGTGCGTGGCGCGGCTGTCCATCGGCGTGGCAGGCATGGCTTCCCGATTAGGGAAGTTTCAGACCGAAGACCGCCTGAGCACGACTCTTCATCAGCGTCGGCAGGGCCTCGGGGCGTGGGTGCGACGCCTGTTTAGCTAAAGGCGTGGGCAATCAAGGATAGTGGTGGCCACGGGTGCAACAGAATAGGCACCTTATCTTTTTGGCTTACCTGGCATTTAAGTGAACTAACTGGACAGGTTGCTCCCAAAGTTGCTCCCCGCGATGAGCTACGTTGCAGACTTGACCTGCTACGTTCGGGACGTGGAAGTCGCTTCGGGACGTGGAAGTCGCGGGTCCAAATGCTGTCACCCCTGACCTGCGGGTCGATTTTCGATTCCGTGTCGGTCATCAGCAATGCGATGCGACTGAATCGAGTGGAGATATAACCCGAGGGGAGTCATGCACAAGGATATTGCCTTGGGTTATGCTGACCATCACCCATTAGATCATTCGATAAGGAGAGGCCATGTCTATCGAGCTTCGTTACCTCGCACTCGTCACTATACTCACGGGACTGACGTGGGTGCCCTACATCCTCAACACGATCATGGTCCAAGGGCTCGTCAATGCGGTTGGCTATCCCGAGAATCCAAAGCCGCTCGCGCCGTGGGCGCGCCGCATGAAGCTGGCCCACTACAACTCCGTCGAAAACCTGGTTGTGTTTGCGAGTCTGGTGCTGGTGGCCCACGCCGCCGGCCTCAGCAACGCCGCGATCGCCGGCTCGGCGACCGTGTATTTTTGGGCGCGTGTCGTGCACCTGGCGGCCTACACCTTTGCAATTCCATGGGTGCGCACCGCCGCGTTCGCCATCGGCGTCGGCTGCCAGGCGTGCATCGCCTGGCATATTCTCGCCTGACCCTGCCAGTTCAAATCAGCCGTCTGTGCAGCGATATCCCTGCCCATCATATTTCGGCCAGGCCGGATAGCGGCACATCGGCCGGGTGCGGCCCTTGGTACTCGGGTTCTCATCGATAGCGACCAGGGTACCCGGCGCCTGATCCTTCCCGACCCAGTCTTCGAGCGCCTTGAGGCCATCGTATTTCGCGTTGAATGGGCCCATGCCGTGCCCGAGCCCCGGGACGATACGGTGAGGTGATCTGTTCGACCGCCGCAAGCTGCGCAGCCGTCAGGCAGGAATCATTGTTAGTACCGGCAGGGCAGGCAAGGGTCGCTTTCACCGTGTCGCATGCGGCATAGACAGCATCGGTGAGGAGCCTGGTCTTCGCCGCGCTCAACCACCCCGCCCCGCCGTTGCCGTAGATCGCCTTGCCGACACTCAGCGATGCCGGCGATCAACCTGGTCATTCCCAGACCCCCTGGTGTCATGCTCTCTTCATCTTAAGCGGTGCTGACGTCGTCGTCTGACGTGACCTACTGTGATACCCCACTTGCCGACATATCGAAAGGAGGTAGAGGCTAGTCCGGGCCTGCTAGAACGATAAACAAGAAGTGGGGGACTTTATGATCGCAAACCGCATGTCCGGTTCGATCCAGATCTTGCGCAGCGCACGGCTGGGGCTTGTCGCGCTTGGCATTCTTGTGCTGAGTGCGCTCGCCGGGATCTTGCCGCTGCGTGCGGCAACCGCGGCCAGCATCGCTCCGCCGAGCGATCTGAGCTACCTCATTCCGCCCCCCTTCGTCGTCGGTACGGCGATCGTGCCGCTGACGCCCTCGGTCAGGGGCATTGTCAGCTCCTGGTCGGTGCGCCCGTCACTGCCCTCGGGCCTCGCGCTCAACCGTAGGAGCGGTGTGATCTCGGGCACGCCTGATCGGGTTGCCGAACGCGATACCTACACGATTACTGCAGCCAACTCCGCCGGGAGCACCCGCTTCCGCCTGCCACTCACGGTGCGCCAGGCGCCGCCAAAGGATCTGAGCTACACGACACCGGTGGTGTTCGCGGTTGGGATCGCAATCACTCCGCTGCAACCCACCGTGACTGGTAGCGTACGTGCCTACTCGGTCTCGCCGGCGCTACCCGCGGGTCTCGTGCTGAACCGGCGGAGCGGTGTGATATCGGGCACACCCACCGCGGTGAGTGCCCCGGCACCGTACGTGATCAGCGCTGCCAACACGGCCGGCAGCACCAGTTTCAGTCTCGTCCTGTCGGTCAATTCCGCTGCGCCAACCGGGCTCAGCTATCCCACGCCGACGCCGTACTTCGTGGGTATTGCGATCACGGCGCTTGCGCCGAGCGTCACCGGCACCGTCGACAGCTACACCGTGGCTCCTGCACTGCCGGCAGGTCTGGTACTTGATCCGTCCAGTGGCATTATTTCCGGCACACCCAGCGCTCCCACCGCGGCACAGACCTACGTTGTCACGGCAAGCAACGCGATCGGCTCCGCCCAGTTCAACCTGCTGCTCTCGGTAATCGCAGGTCCGCCATCGGCCCTGTCCTATCCCTCACCCGCCCTGCTGACCCTGAACCGCGTCGCGGCGTCGCTGACTCCGACGGTCACAGGAACGGTCGATTCCTACACGGTCTCACCAGCCCTCCCGCCCGGGCTGACGATCGATGCGGGTTCGGGTGTGATCTCGGGCACGCCCACGGCGCTGCGTGCGCAGGCGACCTACACCGTTACCGCGTCCAACGGCGCGGGCGACACCAGCTTCGCGCTGCTGCTCGAGGTAGACCCGGGCCCGGTCGTGCATCTGAGCGGCACCGCCAGCGACACGAGGAACCTGCCACTCACGTACTATTGGAAGACGACCGACGGCACGCTGGTCAACGTCAACGGTGCCGAGGCCGACTGGCAACTGTCCGCAGGACCCGGCCTGCACTTCGCGTACCTGCTGGTCGGCAACGGCTCCGGCGGCTACAGCGAGCGCCGCGTGGTGGTCAACACGGATGTGATTGGTACGCCGCTCGTCCAGTTCGCGCCGCTCACCATGACGGCGCCCCCTGGACCTTCGCAGCAGGGCGATTTCTATCGCTCCTTCGTCCAAGCCGGCATGACGGGCACGTCCTACTTCGGACCCACCGCGTCCGGGCCTGCCGGGCACCTCGTCATGGCGGCGGGAATGGGCGTCTACCTCTATGCGAACGTGTCGCCGTATTTCCCGCGCTACCCGGATCCTCCGGCCGTGACCAACCTGCGCGGCGAATATGTGGTGCCCGGACTTCCCCCAGGCACCAACTACACCGCCTACTGCGGTGCGCAGCCGGGGCTGACCGGCAATGGCAGCTGCGTGTCCGACAGCGGCTGGAACTCGGTCCTCGACAACAACTTCACGATGCTGCCGGTCGCCATGACCGACTGGTATCCCGGCGGCCAACACTCCTTCCAGACCTGGCCGTGGGTCGTGGGTACGTTGAAGCTGTCGGACAACAGCCCCTGCGGCATCAGCGACGAATTCTTCGGCGTCAGGCACACCGGCACGGCGGTCTACACCGATGCCGCCGGCACGCCTCTCTTTAACAATGACCCGGCAGCCGGACCGACCTTCCCGGCCTTCGGGCCGGTAGCGGTCAACGAGTTCATGGATTTCGCGCTACCGAGCGCGAGCCTGCTGGCGCTCGAGGCACAGGTCGGCGGCAAGACCGATCCGCCGTTCGTGCAACTCAGCTGTGAGAACGCGACTCCCATCCGAATAGCGCTACCCTCAACGGTGGGCACCGGCATCACCGACCTCGGGCTGAGCGCCGTCGCTGATGCGTCAGCACCGACGATTACTCTGATCGAGGCGCGTTATCAGCAGCAGGTCATTGCGACCTTTGTCGCCCCCGATCCCAATCTCCCGCCGCCCGCCAGGGTGCCTTCGGATATCAATCCGCGTGCCAACGCTTTCCTGGCCATCAAGGGCGCCGACTCCCGGCTGAGCGCCTGCC
>JBAVRE010000043.1:0-3207 GCA_049694695.1 Steroidobacteraceae bacterium | reverse complement strand
TGAAGCGCTGATGAGCTACGTCGTCAGGACGGCGCTGATCGCGGCGCTGGGCGGTTTTCTGATGGGCTTCGATGCCTCGGTGATTTCCGGCGTGGTGTCCTTTATCAAACCCGAGTTTGCCCTTACGCAGATCGAACTGGGCTGGGCGGTCGCTTCACTGACCCTGACTGCGACGCTGGCGATGATGGTGGCCGGACCCTTGAGCGATCGGCTCGGGCGTCGCCCGGTACTGAGTCTTGCGGCCATACTGTTCGCGGTGTCAGCGCTGCTGTCCGCGATTGCTCCGAATTTTGCCACGCTGGTCGCCGCACGCCTGATGGGTGGGCTGGGTGTCGGGGCGGCGCTGATCATCGCACCCATGTACATTGCCGAGATCGCGCCGGCCGCACTGCGCGGTCGCATGGTCTCCTTCAATCAGCTCAACATCGTGCTGGGCATATCGGCGGCGTTTTTCACCAACTACCTGATCCTGCGGCTTGGGCACGCCGATCTGGGCTGGGCGCAGGCGTTGCGGCTGGGCGAGTGGAACTGGCGCTGGATGCTGGGCATCGAGACCCTGCCGTCGATCTGCTACTTCTTCGCCCTGCTTGCCGTGCCCGAAAGCCCACGCTGGCTGGCGATGCGTGGCCGTGACGCGCAGGCGCGCGCGGTCCTGACGCGGGTCTGCGGCAGTACGCAGGCCGAAGCAGAGCTTGCATCAATCAAGTCTTCCATGGCGAACGATGCCAACAAGGAGCGGGCGTCGCTCGGCGAGCTGTGGCGGCCCGCCATGAGGCTGGTATTGACGATCGGCGTGGCGATGGCTGTCCTGCAGCAGATCACCGGGATCAATGCGGTGTTTTTCTACGCGCCGATGATCTTCGAGAGTTCCGGAATCGGCGCTGACGCCTCGTTCATGCAGGCCGTGCTCGTCGGCCTGGTCAACCTGGTCTTCACGGTGCTGGCGATCGGGCTGATCGATCGGCTGGGGCGCCGTCCGCTGCTGGCTTTCGGACTCGTGGGCATCGCGGTGTGCATGCTGTCGCTGGCCTACGGCTTCGGCACCGCGAGCTACACGATCCGCGCTGAGCGCCTCGCATCGCTCCCGCAGCAGATCGACCGCGTGGCCCTGCAACCCCTTGTTGACCACAGCTACGACAGTGACGTGGCCTTTCGCCAGGCGGTGATCGCCGCCGTCGGTATCAAGGTGTACCAGGACAATCAGTCGGCATTCGTCAACGCGGCCATCAGGATGAATCCGCGGCTGGTGCTGCTCGGGGTACTGGGATTCGTCGCCAGTTTTGCGATGTCGCTGGGACCGGTGATGTGGGTGCTGTTCTCGGAACTGTTTCCCAACCGGATCCGCGGCATTGCGATTTCCTTTGTGGGCCTGATCAATTCCGCCGTGAGTTTCAGCGTGCAGCTGGTGTTTCCGTGGGAACTGGAGAATCTCGGTAGTTCCCGTACCTTCCTGATCTACGGTCTGTTTGCCGTGGTCGGGCTGGTTATCGTCATGCGGCTGCTGCCGGAGACCAAGGGACGAAGCCTGGAAGAACTTGAGGCGACGCTGGTCAGGCATTGAGAGGCAAGAAAATGAGTGATCTACGGCGAAGGCCAATACGCCGGTTGCTGCAGCCCGTTGCGGTCGGTCTGTGCTCATTGCTGCTCGGTTGCGGCGCGCTGGCGGCGACGCCCGCTGCGACGCCGGTGGCGATGCCTCCAGTGCATCCGCAAGAGTGGCCGACCGCCAGGAGTCGCGGGCTCATCGGTGCGAAGTCCGAGGCGCGCATCGCGGCGCTGTTGCAGCAGATGAGCGTCGCGGAGAAAGTCGGGCAGATGATCCAGGCCGATGTCTCCACCATCGAGCCGGAGGATCTGCGCCAGTTTCCGCTCGGCTCGATACTCGCGGGCGGCGGATCCGGTGTGCATGGCGATCCGCGCGCTGCGCCTGCCGCCTGGTTGAAGCTGGCGCAGGGATTCCGCGCCGTGTCCCTGGAAGCGCGTCCCGGTCACGTGCCGATTCCGATCATTTTCGGCATCGACGCCGTGCACGGGCACAACAACGTGGTCGGCGCCACCCTGTTTCCACACAACATCGGCCTGGGTGCTGCACAAGATCCTGAGCTGGTGCGCCGGATCGGTCAGGCGACGGCGGAGGAGGTTGCGGCGACCGGCATAGACTGGACCTTCGCACCGACGCTGGCGACACCGCAGGATCCGCGCTGGGGGCGCACCTACGAAGGCTACTCTGAAGATCCGGAACTCGTGCGCCGCTACGCGACCGCGATGGTCGAGGGCCTGCAGGGTCCGGCGGACTTGAACCGCAAGCTCCAGGCAGGGCGAGTTGCCGCCAGTGCGAAACACTTCATGGCGGATGGCGGCACCCTTGATGGCGTTGATGAGGGCGACGCCCCGCTCAGCGAAAGCGAGCTGATCGCGACGCATGCCCAGGGGTATCCCGCGGCGATCGATGCCGGCGTGCTGACGGTGATGGCCTCTTATTCGAGCTGGAACGGCGCGAAGATGCACGGTAACCACGGGCTGCTCACTGAGGTGCTCAAGAGCCACATGGGCTTTGATGGCTTCGTGGTAGGGGACTGGAACGGCCATGCGCAGATCCCCGGCTGCAGCAAGGATCGCTGCGCACTGGCGATCAACGCCGGCGTCGACATGGTGATGGCGCCACAGGACTGGAAAGCCCTGTTCCGGAACATGGTGGCCCAGGTTGGCAGTGGGGAAATCTCCAGCGCCCGGCTCGATGATGCAGTCCGGCGCATCCTGCGTGTCAAGCTCAAGCTCGGGGCCTTCGATCCGGAGCGACCGTATGACGGGCGGCTGGATCTCATCGGCTCGGCCGCCCATCGCGCGCTGGCGCGAGAGGCCGTGCGCGAATCGCTCGTGCTGCTGAAGAACGACGGTGTCCTGCCGATCAAATCCTCAGCGCGCGTGCTGGTCACCGGGGCGGCGGACGATATCGGTCTGCAGGCCGGCGGCTGGACGATTAGCTGGCAGGGGACGGGTAACAAGAAGGCCGATTTTCCCGGTGGCGAGTCGATCGTGGCCGGCATCAAGGCGGCCCTGCTGGCCGGTGGAGGCACCCTTTATTTCGAATCCAATGGGCCCTACACCGACATGGCTGCGGCCAGAGTCGACGCGGCGATCGTGGTTTTCGGAGAAAAACCCTATGCCGAGATGGCAGGTGACATCAAGTTGCCCCTGTACAACGAC